>JBDRSE010000126.1:0-13223 GCA_043825095.1 bacterium
CGGGATCGTGGACCTGGGCGAGGGCTGCGACTCGGGAGCGGAGTTTCCGACGCTGAGCAGCAGCGACTCCTGAAAGATCATCTTCTGCGGCAACGGCATCGTGGAGGGCCGCGAGATATGCGACGACGGCAACAACATCCCGGGTGACGGGTGTAACGCCACGTGCTCATCCGACGAAACCTGCGGCAACGGGATCGTGGACGCGGCGGAGAGCTGCGACCAGGGGGCGGCGAACTCGAGCGCACCCAACGCGCCCTGCCGATTGAACTGTGAGCTCCGCACCTGCGGTGACGCAATTCTGGACGACCTCCACGGAGAGGTCTGCGACGGGGCGGCGCTCGGCAGCGGCACCTGCCAGGACCTCGGCTACTACTGGGGCACGCCCAGCTGCACGTCGTTCTGCCAGTACGATCCCGTCTCTTGCTGGGGGCGCTGCGGAGACAGCATCGTCAACGGCACCGAAATCTGCGACGGCGCGGCTCCCTCCGGCCAGACGTGCCTTGACTATGGTTTCGATCGCGGCTGGCTCGGCTGCACCGCCTGGTGCACTCCGGGATTCACAGGCTGTGCGAACCTCGGATGGACTCCCATGCCGTCGGGTGTTCTCTCTTCGATCCGAACCCTCTGGGGAGCTGGTCCGGCAAACGTCTTCGCCGCCGGCGATAACGTTGCGATCGAGTATGACGGCACCGGATGGGGCCCACTCGATCCCGCGGCGTTGGACACGCACGTGGCGGCCTGGGGGACGGCGGCGGACGACGTGTGGTTCGCCTCGAGCACCCGGCTGGTGTACCACTACGATGGGAGCTCCTGGACGGCCATGGACACCGGTTTCAATGTCAACTTTGGAGATCTTTGGGCGAGCGGGCCGAACGATGCCTTCGTGGTGGGGGACGGCGGGTTTATCCTCCACTGGGACGGTACCGGCTGGACCTCCATGAGCTCTGGTGTCACTGACACCATCGCGGGGATATGGGGCGCAGGTCCGAACGACGTCTTCGCCGTCGGCACGGCGGGGATGATTCTGCACTACGACGGCAGCGCCTGGACTCCGATGGCCTCGAACACCGCGTCCTGGCTGGAGAGGGCCTGGGGCTCCGGGCCCAGCGACGTCTTCGCGGTCGGCGGTGCGGGCACGATCGTTCACTACGACGGCAGCGTCTGGACCCCCATGACATCCGGCACTTGGTATTGGCTGGAAGACGTGTGGGGGAGCGGCCCTGACGACGTCTTTGCCGTGGGCGCCGCGGGCACGATCGTCCACTACGACGGCTCGCACTGGTCGGAGATGGTCTCCGAGTGCTCGGACGAGCTGAACGCGGTGTGGGGCAGCGGCCCGAGCGATGTTTTCGCCGCCGGTGGGGGAGGGACCATGCTGCACTACGACGGCCTGGGTTGGGCCCCTGTCGCCAACCCGACGACTTTCTGGCTCAACAGCGCCTGGGGGAGCGGTCCGAACGACGTGTTCGTCGTGGGGAGCGGTGGACGGATTGAGCACTACGACGGCGTCGGGTGGACCGAGACGGTGGAGGGGGGAGGGCAGTGGCTGGAGGCGGTCTGGGGCAGCGGACCGAGCAACGTCTACGCCGTGGGGGCGGCTGGCACCCTGCTCGAGTACGACGGAGTGGCCTGGGGCAGCATCGCCACGGGGGGCTCCACGCCCCTGACGGGCGCCTGGGGTAGCGGGCCGTCCGATGTGTTCGTTGTGGGCTATGGCGGGACGATCCTCCACTTCGACGGGAGCGCCTGGTCGCCCATGAGCTCCGGCACGAACACGCAGCTCAACGCGGTGTGGGGCAGCGGCCCCAGCAATGTTTTCGCCGTGGGCGGCAGCGGCGATGTCTTCCATTACGACGGCGCCGCCTGGTCGAACACGGGCATGGTAACGCTCGAAACACTGAACGCCATCGGAGGGTCCGGCCCGGCGGACGTCTACGCCGTGGGCGAGGGCGGAGAGATCGCACACTATGACGGCGTCAGCTGGTCGCCGGTCGACTCCGGCACGACCGAAGGGCTCTACGGCGTGTGGAGTAACGGTCCCAGCGACGCGTACGTGGTTGGCGACAGCGGGCTGCTTCTCCATTACGACGGGAGCGGGTGGCAGCAGTGGCGGTCGGGCACGGTGCTCGATATCTCGGGGATCTGGGGTACGCCCGAGATGGTCTTCATGGTGGGGGGAAGCGGCCAGGTCCTTCGTCTGCTCACCACCGCCGGTAACGCCTGCGCGCCGACCGAGACGACCTGCGACGACCTGGTGGACAACGACTGCGACGGCGCCGTAGACTGCGCCGACCCGGACTGTGCCGGAATGGGACCATGCCCGTAGCGCGAAAGAGGGTGGAGGAGGGGGATCGGGCCCTTAGGGCGGGGGGGGGTAGCAGCCGTCGCTTTGGCAGCTTCCGTCGTCGGCGCAGCAGGGCGTTGCGCAGATCTGGCAGCCGGGAGCCATGCCGCAGCCTTCGCAGCAGACCAGCCCGGCGCGGCAGGTGGAGTCGTCGCCTGAGCCCCGGCAGTCCTCGCCCAGGTCGGCGAGCACGCAGGCGTCGTCGTACACGCAGCCGAGCTGGGAGTCGAAGTTGCGGTTCGGGCCGCAGTCGCAGCCGGGCATCACGCAGGGGTCGAGCAGGTTGGGGCGGCCGCAGGTGAAGTGGCCGCAGCCGTCCCCCTGGTGCCAGGTGCCCAGGGTGTCCTCGCACCGGGCCTGCTCGTTGGGATCTCCGCAGGTGGCGACGTCCCACCGGCACCCCTGCACCGGGTCGAAGTTCCGGAAGGCGCCACAGTCGCACGAGTCCAGACACGCCTGGCAGTCGCCCGGCTGACCACAGGTGAAGCCGCAGTAGCATTCGGACTGGGGGTGCCACTGGCCGCCGGTGGCCATGCAGGCCGACTCCGCGGAGCAGCTCGGGTCGGGCAGACATCCCGACCCGGACCAGAACAGCTGACCGGGCCCGCAGTTGCACCCGGCGTCACAGCAGGCCAGCGGCGAGGGCAGCCCGCACTGGTAGTGTCCGCAGGGCCCGCAGAAGTCGGCAGGGAACCACTCGCCCCCCGTGCCGAGGCACGTGGTCGAGTCGCAGTATTGGTGCGCGTTCTCGCAGTCGGCCAGTGAAGAGTACCCGCGGCTGCACCCCTCGCCGGCGCACCCGCAGCCGATGAGCTCGAAACACGCCATGCCGTCCCAGAAGGCGCCCTGGAACACCGGGACGAGGCAGTTGATGCACGTGTCGTCCGCCACGGCCGCGGGCTCGCATTCGGGGGTGATTACGCCGCCGTCCCGGCCGCCGTCGGGCGGCAGGGCGCCGTCGCGCTGGGCCTGGCCGTCGGGCCCGGCCGTCCCACCGTCGTTGTCGTTCGTCGTGCCGATGGAGCTGCCGCCGCAGGCCGCCACCACCAGTCCCATGGAAAGTAGAACCCCAGAAAGTGCAATCCCAACCCGCGCCTTCATGATTCGTCCTCCGCGATAGTTCTATGAAGGGATCATACCACATGCTTCTCCTCGCACTTGTGTGCGCTGCGCCGCGGGCTCACTACCCAGGACACGTCCACCGCCGAGTGGCTCACGATCAGCGTCTGAACAGGACTTCGGCGTCTTCGAGGTCGAGGTGGGCGGCGAACTCCTTGGCTTCGCGGTGGACAGCGGCGGCGTGCTTCGACTTGCGCCACAGACCGAGGGGCTGGACCTCGAGGAGCAGTCGCCGGCCGCGGACCTTCTGGGTCCAGGTGGCCACGATGCGACCCCGCGCCAGGACTGTGGCGCAGACGTGGGCGGCCTTGCGCCAAACGGTTTTCTCTTCGGCAGGGTCTGGCACGGTCCAGCGCTTGTCCGCGTGACCCATCAGCAGGCAATCCCAGAGCGGGAGAAGACGCACGGGCCAATCCCTGGCGCCGGTGGGTGGTTTCACGAGCAGGTCGTCCACGTCCTCCGCGCGGGCGAGTAGCCCCTTGCGGCCGCCGCAGCGAACCGGAAGGAGCGGAGACTGCCGCCGGCCGGGGTCCAGGGACTCCAGCCAGCGGCGGACGTTCGCGACCCTCGCGCCGAAGAAGTGGGCGATGTCGGTGGGCGTGGCCGGGCCGTAGGCGGACAGGTAGCGCAGGGCAAGGTTGGTTGCCGCCGCGCGCGCGGGCGGTGGCCGGCGGGGCCAGGAGAGCTCTGGGAACCAGGCGGAGCGCGCGGCGTAGGACTGCTCGGCGCCGGTTTTCCCGGCGGCGCAGGCGTTCCCCTGGTTCGCGAGCATCCACAGGAGTCGGCCCGCGGCAAACCGCCGGGCTGCCTCGCCGGGGCCGACGCGCTGCTCCACGGCCTGGACGTAGGCGCGTGGGGCCACGTCGATCAGGTCGCTGCGGGTGACCGGCCGCTCGGCTGAAGCCATCAGCTTCCTCGCCTTGTCGACGACCGCTTCGGAGGGCATCGGTCCCCCGCGTCCGCCGGGCGCCCACTCGCCCCGGGCCGCGACCACGGCGGCCCAGTCTGTTTCCGCGTCGTAGATGTGGATGGTGTCTCGCTGTCCCCAGGTTCGAACCAGCCGGCGCGGGGGCTCGAGCAGCTCCGCGGTCAGCGCGGACGCAGTAGGCCGTCCTTCCATTCGCATGGACAGCGCCCGCAGGGACGGCGCGAGCTGCTGCGACTGCGCGCCGAGGATCGCCCGGGCGGCCGCAGGCGCGTCGGTAGCGCCCGGCCCGGTGAGGTGGCCCCGCCGGGACCGGAAATACAGGGCCTGCTCCTCGGTGAGCTCCAGGGGCGCGGTGGTCTTGGGCATGGTCACTACTCCGGATCCGGGATCGGATGACTGTCCATTGTACGCGGAATGGGTGGTGGTGTCGGACGGGAAGATCGGGGTAGGATGGCGACATGGGCTTCTTCAAGAAAATATTTAAAAAGCCGAAGTCTTCTTCGGAGCACTCCGGCGGTAGGGACTCCGGCAGCAGGGACGCCGGTGGAGGGGACGCTGCTTGGGACCGGGCCGAGTGGTACTACGACGGCGAGGACGTCGAGTTCGAGGCCGCGTCCAGGCACATCTACTTCGTGCTCGAGTGGCTCGACTCACAGGACCTGCTCAACGACCAGGGACGGGCTTGGCTGCTGGACCGGGAGGACCTCGACGTGGGGCTCTACCGGGAGGATGTCACTCCCGAGGCTGCGCGATTCCTGGATCGCCACTACAAGGAGTGGTTCGAGGAGCAGGGCATCGTCAACTTCCAGATCGACCCGGAGCTGGAGTTCGACGGGGACGAGGGGCTGGGGGAGATCTGGACGGAGTTTCAGAAGTCCGGCTAAACAGCATCACATTGACCACGATCCATCCCGCCAGGCTGCGTTGCTCGCTGCGGTGCGTGCTCACGTACCCCAAGTACGCTGCGCGCGCTCCTCACTCGCGCCTTGCCTGGCGGGCGCCTCGTGGCCACTGTGACGCTGTTTGACTCAGTGTCCAGGAGACCCCGGTTAGAGCGCCTCTTCGTTGCCAACGGTATAGAAGACCGCGGGGGTCGACTGGTTCCGGAAGTTGGTCGAAACCCAGGTGGGCGGCCGGGCGATCCCGCTGATTCGGACCTCGTCGATGGTCCCGGAGTGGTAGAAGCCGGCTTCAGACGAGGGATTCTCACCGCTCTCGCCGCCGATCCACCACCCCAGGGGCTCCATGGCGCGCCCGCCGCTGCACACCTGGGCGACGTTGGCGAGGTCCACGAACAGGGTGATCTGCGAGCCGGCGCTGACGGCGCAGACGTAGTGCCACTGGTCGTCTGCGAGGAAGGTGCCGCTGATGACCAGCTCGTCGTTGCCGGTGCAGAGCCCGGAGCGGATCCCGATGTAGCCGCTCTCGGACAGGATACCGAAGTCCCCGGACTCCAGCCCGGTGGTGATGTTGCCCAGAATGGTGGGGTTCTTCCAGGCGGTGGAGTGCGAGCCGGTTTCCGTGGTCTTGATCCAGAGGCAGACCGTGAAGTCCCACAGGCCGTTGGTCGTCGCGTTCGGGAGGATCAGGTGGTCGTTTGTGCCGTCGAAGTAGTCGGCGCCGTCGTGCCGCCCGGCCACCCCTTCGTCCCCTTCGTAGCCGGCTGTGGTGGCGTGGCGAGCGTTCACCGTGGAGTCCAGGCGGTTGACGGTCCCGGCCTGTGAGAGGTGGTACACCGCTCGGTAGTCAACGTCCCAGACCGCCGCCGGGTTCGATGGGGTGCCGCAGCTCGCATCGCCGTAGTACAGGTAGATCGTCGTGGGCAGGGAGTTGGAAACCGCGGGAAGCTCCACCCAGGCCACGATCCCGCCGTTGCCGCTGACGTAGCGCTCCAGCTCGTGATTGAGCTGAGCCGTGCCGTCCTCGTTGGCGAAGTGGATGTCCAGACCGTCGGTCTGGGCCCGGTCCCGAAGGTCCGTGTCTCCGCGCTTCACCAGCAGCGGGTAGTGCGTGAGCGGGGCGTCCACCTGGGCGGGATCCACGGTGATGGACTTGCGGTAGGGGCAGCTCAGGTCGTACCAGTTCTGCGGGTAGTCGAAGCAGCCGGTTTCGATGAGCTGGCACGTGCCCCCGCAGGCGACGCTGCCCCACAGGTGGCCGAGGCCGACGCAGTCGGCGCCGTTGAGGTTGGCGCCGTCGCACTGCTCGGGGCCGTCGACGCCGCCGTCGCCGCAGGTGTAGCAGCCCGAGTCATCGATCATGCAGCTTGCGAGGCAGGAGAGCTCCCCGGAGGCGTGTCCGTAGGTGGCACAGCTGCGCCCCCCGAAGGCCGCGCCGTCACACTCCTCGCCGGACTCCACCTGGCCGTTGCCACAGGTCGGAAGCGCGATGCAAAGGGCTTCGTCAAAGGTGCAGCTCGTGGTGCAGCCGAGCTGGCCGCCGGTGTAGCCCAGGGTTTCGCAGGTCTGCCCGTCCAGCTCCGCGCCGTCGCACTGCTCGCCGTTGTCGAGGATCCCGTCCCCGCAGTCGGGAGGGACCTCGCTGTCAGGAGGGACCTCGCTGTCGGGCTGCACCGCGGCGTCCCCCGGCCCTCTGACCCCTGACTCGTCAAAGATGCAGCCGGGCGCTGCCAGCAGGGCGATCAGCAGGGCCGATGTCGCCAGTCCGTGGATGCGGGTTGGGCTCACCATCTCACCTTGCATTGTATCACGGGAGCTGGTGGTTTTTCGACTCGTCGAACGGGCGGGCCCTTGGCCATCGACGCGGTTGTTGGGAAGATTCACCGGGACCGCCTGAAGAATCGGTGATCGGGACGGACCTCAGAAGTACAGGTTGAGGGCCTCGTCTACGAACCAGCGAACGAGGGCGTGGTGTGCGTCCAGCCGCTCGGTGTCACCGCCGAGGGTCGCGCGATCCCCACCCGAGTCCGGGTCGTCGACAGCGGCGTGAGGGGCGCTGTGCTGTAGATTCTCTTTGTGGACTTTGTACAAGAACCAGCCGGCCGGGTTTCCGTGGCAGGATTCGTAGCGTTGGCGGTCGCAGGCCACGGTGTCGGTGACGCCGAGGCCTCGGGCGAACCCGTCCAGGTCCCGGTCGAGGCCCTTGGACCAGGCCTCCGGCTCCACCCACATGGCGAACACCTTGGTGTCGGTATTGGCGAGCTTCTCGGCCAGGAATTCACCCCCGCCGTGGCCGTGGAAGCAGATGTCCATCAACCCGAGCAGCCTGACCCAAATGGACCGGCGGCGGAGGTCGCTCA
Source organism: bacterium (assembly GCA_043825095.1). Taxonomy (GTDB): domain Bacteria; phylum Myxococcota_A; class Polyangia; order HGW-17; family JAJRWW01; genus JBDRSE01. The sequence continues at coordinate 7,651 of JBDRSE010000126.1, forward strand.
GCTCCTCGGCGATGTGGAACAGCCCGTTGCGTTGGTTGGCGGTCACCACGCACCCGGCGCCGCTGTGCCCGAAGACGCTCACATCGTGTCGGTCCACGCGCACTCTGGTGGACGCGGCCAGCTCCCGATCCACGGCCTGCACGAAGTCCCCGAGCTCGAAGCCCTCCGCCGTCCACAGGGACACGCTCGAGTCCGCGTCCCGGGTCTGGCTCGGCGCGGCCACCAGCATGGGGGCCAGCTCGTCAGCCTCGATGCGGCGCTTGATGATACGGCTCACATCGAGGGGCGGGGCCAGCAGACGATGGGGCGGATCCGGCTCTTCATCGGTGTCGATTCCGTGTAGGAGCACCAGGAGTGGGTACCGGCCGCCCTTCTCTCGGGCCTCCTCTGGAATCCAGACCCGCCCGCCGTGGGCGTGGATGTCGTCGAGGAGCAGCTCGTCCCGGTACTGGAAGTCCATGCGACAGTCGCCAATGGGGGGGCAGGATCGCAGCAGCACCGGCTGCAGCCCGTCGGGATCGAGGATCCAGGGCTCGTCTCCGCCGGAGCCGTCCGGTGTGACGAGCGCGCGCGCCCTGCTCCGAGGCCTGACCACCACGGCCTCAGGGGGGGGGCCCTCGAACGCGAAGGTGATGGGGACCCTCTCGTGGGGAGAGCAGCCCGCCAGGCAGATCAGTGCCGCGACCCCTACCGGAGCGAGGGCGTCTCGGCGGTTACCTTGCCCATTCGTACGTGTATGCAGTCGGGTCAAAACACCACGTCGGGGCTCTGTCGCGCCGATCTCCGGTTCTTGTTCACCGGGTGACCTTGCGAGGTTTCCTGCGGGTTATGGGGCGACGTTTTTGAGCCCGACGGCGTGGCGGCGGAAGCGCGCCGGTCGTCAAGAACCTCCCCATGACCCAGCCGGATTTCCCGCGGTGCACGATACGCTGCCAGCGGCCCTTGGTCTCCTTCACGGTGACCCTGTCGCCGCGCAGGAGACTGAAGCGTAGCTTCCCTTTCACGCTCGCGGTGCCGCGGACGTTCAGGCGCGTGGCCGTGACCGTGTGGGTCCCGGAAACCGGAGTCGGACTGTTGTTTGCGGCCGGCTTGCGGCCTGTGACGACACGCACGAAGCGGCCGAAGACCCAGCCCTTGCGGGAGCCGTGCTGGATTGCCACCCAGGGGCCCTTGCGCTTCAACACGTCGAAGACGCTCCCCTTGGGGACGGATCCGATCCGCTTGTGCTTTTTTCCCGGCCCAGCCCGAACCGTCAAACTCGTGGCATTGATCTCGACGCGCTCGGCGCGCGCCTCCCGCGAGCACAGCAGCGCCAGTGCCAGCAGACCGCCGGATACCAGCCAATGGACTCTTCGATGCATCGTCATACTCCTTCTTTGGACGGGCAGCAGGAAGCTACCACCGGTAGGTCGAGCGCAGACCCGGAATCGCCTTTCCGAGACCGTTATCACCTGACCGCCAGTGGCAATTTGCCCCACCAGACGTCCAGGCGGGGCCATTTTCCCCAGCAACCGCGGCCCGAAGAGAGTGGACGTGAAGGTCACTCGGGCGTAACTTGTGAATCGGGCCGGCAATTCCACGGTGCATTCATCGATCCAGAGTGTACCTCCGATTTCCGGTATGCACATTGCAGGCCCGACTATTTCATCCGAATACCAGTCAACGTCAAGCGCTCGATGCTCGAGGTACACCGACGATGCGAACATACTTCCAACAGGGCTGGATGGTGTTTCTGCAACGAATGGGAGCAGGGTTCACGTTCAGCTCGCTGCTCCTGGCCTCCGCCTGCAGCTCCTCTAATACTGAGACCGCGCGGCCCGATTCCACAATCGCTCCCCACGCCTGCCAGGGAGGGCGCGTGAACAAACAAGGGACGTGCCTGACGGACGGGGCGGTCAAACGTCCGGTCGCCCCCCCCCGCTTGGTTGCCGCATTACCGCCGGGCAGCGATCTGCTCGCCGAGCTGCGCCTGGGCTACCATCAGCTCTTCTGCATCGGTCGTACCCGGGATCCGCTCTGTCGCCGGCTGGACCTCGCCATGGCCCGGTACCGGAAGCAGAAAGTGCCACCGCTTCGGGCGTTCCTCCGGAAGAAGCTGCCTGCGAAGCTCCCCCAGATGGTGCTCTACCCGTTCTCCGGCGGAGACATCCTTGCGGCCCTGACGGCATTTCCGGAGCAGCGGCGGTATGTGCTGCTCTCCCTGGAGCAGGGGGGCTCTCCCACGCCCATGGTCAGGATGTCCCGTGTGCGGGCCCGGCGAGCGCAACAGCGTTTCCTGTTCACCACCAGCCGAATGCTGATGCACGACTTCAGCCACACCGTGGACCTTCAGGAGCCCACCGGGAAGCGTCTGCCGGGCCTGCTGCCGCTGATCCTGTTCGGGCTGCGAACCCACGGCGCCGAGCCCACCGGGATGCGAACATTCCGGATTTCCGCCCAGGGGGAGGTCGTGTACTTCCACAAGGCCGAGCTCGTCGCGGCCGGTCCCTGGCCGCCCCGCGAGGAGGGCAAGGCGCGCTACGGTCGGATCTGGTCTGATCCGCAGTACAACCGCGCCTACTCCCACATTGAGGTTCGCTTCCGGTTGGCCGGGGACACTGCGGATCGCGTCTTGCAGCACGTCGCCGCGGACCTGAGCAATCCCGGGCTGCTCAAGTCGCCCGGTCTGGACCGGTTCCTGGCTCGACTCGGGCCGCACAACCTGATGATCAAGGCGGCGTCCTATCTGCTCTGGAAGGCGAGGTACTCTGACATCACCACGCTGATCCTGCACAAGGCCAGCGTTTTGGTGGGCGACACCAGCTCGCCTCTGCCGGATCAGCTTCGGCGGAACGGGCTCAAGGTGCAGGCCTTCGGCCGCTTCCGGTGTCCAGTGCTGCGCTCCTCCCGGCCCCGGGCAGGTCCTTGGCGTCGAGAGTTCTTGCGCCAGAAGCCGCCGCTGATACGGTTCCGGTTCGGCTACGGCGACTGCAAACGCCAGAATCATCTGATCCTGGGGATCCGCGGTTGACTTTGCTCCTCAGCAGTCCCCGCGGAGCTCAGCCGGCGCTACCACCTCTCGAACTGGCGGACGAGGATCAGGGGCTCGCCCGTATCGAGGATTTGTAGCCAGCCGGAGGCCGTGACGATGTCGTCCACGTAGTCCTCGAGGTCCTCGCCGCGTCCGTCGTCGGCGACGAGGTACTCATCAAAACCGAACTCGTCGTCGTGCTCCTCGACCACCAGCGCGACGCGGACGTTTTCGGTTTCGTGGTGTGCGTGAACAACTCGCCCCGTCACCTCCACCCTCGTGAGCATGTCGTCGTTCTTATGCTGCATGATACCTCGCTGGGGCGTCTGCGGAGACGTAGACGTCGCACACGTCGAGCGTGGCCGGGCGGATCACGGCCGGTTCGATCAGCGCGATTGGGGTGAAAAGGGAAAGTCGCCGCGACCGGTTCGGCCGTGGCGCCTGAGGCTCATGGGACCGGGTCCAGGTTCGCGGCATGAGCTTCTCCAAGCGATCGGTGAGCCAATTAGAGGGGACCGTTACCCTCGTACATACAACTCACCGCTTGGTGGACTTTGCACAACACATGCCAGGAATCAAAGGGTTTGCAGCCAAAATACCGACGCTGATTGCAGAAAATCTCGTGTGGATCTGTTCCAGGTGTCAGTTTTCGGCGGGGCAGCAGCAAAATTCGAGCGGCCGACTGGGGCAAATATCCCCATCTGCGGCGTTTAGCCCCAGGGGCAGGATCCTGCGCGGAGAGGACTTAATGTAAAAATATCAACCTATTGCAGGTGACCGAGGCATCGATTGTGGCACTTTGCACCAGCCAGACGCTCAGCGGGTGTTCGGTTCCACCTGGTGACAGGCGGCCGGTATTGCAATAAAGTCCTTTTATGTTAAATTGTTATCAACTTTGCACTGATCCAGAGGCGAGTTGGCGCGGGCATTGCCAAGGACGATGCCCATATCTTGCCGCTGTGTTGGGACTGGGTTCCCTGCATGAGGATCGATGAGCTCGAAACTGTCGCATCACCGGCGTGGTTACGCGGTTCTCGTCATGATCTTCACTTGCTGCAGTGGGGTCACTGCTTTTCCCAGGATGGTCGAGAGGCCACTGCTGGCGTCCCGGCGTCGACCACCGCGGACCGTCCAACCCAACACGAAGCCTAGCCTGACAGTCGATGAATTTCGGGCTCGTCACAAGCAGCTTTATGGCTTCACGGCAGCCCCCCCCAAAGGGGCTCGGATGGTGGCCGAGTTCGAGCCCATGGACGCGGTTTACTTCGCGTGGTGGCCGGGCGCCTTCGACGATCTCTTCGGCATGATTACGCTGGTGGCTACGCAGCGCGCGCGGGTCAAGCCGATCGTGCTTCATCACGGGCCGGGGGAGCGCGTCCGCATCGAGCAGCTGCTCTCTCACCTCGTCGACAGGTCCCGCGTCGACTTCCTGGACGTCGCGTCACTGGGCCCGTATCACCACCCTCGCGCCCAGGGCTCCTCGAAGGCCCAGACCCTGGATTCGGACCAGCGGGTGCGGGCCGTGCAAACGCCCTGGATCGCGGACTGGGGGCCGCTGTTCATCGAAACCGCCGGGGGGCGTGGGGCGATCGTGGACACGGTGTACTTTGGTGATCGCGTCAATGACGACGCAGTCCCCACCAAGATCGGACGCGCCCAGTCCATCCCCGTGTTCCGCCCCACGTTGCAACTGGACGGAGGGAACCTGCTCACCGATGGGCTGGGCACCTGTTTCACCGTTGCGCGCGCTGAAGAGTACGTCAGCAGCGAAGGGTCCCTCAGGAGGCGACGCGAGCTGCGGTCGTTCCTCGGGTGTCGACAGCTCGTGCGGCTGCGCGCGCTGGAGGGGGAGCGCACCGGTCACGTGGACGTGTTCCTCAAGGTGGCTCCCCAAGGGACGATTCTGCTTGGCGCCTATGATCCCGTGGACGACCACGAGAACTCCCGGATCCTGGACGAAAACGCGCGCCTTCTCCAGACGCTCAAAGATCTGACCGGCAGGCCTTTTCGAGTGCTGCGTGTACCGATGCCAGACAGCTTCGACGGCGTCTACCGAACCTACCTGAACAGCGCCGTGATCAACGAGGTCCTACTCGTGCCGACCTACCAGGATTACCGGCACTTGGAGAGCCGGGTCTTTGCGGCCTACCGGCGCGCATTTCCCGGCTCGATCATCTTCAAGATTCCAGCAGATGCGCTCGTAGAGCAGGGTGGAGCCATTCACTGTGTAACCCGCGCCCGCCCAGCTCGTTCAACCAAAGCCTCGGGTCAGCCGAGAGAAGGAGCCAGATGATGCCAACCAAGAAAGCTGCCACCGCCTCCAAGAAGAAGGCTGGGAAGAAGACTTCGAGGCCTGCCAAGAAGAAGGCCGCCCCGAAGAAGGCAGCGGCAAAGAAGACCGCCCGGAAGAAGGCCGCCCCGAAGAAGGCCGCCCGGAAGAAGGCCGCCCCGAAGAAGGCTGCGGCAAAGAAGGCCGCCCGGAAGAAGGCCGCCCCGAAGAAGGCAGCGGCAAAGAAGGCCGCCCCGAAGAAGGCAGCGGCAAAGAAGACCGCCCGGAAGAAGG
>JBDRSE010000127.1:0-16256 GCA_043825095.1 bacterium
TTTGATAACTACGCATTGCTACCATCCAGGAGCGCCGACCGGATTGACCTCCCGTCGCCGGCGCGGGCGGCGACGGGCCGCCTGCGGCGGCGCTCCTCAGTCAAATATTGCCCAATATTCTCCATCGTCGCGCCGTGCATCCGACCCGCCGGCGCGTTGCCCGGCTCGGTCCGGCCAAACCGGTCGGCGTTCTCGCCCCAGGACGACTGGTCACCGCCCATAGGGGAGAATCCCCAAAGCCCCACTAGCATAGTCTATCTTGCGGCCGGGAGAAAGGCGTGACGATCTATGGGGTCATGTGCACGTAGACCCAGACGTCCAAGAGGTGGGTCTGGTCCCAGGCGGAGGCGCCGATCTGGATGTCGATGTAGCACTTGGCCTGGGCGCCGCTGCCGCAGAGCAGGTACGACGTGGGATCGATCACCGTGTTGATGAAGGAGCCCTCCGGCCAGAAGATGGTCTCGTCGGGCAGCAGGTCGAACTGGAACGTGTCCCAGTTGTAGATGTACACCTCGGCGCCGTCGCCGAAGAGCGAGTCGTCGTAGCCCCAGGCGTCGATCAGGATCTGGTCCACGCAGTGGGAGTTCTCTTCGGCGAACTCGACGAAGGTCTCAGCCGTACCGGAGGAGAGGCTCGGGCTGAGCTGGACCCACGGGGCGCTCTCATCCGGATCGGGGTCGAGGTAGTCACCGCCGAGCCACATCTGGTTCGCGTCGCGGATGCCCACGAGCATCCAGCGCGCGCGGCAGGGGTCCACCGTCCCGGCAGGGCAATCCGGGTCGACGCCGGGGGGGCACCAGATGTCGCAGTGCCCGTCGTCGTCGCAGGCCCACTCGTTGGGCTCGCAGTCCGGGTCGCAGGCGCAGGTGTCGGTGCCGCCCTGGGTGCCGGCCTCGCAGTACTGGTTGTAGTCGCAGTAGCAGTCACAATCGAGATCCGCGCCCGGCGGGCACCAGGTGTCACAGTGGCCGTCCGTGTCGCAGGGTGTGCCGCCGGTGCAGTCGGGGTCGCAGGTGCACGCGGTGGTGGAGCCGGGGGATTCCGGCTCGCAGATGCCGGCGTTGAAGTCGCAGTCGCAGGCCAGCACGCAGGCGCCGGCCACGCAGGTCTCGCCCGTGGCGCAGGTCACCTGGGGGCCCCAGGCCAGGCAGGCGCTGCCCGCCGGGAAGTTGCACACCTGGTAGCCGCCGCCGGAGGTGGTGCACTGGGTGTCGTTCATGGCGGCGCACTCGTCGGTGCAGTTGATGTCGCACTGGCCGTTGGAGCAGGTCTCCCCGGCAGGGCACGGCACGATGGGGCCCCACTCGAGGCACGGATCCGAGTCGTAGTCACCGCAGGCCTGGGCGCCCGTGGTGCCGGCGCACTGGTTGGAGCCCGCGGTGCACTCGTTGGTGCAGGTGGCGCCACAGTTGCCGTTCGAGCAGGTCTCCCCGCCGGTGCACTGGGTGATGGGGCCCCAGTCCATGCAGGGGTCGGAGTCGAAGTCGTCGCAGAGCTGATAGCCGTCGCCGGAGCACTGGCGAGAGCCCTGGGTGCACTCCTCGACGCAGCCCGCGGAGCACACCCCCGCGGAGCAGGTTTCGCCGCCGGGACAGGCCACCTCGGCGGCCCACTCCCAGCAGCCAGAGCCGGTGTTCAGCTCGCAGTCCTGGGTGGCGGTGCCGTCGGCGTTGCACTTGACCGAGCCGTCGGTGCACTCGTTGGTGCAGGCCGTCACGCAGGCGCCGTTCACACAGGCCTCGCCGTTGCCGCAGGGATTGACCGGGCCCCACTCCGTGCAGTCGTCGGAGTCGAAGTCGGTGGCGCACTCCTGGTAGCCGCCGGTCACACACTGCGTGGTGCCGGCGGTGCAGCGATCCTCGCAGGGCGAGGCGTCTGGGCGCGGTGCGGAGTCGGGGAACACGTAGGCGTCCTGCTGTACGTTGTCGTTGCCGCCGGAGTTGCTTGGGCCGCAGCCCAGGGACGAGAGCAGCGCACACCCGGTGAGTGCCAGGGCGAGCGCCATGGGGAAGTTGCGGTTCATTTTCCGCTCCTTTCGTCGATTGGATGCATAAGCCCTCATGCTATCTACCGCAGCGCCTAGGTTCAAGAGCCGAAGGCACGGTCCGGGAATTTGAGTGTTCACAGAGTGAAAGCGCGAGAGCCAGGATAATCCCCGACCTCCTCCATCGCGGATTAACAGTGTAATTACAGTAAATTGAGTAAGGAGGCGTGGACTCGAAGAAAAATCGCCGATCTTGTGTTCTTTTTCCGGTGCAATCAGTATTTATTCGCTATAAATCAAAAGCTAATCATTACTCACTTGCAGCCGTCGCCGGCCGATCCGGATGGAGACCGACGTGACGACGACAACCGTTGAAGCCCCCCTCCAGAAGTTCGATTGGAAGCGCCTGTTGTTCATGCTCTTGGGCGTCGGCCTGTTCCTGGGCATCTATCTATCGCCCGCATGGGGCGACGCCGTGGATCCCGGCGGCAAGCACTTTATGCTGTCGCATCAGGGCAAGGCGGCCATGGGGTTGTTCCTGTTCGCCGCGATCTGGTGGGTCTTCGAGGTGGTGCCCATCGGCGTGACCAGCATCGCCATCGGGGTGCTCCAGGTGCTCTTCCTGATCCGGCCGACCGTGGAGCTCGTCAGTGGCGCGGACACCGGCGCCGGACCCACGGTGCCCATCGACAGCTCGGTCGTCCCGCTCAGCCTGCCGGCCCTCAAGCTCGGCTACGGCAAGTCGGTGATTTCGGGCACGCACCTCGCCTTCAAGGAGTTCTTCCACCCGTCGGTGTGGTTCATCTTCGGCTCCATCATCATCGGCAAGGTGTTCACCAAGACCGGCCTCACCAAGCGGCTCGCTTACAAGATGCTCTCCGTGGTGGGGGAGAAGACCAGCCGCATCTACCTCGGCTCCTTCGTCCTGACGGCGCTGCTCACCCACATCATGGCGCACACCGCGGTGGCGGCCACGATCTACCCACTGCTCATCGCCATCTACCATCTCTACGACGAGGACAGCCGGCCCTCCAGGTTCGGCAAGGGGCTGTTCATCGGCATGGCCTTCGTGGCCGGGGCGGGCTCCATCGTGACTCTGCTGGGCGCGGCCCGGGGCGCGGTGGCCATCGGCTTCTACAAAGAGCTCACCGGCACGGAGATCACTTTCTTCGGGCTCGCCAAGTACATGTTCCCCATCGGCTGGACCATGGTGTTCGTGATCTGGGGCCTCATCATGGTCTGGTTCAAGCCGGAGCGAAGCGAGATCCCCGGCCTCCGGGAGCGGTCGCGGGAGCTCTACGCAAACCTCGGGCCCGTCAACCGAACGGAGCTCATCGCCTTGGTCCTGACCTTGGCGGCGGTGACCCTGATGAGCCTTCGCTCCTTTGTTCCCGCCCTGGCGACGGTGGACAAGACGGGCATCATCCTGACGGCCACGATCCTGTTCTTCGTGTTCAACGTGCTGGACGTCAGGGACCTCGAGACTGTGCCCTGGAACATCATCCTGCTCTTCGGCGGGGCCATGAGCCTCGGCTACTGCCTGGTGAACACCGGCGCCGCGGACTGGATGGCCGTCAGCACGGTCACCCTCCTCAAGACCGCCCCGGGCTTCGTGTTCATCCTCGGGATCACCTTCATCGTGCTGATGCTCACCAATCTGATCATGAACGTCGCGGCCATTGCGATCTGTCTCCCCGTGGCCCTCAAGATCGCCCCTTATCTGGGCGTCAGCGGAGAGGTGATTCTGTTCACCGCCCTGGTGGCCGCGGGGATGCCGTTCCTGCTCCTGGTGGGCGCCGCTCCCAACGCGATCGCCTATGAATCCAAACAGTTCTCCTCGGGCGAGTTCTTCAAGGCGGGAATTCCGGCGTCGCTCCTGCTGATGGTCGTCGTGGCGCTCTTCGTGGCGGTCGTCTGGCCGCTCATGGGCATGCAGATCTTCGTTTCAAGGTAATTGCCGAGAAAATCGGCAACCCGCGCGCGCTGTGGACGATACCTTCGAAGGAGGGTGGGTGGTGGTGCTCGGGACAATGAAACTCGGGAATCGCACACTTGACTACATCGGTGATGTCTACCAATATTGATAGATTCACCTCATGGATGAACGCTTGGAGGTTCGCTGATGTTACGTAATAGACTGATGAGCTCGAGCCGCTGGCTCGTCGTCGCGGCAGCGCTGGGGTTGGCGTTCGGCGCCTGCTCCGAGCAGCAGGCCGACGACTGGGACGATCAGTGGAACATCGACGGGGAGCTGGTGGTTGAGGAGAGTACCGGCAAACAGGACAACGCCGGAGTGGCCGGGCCGCCCGCCAGTCACGACAGCCTCGACACCCAGGTGTGGGTGGTGCGCAACCAGTGGGAGGACACCGACACGGCCGAGGCGCGGGAGGCGGGGCTCGCCTGGGACGCCAACAGCGGTCTCAACTGGGACGAGAAGTATTCCCTTTGGATCCAGTCCATGGGCCGCACGCCGGGCAACGACACCTACTACGAAACCTTCACGCTCACCACGCCCTGGGGCAAGGAGCTGCCCGCGCCGGCGCTCGAGTGTGCCGAGGTGGCGATGTTTCTGCGCGTGACCTTTGCGTCCTGGTTCGGGCTGCCGTTCTACCTGACCGCCACGGACGGCTCGACACGCATCTACTTCGGGCATATGGGCGGCCGCACCAAGAGCGGCCGGTACAAGGACACGCCCCTGTACCGGGACTATTACCACGACTACACCGCCGACATGGCCGGCAAGACGAACCAGTACATCATCGACCACTGGCCGTCGGACTCCAAGCTGCGCGAACGCGGGCTCTATGGCGACGGCGACGACATGCCCTGGCTGCCCGGGTCCGGGGCCAAGAAGGCGGGCCAGTACTTCGATCAGGTGTACCTGAACAAGCGGGTCGGCCACTTCATGCGGCTGCTGCTGAGCTACTTCGGGTCCATGCACCTGGCCAGCTCGCGCAACACCTTCAACCTCAAGCCGCAAGCCCTCCGCGCCGGGGACGTCCTCATCGAGCGCTGGCAGAAGCAGGGCATCGGGCACGTGCTGGTGGTCAAGCAGGTCACCCCCCTCGAGGGCGGCAAGCTCGAGGCCAACCTCGCGTCGGGCTCCATGCCTCGCCGGCAGCCCAAGTGGGAGGACGGCGCCGCCTCCAAGCACACCTTCACCATCAACGAGTGCGGCGGCGTGGGCACCAACTACGAAGGCGACGAGTACGCCAAGCTCGGCGGCGGCATCAAGCGGTTCCGGGTGGCCAAGAAGGTAGGCGGCTACTGGACCAACACCTGGATGCGCGCCGACGAGGCCAGCTGGATCTGCGACACGGACTACGAGCGGATCAGCGCGCGGCCGGCCCAGTTCGCGGACCTGCTCGGCGAGGTCAGCCCGGAGCAGCTCCGCGCGTCCTATCTGCAGATGGTCTCCGACGCCCGGAACCACCTGCGGGACTACCCGGCCTCCTGCAGCGCGCGGATCCGCCGCGAGGACGCGTTCGAGCTGCTCTACGCGCTGTGCGCGCGCGAGTGGTCCATGACCAAGGCGCAGGTGGACGCCCAGTACCGGATCTTCGAGGACTATGTCTTCGCCGAGCTGGAGTACACCCAGTCCAAGACGTGCTGCTGGAACTCGTCCAACTCGGCCATGCATCAGATCGTGATGGACTACAACAACGAGCGGCAGCAGAACGGCTGTCAGGACGCGGTGGTGTTCAAGGCCATGGGCGGCGGCTACAGCGTCTTCCGTGATTTTGCCGAGTCCACCGGACGCGGCCACCTGTGGCGGGACTGGTCCGCGGACGAGACCTGTCCCCAGTCCGACGTGGACAACGACACCGAGGTTGCCCACGAGTGGACCGCCTTCTGCGACCTCGGCGCCGCCACGCCGACCCCGGACTGCTCGGACAGCCTCGAGCCGAACAACAACCCCAACGAGGCTGCGCAGGTCCAGGCGGGCACCTACCCCGACCTCGAGGTGTGTTCCGGCAACGACGACTACTTCGCCATCGACGGCGCGGGCGGGATCACCGCGCGCATCGAGTTCACCCATGCGAGCGGCGACCTCGACATGGAGCTCTACCAGGGCACCAACAAGATCGGGAGCTCCACCTCCTCGAGTAACTCCGAGGAGATCTCCGCGGCGGACGGCGGCCCATACATCCTGCGGGTTTACGGCTACTCGGGCGCGGCCAACACCTACACGCTCGTGGTGAGCGGCGGCGGCGGCGGGGGCAACCCGACCTGCACCGACGGCTTCGAGCCCAACGGGTCCGCCGCGGCGGCCACCGCGGTGAGCGAGGGCACGTACCAGAACCTGCAGATTTGCCCCAGCGACCAGGACTGGTATGCCATCACCGCGTCCGCCGGACAAACCATCGTCGTCCGCGCCGAGTTCTCCCACGCCACCGGCGATCTGGACATGGCGCTCTACAACGCGGCCAACGAGCAGGTGGGCATCGGCCAGTCCACCGACGACAACGAAGAGATCAGCTCCGCCGCCTCCGCGGGCACCTATACCCTCAAGGTCTACGGCTACAACGGCGCCACGGCCCCCTACGCCCTCGTCGTCGATTTGCAGTAGCGCTCCCCCCCCCTGCTGGGCCAACTTGGGGACGCGAGCTGACTTTGTCGAAGCAACAGTCAACTCCGTCACCTCACCTCTCATCCCTTCCCAACGCGGGAACTGACCCTCCCAAGTTGTGTCGCGTCAGGCGACCTAACTCCCGAGAGGTGCGGTCCCCTCCCAAGTTGTGTCGCCCAAGGGGACCGAGCTCCTGCGGGTGGCCCTGTCCCTCGTTCTGGCGTTTCCGCGAAGCCGGCGTCCAGCGTTGCAGCTCGCTGTCACGGCGCTCGCATGTTGCCCACCGCGGGACGCGTCGACGTGCCTCCTTTGGGGGCTCGCCGCGTCCCCCCGTGGACAACGGCGAGCACCGCGCCAGCTTCGTCGAGCGGTCGGGTCCATGGCGGACCTTTGCGCTGCCCGAGCTAGTTTGTTGCAACGGATCTTCACGATCTTTTGCGTGAACATCGGTTCACGTCGGCGCTATGGCGCAGACCGACGTTCTGGCGCTTGATGTGCCATTCCTCGCAGTTCGTGGTGCAGGGTTGGGTTTGGCAGGGTCTGTGCAAAGCCAGACGGGCGCCGTCCGTGGAGTGTGTTGTCATGTTCAGCAGGAATCCAGTCGGGTGGCGTCACTGGCTCTCCCTTGTCACGTTGATCGCGGTCGTGGTCACCCTGGGAATTGCTACGGGGTGCACACCCGGCCCGGAGGGTCCGGAGAACCTCCTGCCGCGCACCGTCTGTACCGCGGACAGACCCTGTCCCGCTGCGCCGGCGCGCGGAGGGGCGATCCTCGTCGCCCGCACCACCTACGACGACTACCAGGGCGCCACCCTCTCCATCGAGCACGCCGTGGTGGCGGACGAAGGCGAGGTCCGAAACGACTGGGACCTGCTGTTCGGGAACGACCAGGATCCGGAGCTGGACCTGTTCACCGTGAACATGGTGACCGATGATCGGTCCTTCATCGTGGACCTCGGGATCGTGGACCTCCGGGAGCTGCCGGAGACGGTGGACCCGGACGACTTTCCCACGGGTGTCTTTGGCGAGCACGACGACCTCCCGGTGCACGTCGGCCACGTGTACGTGATTCGCACCGTGGACAGCGACACCGTGCAGTACGCCGTGGTGAAGGTGCTCGCGCACGAGCTCAACCACTCGGTGCAGCTCGACTGGTATCGGTCCTGGGAGCCCAACCGCCTGGTGCTCCGCCGTCCGGATCAGCCGTAGCGGTCTTTCTTGAGGTAGAGCACCTCCACCGAGGACTGCTCGGGGTGGCGGACCGCGGTGGCGACGAGCTCCCAGCCGTCGTGGCCGGCTTCGTTCAAGTAGTCCCAGAGCAGGGGACACTCGGCCAAGGGGTCGTTGGAGGTCGCGGCGTCCTCGGGGGTGCCGGCGCCCTGCCACTCGCCGTTGACAAAGGTCACGGCCGCGCCCTGGGTCTGGCAGACACGGTACTCGTACTGTTTCATTGTGCCTCCGATCATCGTTTACCGGCGCGACCCGGGAACAGGAGGGCGCCGGTGAGGGGCTCGCCGCGCAGATACAGCCGCATCACCACGGGATCGAGCCGCGTAGAGATCCGTCGCGGTGAGCCCGGGGGACGGCTGATGTGCGGCGGGAAGATCATCGCCGCCGCGAGCGCCGGCCCGGTGAGATAGCGCGTGCGCACGGCGGCCGGAGGGTCCCCGGCCGGGACGGGAAGGCGACCGATGCGGGCCAGATTGAAGCCCCAGACGCCGAAGGTGGGGATGTGCGCCTGCAGCGGGAGCACGGAGTAGCCCGCGGCGCGAATCGTGTCGTGGATGCACCAGAAGGAACCGCGGGTGGCGTAGGGGCTGCCGGACTGGGTGATCAGGACTCCCCCCGGCGCCAGGCGGTGGCGCAGCTGCTGGTAGAACTCCAGGGAGTACAGCTTTGCCAGGTCAGGAGCGCGGGGATCGGGGAAGTCGGCGATCACGACGTCCCAGCGGCCGGGCACGTCGGCCAGGAACTTGTCGGCGTCGAGGTTGCGCACGCGCACCCGGGCCACGACCTCCTGGTGGCGGAGCACGGCGAGCCGGGGGCGCTCGGCGTACTTGGTGATGGGGCGGGTGCCGACCCCCGGGGAGATCCCCGAGGGCGGAAGCACGCGGAGCTTCGGGTGCCCCAGCGAGCCGTGGTTCAGCCGCACCAGCGGCTCGTAGGTCCTCGCGAGCCGGGTCATGGCCGGGTCCAGATCCACCAGGGTGATCTGCTCCACGCCGGGCCACTTGAGCACCTCTCGCACCGCGAGGCCGTCTCCGCCGCCGAGGACGAGGACCCGCTTCGGCGTGCCGTCGTGCGCCATCATCGCGGCATGGACCAGCAGCTCGTGGTAGATGAACTCGTCCTCGCTGTCGAGCTGGAGGCGGCCGTTCAAGTACAGCGTGAGCCGCGCGCCCCCCCCGGTGATCACGATGTCCTGGTAGGCGGACTGCTCGTGGTGCTGGATGGGGTGGGTGTACAGGTGCTGCCGCGCGTTCACGATGAGCCGGGGCGAGCCGATGGCGAAGGCCGTGAGCCCCACCGTGGCGCCCGCCAGGAGCACGCACAGCGCCACGCGGTGGGTGACGTGTCGCCAGAACAGCCCCAGGGTCACCAGCGCCACGCCCAGGTTGACCAGGCCGAGGATCATGCTGATGCGGTCGAGGGCGAACAGGGGCAGCAGCAGGAACGCCCAGATCAGCGCGCCTCCCAGGGCGCCGAGGTAGTCCAGGGAGAACACCTGCCCCACGTTCTGGCGGAGCTGGGGCTGCCAGCGCTGGTTGACGCGGATGAGCAGCGGGATCTCCATGCCGATGGCGAACCCGATGGACATGGCGAGCGCGTAGAGCACCAGCCGGAAGTGCTCGAGGTAGGCGAAGGCAAGGTAGAGCAGCACGGCCGAGGCGCCCCCGATGACGCCGAGCCCGACCTCCACCGCCACGAAGACGGCCGCGAGGTGCTCCCCTTTCTTGAGCCAGCCCTGGGCCATGCCGGCCAGGCCCATGGCAAAGAGCATCAGCGCGATGATCACGCTGAACTGCTCGATGGAGTTGCCCAGCAGGTGCGTGGCCACCGTGGAGAGGCAGTACTCGTAGACGAGGCCCGAGCCCCCCAGGAAGAGCACCACCAGCGCCAGGACCCAGCGGGTGACCCGCCCGGGCTTGGGGAGCGTCGACTCTGCGTCCGTGGCGGCGTCCAGCGCTGCGTCTGGCGCGTTCGAGGCGGGCTCGGTCACTTCCCGGCCCCTCCGCCAACTCCGAGGTGCCTCGCTACGCTCGGAAGGTGCCGCAAATAGCACACCCTTGAACACATACGTTTCCTGCTGTTCGTCATGGGTGCTGTCTCGTCAGTAGCAAGTGGGACGACTGGAGACGGGATCGGGCTCGGTGGTGGGCAGGATCGTCTGCAGGTACTCGTAGTTCTGGCGACAGAACACCTCGGGGCCGGCGCCGGGCTCCAGCTCGGCGCGCTCGAGGAACGGGCGGCTGCCGCCTGCGTCCATGAGCCGGTAGGCCTCCTCGCCACTGTTGTGGAACTGCTCGCCCCCGGGGTCGGCCAGGCCGAGGCTGTGACCGAGCTCGTGGGCCATGGTGCCGCCGAGCAGGTTGCCGAGCACGAAGATCGCGCAGCGCAGCCGGACGAGGCGATCCCCGGCCGGGCAGGCATCCCCGCTGGTGATGGGCACCAGCCCGGCCGTTTCGTCGGCGCTCGCCGGCTCGCCGCTCTCCGGACGGAAGGGGTCGAAGATCTCGTCGAACAGCGGCGACGCGCCGGGGATCACGTCCAGCCCTGCCGGCGGGTGCAGGGAGAAGGCGAGGAAGGACTCCACGAAGATGCCGCCGTAGCCCGGGTAGCCGTCCTCCTGGGTGAGCGCGTTCGCCCCGCCGATGCGGTCGAAGAGCCGCAGGTTGTCATTGTCCTTGCCGTGGCTGTTGTCGTACCCCATCAGGCCGAGGCCGTTGGGGTCGATCCCGGTGACATCCACCTGCGCGTACCACACGTAGTCTGTCGGCGGCTCGTCGTCGAACGTGACGCCGACGCTGCGATAGAGCCACCGGGCCTTTTCCAGGATCCGGTCACGGAGCAGGCTGTCCGCGGCCCGGAGGCCAAACAGCTCGAGCGCGTCCCGGTAGCCCTGGGTGAAGTTCACGAAGACCACCTGACGCACCGGCTCGATCCGGAAGCTCCCGCTGACGGCGCTGCCGGTATAGGTGTCCAGACCTTTGACGATGCGGGGGGTGAAGGTGCCCGACACGGTGCCCGATTCGGAGCGCAGATCGATCTGCTGGCCGAGGAGGTCCTGCTCGTTGAGCACGTAGCGCGACCGCTCCCCGGAGTCGAACGCGCCGATCAGGGTCAGATCGAGGGCGCGGGAGCTGCCGTTGTCGGGCTGGAAGGTGCCCACCACGTCGAACTCGGTGGTTTCGCCGTCGCCGTTGCCGATGAAGCCGCCGCCGAAAAAGTCCACGTAGCCCCCCAGGGAGGCGCCCTCCGCCTCCACAGTATCGAGCCGCGAGGGCAGCACCGTGACCGTCCAGTCCATGGGGCTCGACACCGTCTCGGTGTTGCCGGCGTGGGTGTTGACGAGCTGGATCGTGGCCTCCAGGGTGCCGGGATCCACACCCACCAGGGCCGGGGACAGGGCGATGGTCCCGTCGCGCCGACCGTCCACGTCCGCCACCTGGAGCGCCACGCGCCGCTCCGGCACCGGGGTGCCGTTGTCGGCGCATGGGGCGGGCAGCCCCTGGGCCAGGTAGCAGCCGGACACCAGCAGCGACGTCTCCCCCTCGGTGCCGCCGAGCAGCACGTCGTCGGCGAGCACGTTGATGACGGCGTTGAGGGTGTAGCTGCCGCTGTCGATGCCCACGAGGATCGGCTGCAGCGTCTCCCGGCAGAGCAGCCCGGCGCCCACCGCCGGGGTGGTGTAGATCGTCCCCGAGGCCAGGGATGCCACCTCCACCTGGGCGGTGCCGATGAGCTCACCGTGACCCTGGGGGCAGAGCCTCGCGTAGAGGGCGGAGTCGAGAACCACGCGCAGCTCCGCGTCTGAGATCACGTCCGCCAGCACGGCCTGGTCCATCTCCTGGGTGCCGCCCTGGCTGGCCAGATAGGTGCCCGCGATCCGCAGCCGCGTCGTACCGAGCATGGAGCTCACGAAGCCCTGCCCCCGCACCACCAGGGTGGTGTTCGGCAGCACGGACAGGGGAGACAGGCTGTCGAGCCGCAGCTCCTCCGGCCAGGTCTCGCGGTCCTTGTCTTCCCCCCCGGCACAGCCCGCCAGGGGGAAGCACGCCAGCGCCGCGCAGAGGGTCGCGGTCCAGGCCCCGCGAAGCGGAATGTTCCGATGCAGGCGCATGCGTCCTCCGCTACTGCACGTCGAAGCTGATGAGGTAGTCGTTGGTCGAGCCGTCATAGCCGTTCACCACCACGTAGTAGGTCCCCGTCGTGGTCACCGTGTAGGTGAGCTGCTCGTCGGAGGTGCCCGACTGTCCGTTCTGCGAGTCGCAGCAGGGGGTGAGGTTGGTGAGCCCGTCGATGTCGTACAAGTACACGTCCAGGTCGTCGTCAAAGCCGTTTTGATAGAACCCTACCTCCACCACCAGGGTGTCGTTGGCCTGCAGATCGATCTGGAACCAGTCCTCGTCGTCGGTGCAGATCTTCAGCTCGTCCACGATGTCCGTGGGCACCACCGGGATCGCCTCCAGGGCGCCGTTGGAGGGCTCCCAGATGTCATCGATACAGCAGCCCTCGGCAGGGATCGTGATCACCAGGTCGTAGTCGGCGTTGATGTCCCAGTCGTAGGAGTAGACCCGGATGAAGTAGAGCCCCGGGTCCAGACAGGCCGTCACGGCCTCGTTGTCCGTGACGCTCCAGCTCGTCGCCAGGGTCGCCCCGTTCTCATCCAGCAGCTTGAGGTCGATGTCGCCGTCCGAGTGGGAGAACAGCAGTGACACCGTCACCAGGGACGGATCGGTGAGCAGCAGGGCGTAGAAGTCCTCGTCGTCGCCGGTCACGCCGTCCCCGCACAGCTTCAGCCCCGGGTAGGAGCCGGCCGCCAGATCCTGCACGCCCGGATCATCGATGGTGTCGTTGTCCTCCATGGCGTCGTCGACGCACGCCGCCTGGCACGTCCCACCGGCGGGCAGGCACACCAGGCCGGACACTCCACCCACGCTCGTCCACGCCGACTGCGAGCACGTGCCCCCGCCCGCGCAGCCCGCCCCCGGGGATTGGCACTCGTCCACGCACACGGACCCGCCGCCGCCCCCCAGGGCCACGCAGCGCTGGGACGTGCACTGCACGTCGGCCGAGCAGCTCGCGCAGAAGCCGAGTCCCTGCCCCGCGGCCGGGCGCTCCACGTCCACCTGGTACACGTCCCCCACCGGCGCCGTGGTCCGGTGATCGCAGGTCCCCTCCGCGTCGTCGTCGTCCGTGGCCTCGATGAAGTAGTAGATCGTCCGCACCGTGCCCACCGGGTCCGCCAGCACCGGGTTGGGCACCCGGGCCGAGAAGGTGCTCCCGGCGTCCTGGGACATCAGCAGCTGCACGAACTGGTCGAAGTCCGGGTTGGCCGGGTTGGCCGGCGCCGCCAGGCTGTAGTACAGCACCGGCTGTCCGGCCAGGCCCAGGTCGTCGGTGACCGTGGCGGTCAGCGGGAGATCCTGTAGGGTCGACTGCTGCCCCGGCGGCGTGTGGGTGATCACCGGCCCCGTACCCGGGCAGCTGCCCAGCTCCCGGCGCAGCACGATCACGTACTTCTTGCGCCCCACGTGCCCCCCGCGATCGTCCGCCTTCAGGTTCAACGTGTAGCGCTCAGCGCTCTCGATCTGCTTGTCGGTGGGGCACCACGAGAACACTCCCGCCACCGCGTCGTCCTGGGTGAACTGATACCCGTCCTCGATGGGCTCCTCCAGTGAGATGTCTACGTCCGGGGAGTCGGGATCCTCCACCAGCACATCCAGCTCGATGCACTCCGACTGGCTCAGGTCCAGGGTGGTCCCCGACCCCAGCGGCTGCCGGAACACCGGCACGGCGTTCCCCGCGCTCACGGTGACCGTGAAGCTCTGGGACGCCGAGTTGCTCCCGTCCGAGGCGCTCACCGTGAACGTGTGGTCCCCCGCGTCCATGGCCAGCGGCGTCCAGCGCAGATACGCGCTGGTCGCGCCAAAGGGGATGAACTGCGGCGGGTGCGATCGCGTCGTCAGATCCGGGATGGTCTCCGAGCTCACGCTGAACACCAATGTGTCCCCGTCCGGGTCCGATGCCACGATCTCGATGGACAGCTCCACCCCCACCTCGGCCTGCTGGTCACTGATGGGATTCAACGTCGGCGCCCCGCCGCCGCCGCATGCCGCCGTCACCGCCAACGCCGCCAATAGCCCACCGAGCGCGGCGAGGACAACGTTTCGGCGGCCAATAATACGAATACGCATGGGTCCTTCTCCAAAGCGTGTGTCAGTAGCTATTGCCATAGTGCCTCTTCCCCGGCCGTGGGACAAGCCCTGCGCCCCCATAGTCCATTCCGTGACCGATGTCTACGCTGTCGCTGAGGGTCAGTGATTCGGGCAGTCACAGGAGCTCTGCAGGGCTCCGAGCAGGCCCAGGTGACAGGGCCCGCATTGGCGGCCCTTCCGCCAGGGGGTGAGCCGCGCCACTCGCTTGGTCTTCCCGGGCGGTCTCACCGTGGTGGGGCGCGTTGGGTCTGCCACCCCGAACACGTCCTGCGTGATCCGGTACCTGTCCGACGGAACCCGCTGCTGGCCTTCGGCAAGCGCCACCCAGTAGCAGAGCTCCGGATGGCTCTCGTAGTGGACCCGGTACCGCACGTCGAAGAGGCGTGCTCCCTTGGGCAGTCGAGCGCCGAGCACCGACGCGGTTGGCTTGGCGTGACCGGTCCCTTCAGTGAGCCGCTGGATCAAGCCGCAGGCGGCGCGGTCGCTGGCCGCGCAGCCGCGCCGCGCGAAGATCAGCGCGATCCAGGAGTCCTTCGTTGCGTTCCGCGGATCCAGGAACAGCTGGGCGGCGCGGCCGCAGGCGCGGGCGCTGCCCAGATCACAGCCCTTCACCATCAGTCGGACGGTTTCCCCGCGGACGTGCTCGGCGGGCGGCCTCCGCAGGAAGGTCTTCACCTCGTCGGAGACCAGCTCGATCTCGGCCCACAGGCGGCAGGCCTCGGCGTCCCGATTCAGGCACCCGTCCATCAGCACGACCACGGCGCTGGCCCGCGCCATGTCGCCGCCCCTCCGGAGGTGCAGGCGCGCCAGGTCTGCGCAGCCGCGGCCGTAGCCGCACGCCTTCTTCAGCACCTCGAATGCCTTCACGTCGTCGAAGGACTTGCTCTTCGGGTCCATCAGTGTATGGCCGAAGCGGGCGCAGGCGCGGGCCTCTCCGTCGCGCTCGCAGCGGAGCCGGGTGTCCTCGGCGGGCGACAGCGCCTCCTCGGCGGGCGGCGCGATCCCCGTGAGGTCGGCCAGGAGCTTCTGTCCCAGGGTGCCGAAGGCGCTCTTGGCCATGCCTCCGTAAACGTCGCTGTCCAACAGAGAGGAGCTGCCACTGGCAAAGCCGAGCCGCATGGCGCTGGTGCTGAACTGGAAGTTCTTCGCCGGTTCCACCACCGCCTGCATTCGATAGGTCGGCCTTCGCCCCGGGATGCGAAACACCACGGCGGCCTCGATGACGATGCCCGCAAAGGAGCGGCGGACGTTGGTTCTGGCGTAGAGCCGCCGGGAGGCCCGCACCTTCCACTGCACCGTCATCGTCGGCCGCTTGTGCTTGGTCTTGCTGCGGTCGCCGATTTCGTATCTCTCGCGAAACACCACCGCGTCGATGCCGAGGCCCTTTTTGAACGCCGCGTTGGCGCCCTTGGTCAGCTGGTATACATAGTGCGTCTTGCCCAGGAAGTGCTCGGACAGCCTGGCGACGGGCGCTGTGGGCCGCGACAACAGCGACAGCCGCTGATCCGTGTCGGCCAGGGCTTTGGCGTCCGGCGGCGTCAATACGACCGTGACCCGGGGGTCGCGTCGCTGCCGCAGGGTGCCGAGCAGCTCCGTGAAGAACCGTTTCCCCGCGCCGGGTGTCGCCCGTTTCTCGTGCGCCGCCAACACCGGTCCGTACCTCCTCGCAATCAGCGTCCGCGCCTTCGGCGCGCGCTGACTCCGGGGATGATCGTCGATGAATTCGACCAGCTTCAGGAGACTCCCGGACGCCTTCGCCTCTTTGTAGGACCGCCGGACCCAGTCACTGTCTCGGGCGCGCAACCATCGGAGCACCAGCACAGCGATCGCCGCGAGGAGCACATACACCCCAATCTTCACGAGGGTCCTGCGCTGCAGGGACATGGTGCCATCCTATCACGGCTGTTTGAGTGCTGGGATTTCCGGTGCGTGCGCTCAGCCTGAGGGCTACTCGTCGGGTTCCGCGGGCTCTTCGGAGGGGGTGTGGAACTTTGGCGGGACTGGCTTGCCGGGACCGGCGTGGGACAGGCCGTCCTCGGAGTGCTCGAGCTCGATGGCCTTGGTGAGGGAGGAGGCCACCAGGCCGGTGGGCACGGCGATGATGCCGAGGCCGACCATGAGCATGAGGAAGGTGAAGATCTTGCCGCCCACGGTGACGGGGTAGACGTCGCCGTAGCCCACGGTGGTGAGGGTGGCCACGGCCCACCACAGGGAGTGGAAGACCGAGGAGAAGACCTTGGGCTGGGCCGCGTTCTCGAAGTAG
>JBDRSE010000128.1:0-4216 GCA_043825095.1 bacterium
ACATTATTGTCCAGCGGGGCGCCGGGCACGGTGAGGAAAAGCGTGAGCTTGTCCCAGTGGTCTAGCATGTAGCCGATGGCGTCGCCGAGGCCGGAGTTGGGCTCGACCTTTCGCTCCTTGGTGAGCGCCTTGAGCCACGTCTTCAGCTCCTTCATCACCGGCCCGCTATGATCCTGGTGGTAAGCCAGACGTTCGTCCTTCGACATCTGCTGCTTCTTGGTGACGGCGTCGTTCTTGTAAACCTTGCCCAGCTCCTCGAGGACGTGCTTCACCTCGTCGGGGAAGTTGTTCGCCTCGTCCACGAACTTGCGGCGGGCGTGAGCGACGCAGTTAGCAACGATGGTCTGGATCTCGCTCGGCAGGTTGCGAGACAGCGCGTCGCACATCTGGATCGGCGCCCCCAAATCCTCGTTGCGCTTGGCCAGCAGGTCGGTCAGGTTCTCGCCGGCGTGCTGGGTGCCGGTGAAGAAGACGGCGAGCTTGTGAGCCTCGGTGACCGACAGGATGCCCGAGGTGAAGATCCCCGTGCGGTCTTCGTCGTCCAGCTCGCCCTTGGCCAGCGCCTGCTCGCGCCGCAGCCCCATCAGGTCCAGGATCCGCGCCGTCGTGTCGTCGTTGTGCAGCACGTCGCCCTGGGCGGCCTGGCGGATGATCTCCGCGTAGACGGCGGCCACCTGGTCGGCGGCAACATTGACGAGATCCCACTGCGTCGAGGCGGGCAGCGGGATGCCCATGCCCCGCTGCAGCCGCTCCAGCCGATTGAACGGCATCCCCGTGCCGTATTTGAGCAGCCCGATCATGGCCGCCACGGTCTCGTCGTACTTCACCGTACCCACTCCCTCGGGGGACTTGGCGGTCAACACCACGCCGCACAGGTTGCAGCGCAGCCGCTCACACTCGTAGACCTTGGCCTGAAGCGGTGCCATGCCCGTCACCCTCACCAGCATCGCCGGCTCTGCCAGCGGGTACAGCTTGCCCTTGGGGCACTCGGGGCAGGGGTCACCGGGCTTGAGCGTCTCGTGGGGCACCTTGACCTTCTCGGCGCCCGTGTAGGCCGCCGCGCCGTTCTTGCCGTGCCCCTTGCGCTTCTCGCCATTGTTCTTCCTGTCGCCGCCGGGACCACGCCCCACTCCGCTCCCGGCCGCCTCTCCGAACACCTGGCTCGTCTTCTCCGTGCTCGCGCCGAACAACAGCTTCTTCAGCCGGGTGATCGACACTCGCTTCGACTCCAGCTCCCGGGTGATGAATGCCAGCGTCTCGATCGCGGCCTTGAGCTTCTCGTGGTCATCCTCGCTCAGAGGAGACGACTTCGCTCGCTCTATGATCGCCTCCAGCACGCCCAGCTCGATCGTCTGGCGTTTTGGCCGGCGTATTGGCCTCGACTTGCTCTTTCTCGCCTTCGGCTTCTTCTTGCCTGCCATCACTGCTCCGACAACAGCGCCCGGAAGCGCCTCGCAAGCGGGTAGCCCAGCACGTCCTTCAGAGAACGGTTCGGGCGCCCGGTCTGGTCGTCCTTGCCACGGCCCGTGGTCCGGCCCAGGTACACCCAGTTCGCCGCCCGGTAGCACGTGCCCTTGAACCTCGTCGGATCCACGAAGGTCTCGGCGAAGTGCACCGGGTGCCCGTACACCCGCTCCCACTCGCCCGCCAACATCCTCGTCATCCTCCCGAGCAGGTGCGAGGCCAGGTGCCGCACCTCGACCCACGGCAGGATCAAAAAGCGCGGGTTGTAAGCCACGAAGCGGATGTTGCGCCGCCTGGCTGCTGCAGACCAGCCGATGTACCGGTCCCGCGGGCCCAGGTGCCGCGGCGCAGAACTCCAGGCAAAGCAGGCCACGGGACGCTCGCCAGCGTAGATGATGTACTTCAGGTGCTCGCCCACTGGCCGCGTGTAGCCCAGGTAGTGGTGCGCCTCGACGAGGTGGTTGAATAGCGGCTCCTCATCGCTGCGCCGTACCTGCTGGAACCTCAGCGGGCCCAGCGCACCAAGCCCTGCGCGTATCGGACTGCGATCGACGACCACGGCCCTGGGGCGGGCGCGCTCGATGAAAGGATTGCGGTTCTGCCACCTCGGCGGCGGCAGGGTGATGTGGCCCGCGCGGTGCAACTCGAGCATCAGGCCCCGGCACACCATGTCTCGCGGGTTGCCGTTCGCCTGCCGCCAGCCCCACGCCTCACAAAGCTCCCACGAGAGCGCTCGCCGGCTTGCCTTCGGATGCTTGTCGATCAAGTTCCGGATGAACGTTACGTCGGTGGAAGTTACTGTCCGACCCCGATACGTCAGCACCGTGTCCATATCCAGACCGCATAGCAGAGCCGGAAACGGAACGCAAGTTAATAATTGGGGCCTGTCAGATCGGTGCGGCCTCGCCCACCGGCCGCCACACCGGCGGCGCCTTGGTGGCGGCCGGGTCGCCGCCACAGAGCAGCACATGGAGTTCATGCGCTTGCAGCGTGGTCACGGGCTCGTTCGCGCTCGCCGGCCACCAGCGGAATCTTCCGCACGACAACCGCTTGTAGCACAACCAAAACCCCTGCCCGTCGTAGGTAAGAATCTTCACCGCTGTCTTGCGACGATTGCGAAACACGATCACCGCGCCCGAGAATGGATCGGCTCGCAACGCCTCGCGGCTCACGCGCGCCAGCCCGTCAATGCCACGCCTGAAGTCGGCAGGCTCGACAGCCACCAGCACGCGCATCTGGGGGGTGATCTGGATCATTCGCCGCCGCTCCAGAAGGCGGCTGCCAGCTCCACCGCGTCCAGGACTTCACCTGCGGGCAGCCTGATCGACAGCTTCGCGCCGTCGGATCGCAAAACCTCTACCACCGCCCCCGTCTCCGACCCCGAACACATGAGCTGAGTCCCGTGCAGCTCGACGAAGCCCGTTGAACCAGGCCCGCCAGCTCCCCTCCTCGTCGACTGCTGGCCGACCCGCTTCTTCAGCGTCGCGTAGCCGACCGTCAGAGCCTTGGCCGTCAAGTACACGCCATGCGTCTTCGCGAAAGCGACCGCTGCGCTCCACAGATCCTCGGGCATTGCCGTGCGCTTCTCGCGAGTCCTTCGCCAGCGTTCAATGCGTTTTCGTAGTCCCCGCATGCCAGCCGGCAGTGCCCGTCGACTCCGTTGCTCCATGAGTTGCCCTCCTCGTCGGATTTTGGCGACTCATGAGCGTAGCGGCTCCCTGCCGTGAATCCACGCACGCTTACCGGAAGGACACGATAAGCTTGGGACCATTGGGACCCCACGGACTTCAGTGGGGCGATGAACTGCATCGAGTCATGGGGGACGGCGTTGTCCAGCCTGTG
This sequence comes from bacterium, assembly GCA_043825095.1. Lineage (GTDB taxonomy): Bacteria > Myxococcota_A > Polyangia > HGW-17 > JAJRWW01 > JBDRSE01. Next base: position 3,307 of record JBDRSE010000128.1, read on the forward strand.
CTGCACCGCTGTACTGCGCGGCACGGTGCCTCCCAACCTGTGCTGGAGCTTCAACTCCAGTGCGATACGAACCATCGGCGCTTCCGAGTCAGTGCCGTTGCACCTCGCTGTGCTTCGCTCGCCCCGCACCTTCGGTGTGGGACAGAGAAGATTGGCACCGTAGACATCACGGGGAAGCACGGGATTTCGTGGAGGGGGGACCTGGTGGTGAAGGTGGGGCTGATTGCGCAGAATCAGGAGCCCATGCGATGATCGGTTCGATCACCGAGACAAGCGGACAAGTTGGGAGGTGACGGCATGGTCGACGAGCCGACCAAGAAGATCATGCTGCTGCTGGTCGGCGGCGTGGTGGCGCTGGGCGTGGCGCTGCTTGTGCTCGGTTCGCTGCTCGTTTCCCAGGAGCCGGCCGCCGCCCCCGGGCCAGCCAAGGCTCCCGCTCTGGCCGCCGACCGCCCCACCCCTGGACCCGATGCCCGGTCGGACCAGTCCGATCCTCCCGAACGGTCCGCCCGACAGACCTCCAGACGCCTGCCGACCGGCCTGCGGAACAGGCGGATCAGCGCCGAGACGCGCCGGATCATGCTGGCCGCCATCCTGACCAGGATCGCCGAACGTAAGGCTCGCCAGGAAGAGGCTCAGGCCAAAACCCCCAGCCAGAACCCCTTAGACCTCGGCCTGTCCATGGATTACATCCGCGAGCAGATACACGAAATCGTCCCGCTCGTCGAAGAGTGCTACGAGATGGCCTTGGAAAACGATCCCGACCTGGCCGGAACCATCGCGGTGCGCTTCACCATCGTCGGCGACGAGGAATACGGCGGCCTGGTCAAAAAAAGCCGCGTCCTCGAAGAGTCGAGCATGGCCAGCAACGCCGACATGGTCGAATGCGTCCGGGAGACCATGTACGCCC
>JBDRSE010000129.1:0-32507 GCA_043825095.1 bacterium
CGCTCTTCTTCCTGACCGGCGTGGAGGGGCGGCTCCTACGCCCCCTGGGCGCCGCCTACGTGGTCTCCATCCTCTCCTCCCTGGTGGTGGCGCTCACGGTGACCCCTGCTGTCGCAAGCCTGCTCATGCAGCGCCGCGGCCCGGGAGTCGCTCAGGAGAGCTTTCTTGCCCGCGGGCTCAAGCGCGTCTACGGCCCGACGCTCGCCTGGTGCCTGCGGCACCCCTGGGCAGTGATCCTGCCCGTGGTCGTGGCCACGGGGGCGGTGGTGGTCCTCGGTCTGCGCACGGGCCGCGCGTTCCTGCCGGAGTTCAACGAGGGCAGCCTCACCCTCTCGGTGGTGACAGTCCCCGGCACCTCCCTGAAGATGTCGGACGAGCTCGGCCGGCAGGTGGAGCGGGTGCTGCACCGGCACCCCGAGGTGGTGAGCACCACCCGCCGCACCGGTCGCTCGGAGCTGGACGAGCACACCCTGGGGGTCTACAGCGGCGAAATCGACGTGGTGCTCAAGATGCGGGACCGGTCCATGCCCGCCCTGTTGGCGGCGCTCCGGAAGGCGATCGGCAAGGTCCCCGGGGTGGTGGTCAACATCGGTCAGCCCATTTCCCACCGCATCAACCACATGCTGTCCGGGACCCGCTCTGCCATCGCCGTCAAGCTCTTCGGCCCGGACCTCGGTGAGCTCAGGCAGTACGGCGAGCAGCTCCGGGCTTCGATTTCAAAGGTCCCCGGCGCGGTGGACGTGGCCCTGGAGCCCATGATGCGGGTGGCTCAGGTCCGGGTGTACCCGCGGAGCGATGTCATCGGGCGGTTCAACATGTCTTCAGGGGACGTGGTGCGGGCGGTGGGCGTCGCCCTCGCCGGAGAGGTGGCCACAGAGCTCATCGACGGGTCCTTCCGGGTCCCGGTGCGCGTCAGCTACGCCGCCCAGGCGATGGACTCTCTCGACACCCTCCGGGCGCTGCCCATCGCTACGCCCAAGGGGGCGGTGGTGCCGCTTCGCACCCTGGCCGAGGTGCGCCGGGCCACGGGTCCCGTGTCCGTCAACCGGGAAGGGAGCCAGCGCCGGATCGTGATCAGCGCCAACGTGGCGGGGGGGGATCTCGTCGGCGTGCTGAGGCGGATCCAGTCGACGGTGGCCAAGATCGAGCTACCGCAGGGCTATCGCGTCGCCTACGGCGGACAGTTCAAGCGGGAGGCCGCCGCCCGACAGATCCTGCTCTGGGTCGGGCTCGTGGTCATCGTCGGCATCTTCCTGCTGCTGTACCTGGCTTTCGGCAGCACGCGCGCCACGGTTCTCATCCTGGCGAACCTGCCCTTCGCCCTGGTGGGCGGCCTGCTCGGGATCCTCCTGACCGATCACATCGTGTCCATCGCCTCCATCGTCGGCTTCATCGCGCTGTTCGGCATCGCCACCCGCAACGGCATCCTGCTCATCAGTCACTACCAGCACCTGCAGCGCGAAGAAGGCGAAAGCCTCGCCGGTGCCGTGTACCGCGGATCCCTCGAGCGCCTCAACCCCGTGCTCATGACCGCCCTCACCACCGGGCTCGCCATCGTCCCCCTCATCGTCTTCGGCGATCAGCCCGGCAACGAGCTCGAGCGCCCCATGGCCCTCGTCATCGCCGGCGGCCTCACCTCTGCCACCGCGCTCAACATGCTCGTGCTTCCGGTGCTCGCCAAGCACTTCCTGAAACCTACGCCGAATTCTGTGGTCCAGGCGCCTGAATAGCTTGCCAACTGTGCTATCGTCCCGTGGGACTAAGGAGAACGCCCCCCATGGACATCGAAACCGCCAAAGCCACCCTGGGTGAAGATTTCACGCTTCTTTTCGAGGTCATGCAGACGCAGCTTCAGGAGCTCGAGCTGGACCGGGACGCGAGGATCCTCGACGTGGGCACCGGCATGGGCCGTGTCGCCATCTCCCTGGCGCTCTCGGGCTACCAGGTGCTGACCGGGGAGCCGGCAGACGATCACTCGGAGTATGCCAAGCAGCCCTGGTTCGCGGACGCCCGGAAGGTCGGTGTGGAGGGCGCGATCACCTTCCAGCCCTTCGATGCCGAGAAGCTGCCCTTTGACAGTGGCGCCTTTGACGCCGTCTTCATGCTGGGCGCGCTGCACCACATCAGCGATCCGGCCTTGGCCGTCAGTGAGTGCATTCGCGTGATGTCACCCGCGGGTGTGTTTTGTGTTCTGGAGCCCAGCGTCGCCCTCGTCGAGCTCGTTCGCGCCCGGTTCCCCACCCATCCCGATCCGGTGGACCCCAGGCCCTTTGTCCAGGACCTGCCCGTACAGCTGAACCGCGGCGAAAAGTTCGACATCTATGTGATCCGCGCCTCGGAGTAGCCCCCGGGCTACCGCCCCGCCGCGCAGCGGTGGCTCGGAGGCGGGGGGGCGAGTCGCGGCGCGTCGTCGCGCCAGACCGCGGGGGCTGCGCGCCACACCTGTCGTAACAGCTGGCAGAAGGGGGTGAAGTACGGCGTCAGGTCGAGGGTCGTGTGCTGGCCGAGGTCGCTGGCCGCGTGAAGCCGGTGGCCGCGCAGGAGCAGGTGGAACACCGGGCCGTGGAGGCGGGCGTGCGCCAGGCGGGTCCCGTGCTTCAGGCTCCAGACTCCGACCTGCCCATTGCCGTACCCGGCCACGACGGTCCCGGTGGGGCCGGCAATGATGCGCAGGACCGGGCTCGCGGGCAGGTGCTCGAAGAAGGAGCCCGAGGGCTCGCTCGCCGCGTCGGCTTGGATCCGTTCCAGGGCACCGTCCGCGAACCCCAGCACGAGGTGGTTGCCGACGCGGGCGATGGCAGTGGCGCCGCCGCCGTTGCGATGCCGCGCCCGCACCGTGCCGGACGGAGAGCGCACCGTGAGCTGCCGCGCGTCGGAGACGAGAAGCTGGCCGCGATCCCAGGTCACGCCGGTGACACCCTTTTCGAGCGGCGTTTGGCGGCCGTCTGCTGCGTGTAGCCGCAGCGTGCCCGCCGCCAGGGAGACACACCGGTCGGCCAGCGCCAGGATCCGGTCGAGGCCCGGCAGCGCCGTCTGGTAGAGCAGGCGGTCCTTGGCGGTATTCCAGGCCTCAAGGGCGCCGTCATGGGTCTGCAGGCACAGGAGGTCGCCCCGGTCCGACTCCTCTGCGTAGCGCGCCCGTTCGGCCACGGCCCTCCGCCATTTGGTCCCGGTCGGAGTGAACAGGGCAGGGCGGTTGCCGACCCCCTCCAGGCGGTGCCAACCGCGGTGGGTGAACAGCTCCCCGCTCTTGCGACCCAGGAGCGGGGCGCGCCACAGGGGCCGGCCGGACTCCGCGTTCCAGAGGCGGACCGTCTGGTCGTCGCTGGTCGTGGCCGCCAGCCGACCCTTCGGGCTGAATCGGAGGTAGTTCACCTCGGACTGGTGGCCACGGAGTGTGACACAGCGCCCGGCGCCCAGTGGGCAGATGCGCCCGAGGCCTTCCGAGGTCGGGATGCCGATCCGGCGGCCGTCCGGGTGGAAGGTGAGCCAGTACACTCGGCCCGGAAACGCTCGCACGAACCTGCTGGTTTTCGCGGCCAGGTCCCAGAGCCGAACGCTGTGGGCGGAGCCTGTGGAGAGCAGCCGGCGGCCGTCCGGGCTGAAGCTCGCGCCGCGCACCGAGGAGGTGGGCTCGGTGAGCACCGCCTTGAGTTTCGCGGTCGCAGCGTCCCATAGCCGGATGGTGCGATCGCTGCCAGAGGAGGCCAGCAGCGTTCCGTCCGGGCTGAAGGTGACCCCCAGCACCATGCCCCTGTGGCCCCGCAGCGTGGCGCGCGGGGTGCCGGTGTCCACCTCCCACAACCGGACCGTCCCGTCATAGCTGGTCGAGGCCAGGAGCTGACCTCGAGGGTGAAAGGCGACGCTCCAGACCGCCCCCTGATGTCCGTGAAGAATCCGGCGCCCTCGCCCGGTTTTCACCTCCCAGAGCTGGATCGTGCGGTCGTTCCCCGCGGTCGCGAGCAGCTTGCCGTCCGGGCTGAAGCTCGCCTCGCCCACGGTGCCCCGGTGCCCACGCAGCACGCGGATCGTCCGCCCGGAGGAGACATCCCACAGACGGACGGTCTGATCGTAGCTCGCCGTGGCCAGGAGTCGCCCATCGGGGCTGAAGCTCACGCCGTTGACCTGGGCGGCGTGCCCGTCGACGCGGCGCCCGCTCGCCACGGCCGAGAGGCGCCAGAGCCGGAGGGTTTTGTCAGCGCTCACCGAGGCGAGCAGGCGCCCCCGGGGACCGAGCTGGACGCCACGCACCGACTTCTGATGTCCCCGGAGCACGGCCCGGACCTGACCGCTTAGCGGATCCCAGAGCCAGACGTTTCGGTCCTCGCCTGCCGTGGCGAGCAGCCGCCCGTCCCGGCTGAAGGAGAGGGTCGTGGCGCTACCGGAGAGGGTCCGGACCAGGCGGCCGCCGGCAACGTCCCAGATCTTGACGGTCCTGTCATCGCCGGCTGTGGCGACCGTGCTGCCGTCTGGGCTGAAGCGCACCGCCATTGCCCCGCCCTCGTGGGCCTGGAGGAAGCGGGGGGCCGCGCCGCGCGGGAGGCGCCACAGCCCGAGACGACCATTGCGCTCCAGGGCCGCCAGCATCCGCCCGTCCGACCGAATGCTCAGGCTCCGAACGGAGCTCCGGTGCCCGCGAAGCACGGCGATGCTCGCCCCGGTTCGGGCGTTCCAGATCCGCATGGTCTGGTCGTCGCTGGCCGACACGAGGGTCTGGCCGTCGGGGCTGTACTGCAGCCCCCGAACGGCGTTCTTGTGGCCGTCCAGAGGGAGCACCCGGCCGGTGTCGAGCTGCCAGGTCAGGATCCGGCCGCCCCAGGATCCGGCCGCCACCGAGCGTCCGTCGGGCGAGAAGGCCACGCTGAACACCTGATCGCGGTGCCCCCGGAGCACGGTGCTGGCGCCGGTGCGGACGTCGTAGAGATGCACGGCGCGGTCCTGACACGCCACGGCCACCCGCAGCCCGTCGGGCGAGAAGGCCACGTCGTACAGGATCGCGCCCAGCTGCTTGTTCCAGTGGAGTCGACGGTTCCGCAGCTGCCACCACAGCCCGCGCACCAGGGGCGAGTCGCGGGTCTCGAGGGCGAGCCGGACCTTGGCTCGCGCCTCGAGCAGCGCCCCGCGGGCCAGCGCGGATCGGGCGGACTCCTGCAGCGCCGCGGCGCGTTCTCGCAGCGCGCGGTGTCTCTGCCGTTGGGCCGTGCGGCGCTGACGGTTCGCCTCCTGCTTCTGCTCGGTGACCACGAGGGACACCGCCACGGCAGCCAGCGCGATGAGCAGCAGCAGCGCGAAGGCCGAGATCCCCAGCGCGCGCTGCAGCCGTTGCCGCCGGCGCTCCCGCCGCGAGCTCGCGTCCAGGAACGCCCGGGGCAGCTCCCCGACCGCGCGGCAGTCCGCCGCCCGGAGCAGCGCCACGGCCAGCGCGCGGCCGCGCCACACCTCGTCGGCGGGGCGCCCCCGCTTCTCCCAGAGCTCCGCCGCCTGGCCCACCTCCTCGAGAAACGCGCGCTCCTCACGGCTCTCGGCCAGCCAGCGCCGAAGCCTCTGCCAGCGCTGGATCAGCGACTCGTGGATGAGCTCCAGCTCCGACTCCACACGCCCTTTTCGAACCAGGATCGCGCGGGATGCGGTGAGCCGTTCGAGCACGGAGGCCGCCTCCGGTCCAAGCCCCTCCAGCACCTTCTCGCGCGAGGCGACCTGCCGTGTTCCCTCGGGCGTCACCAGCCGCGTGAAGATCTCCCGGGCGATGCGCACCTGGGCCGCGGAAAGGCCGGCGAGCACGGCGTCGGCGTGCTGGGCCAGTGCCCCGGCCACGCCTCCCACGGACTCGTATGCCGAGCGGGGCAGGCAACGCTTGGCGCGGTCGCGCTGCTCCCACACCTGCTGCGCGGCGAACTGCAGCAGGGGCAGCGCCGCCGGCTCGTCGAGGATGGCGTTCACCATCTCTGCCGGGAGCGCCTTGTCTTCCCAGCGGTATCCCAGGGCGGCGACCGGCCTCTGCAGGGTTTCCAGCAGCGCTCCGGCGCCCAGGGCTCGCAGCACCAGGACGCGCGTGAGCCAGCGGGACTCCTCCCCCTCGGCGAGCCGCCACAGGAAGTCGTCGCGCACGGTGAAGATGACTCGAATGGGCCCGGAGGGATCGTCCGCGGCGGAGCACACGGCCTTCAGGAAGGCCGCCCGCTCCTCCTCGTCCGGCGTGAGGGTGTAGAGCTCCTCCAGCTGGTCCACGAACAGCAGCACCCGGCACCGCTCCCGCTCGGCGAGCTGGCCGAGCAGCAGCGCGAGCCGGGAGGGGGTATCCCGGAGCTCGAGGTCGAGCCGGTGGGCTTCCGCCTGGCGCGACGTCGGCTGTCCCGTAGGGTCCACTGCGTGTCCGTCGCCCGAGCCCGCGGGCGCGCGACTGCCGGCGGAAGAGACGGGGCTCGACGAGACGGTGATGGACGAGCCTCCCACGGCGGCCAGCTGGGCGGCCAGCGCCTCCAGGGGCCGAGGCCCGGGGCGCAGCCGGAGAATGCGCCAGTTGCCGTGCTCGCGAAGCCGCGGGATCACGCCGGCCTGAACGAAGCTGCTCTTGCCCTATCCCGACGGGCCCACGACCGGAAGGATGGGCTCGGTGCGGAGGCGCTCGAGGCAGGTGGCGATCTCGGTGTCGCGGCCGTAGTACAGCGCCGCGTGCTGCTCGGCAAAGGGCAGCAACCCGCGGAAGGGGCTCACGTCCACGGTGCGGTGCTGTCCCTCCTCGTGCAGCTCGGCTCCGAGGATCTCGACGACGTCGGCGGCGGTGGGGCGCTTCTCGGGATCCTTGTCCAGGCAGCGGTCCACGAGCGCCGTGATGGACTCCGGCAGGTCGCCCACCGCGTCGGTGATCGAGGGGGAGGGACCTGGGCCGGACACGCGCATGCACAGCTCGATGAACGTCGCACCCTTGTGCGGATGGGCTCCAGTGAGCAGCTCGAAGAGGATGACGCCCAGGGCCCAGATGTCGGTGGCAGGCGTGCTCGACTCCTGGCGCCACTGCTCGGGAGCCATGTAGTGCGGGGTTCCGCGGATGGCGTTGACCTGGGTCTGAAAGCTTGGCGCGTCGGGATCCTCGGCATCGGCCGGCTCGGTCGGCGCGGGAGCGGCCTGGCGCGCCTGCGACAGTGCCGCCTCGTCCCCGGTGACCAGTTTCGCCAGCCCGAAGTCGAGGACCCGCAGCCGGCCGTCGGTGGGCATGGCGATGTTCCGAGGCTTCAGATCCCGGTGGAGAACGTTGTGCGCGTGTGCCTCCCGGAGCGCCTCGGCGATGGCCAGTCCGATCCGCAGCGACTCCCGCACGCCGGGCCGCTCCTCGTTCATCCGCTCCCAGAGATTCTGTCCCTCCAGATACTCCAGCGCGACGTAGGGGCAACCCTGGTGCTCTCCCACGCCGTAGAGCGTCACGATGTGCGGGTGGTTGAACCGCGCCGTGACCCGCGCCTCGTGCAGAAAGCGCTCCCGGTTCTCCTCGTTCCCGAGCACCTCCCGGCGGACGATCTTCAGCGCGACCTTTCGGCCGAGCCGGGTGTCCCGTGCCAGGTACACCTCGCCCATGCCGCCCTCGCCGAGCAGCCGGATGACTTGGTACTGCTCCACGCGGCTCTTCGGCTGAAGCAGTCTTTCGGTCGCCCGGTCTTCCATGGTGCCTCGGGTTTCGAGCAAAGGATCCACCGCACGATAACGCAGACCACCCTTGGGCGGGAGTCTTTTACCGAACGGCAGCCCGAGCTCAGCGCCTCACGACAGGGCTGGCGCCAACCACCGCTTCCTCCGGGCAAGCCGGACCCGACGCCCGGGATCCACGCCCCGGCGTCGGGGGTGACCTTGCGGGCGCCACGCGCGTCGGGATAGTATGCCTCTCATGACGGTGCGTAACGTGGCGCGCCGGTCGCGCTGTCGACTGGCCGGTCCCCTGTTTTCGCGGGATCCCGGGCGTGCGCCATGAGGATCTGGCGGGACCGGTGGCTTTGCGCCGCGATCCTCTACGCGGGTTTCGTGTGCGTGATGGCGGGCGCCGCCGCCCACAGCGCCACCTCGATGATCGACGGCAATGTCTACTTCGAGATGGCAAGGCAGATGACCGCGCGGGGCTCCTACGAGGTGCCCAACGGTCTCGAGGTCGTCGATTCCGGCACGCTCCATCTCGGCAACACGGTCCAGATCGGTCGCCACCTGATCGCCAAGTACCCTCCGCTGTACTCCCTCCTGGCGGCCCCGTTCTATGCGCTGTTCGGGCTGGCGGGGCTCGTCGGGATGAACATCCTCAGCCTGGGACTGGTGATCGTCGCTTTCTTCGTGCTCGCCCGCCGCCTGTTCGACGACCGGCAGGCGTTTTACTGCGCCCTGGCGCTCCCCTTTGCCACGCCGCTGTTTTTGTATTCGGTCGTGGTGCTGCCCCATCTGGTGGCCGCGGCGCTGGTGCTGTGGTCCCTCACGCTCGCCGTGGTCGCGCAGGACGCTGAGACGCCTCGGCCCGCCTTCCTGTGGGGTCTGGCGGCGGGCCTGCTGGGCGGGCTCGCGGTGGGTGTGCGGCTGCAGGACATCCTCCCGGCGGCGGTGCTGCTGTATCTGCTCGCGCGGCGGGCCCAGCGGCCCTGGGCCGCGCCGGCCGGGATGCTCGCCGGCCTCTCGCTGTGCATTGGAGCGATGGGCCTGCTGAACCTGTGGCGCTTCGGCAGCCTGAACCCGATCAGCTACGGCCCGGCCGGACACCGCGGCTCACCGATCGGGCTGGAGACCAGCGGATTCCTGCTCGAGCGGCCGGCGTACCTCGTCCTGATCGCCCTGCTGCTCGCGATCGTCCTGCTGTTTCGGGGGACCACCGGTCACCGGCGGGCGGTCCTGCTGCGGCTCGGCGCCGCCGCACTCGGCGTCCTGGTGATCGTGGCGATTCCCGCGCTCCGCGTGGTCACGGAGCAGCTTCTTCGCTCCGGCTTCGGGCTGCTGGTCGACGCCTCGCTGCTGGTCCACGGCTTCGCCGAGCCGATCACCTTCCACGGCCTCATCTACAAGTCCTTGCTGCAGGCGAGCCCGTTGCTCGTGCTCGGCCTGGGCGCGGCGGTTTGGTACAGCCTGAGGCGGGCGCCGTTCCCGGTGTCGGCGGCGGCCCTGACCTGCCTGCTGTTCTGCGGCTTCCTGGCGACCCGACACCTGGATCCCGGGCGGTTGGGGAACGTGCTGGGCATCGCGGCCTTTGGCACCCGCTATCTGGTCGAGGTCTACGCGCTGCTCTTCCTGCTGGCCTGCACCGTGGTGGCCGGGGGCCGCCCGCTCACCTCGGCGCCCAGGAGCGGACCGGCGCTGGCCGGCCTCGCCGTGGGGCTGGCGGGCTTGTGGTGGCTCGCCTGGTCGGCGCCGGAGCAGAACCCGCCGCTGAAGCGCCTGGTGATCCTCTACGCCTCCCTCGGCGTCGCCGCGCTGCTGGTGGTGGGGCTTTTGCGCTGGCGCCGGCGCGACCGCCCCGGGCTGCTCTCGGCCATGATGGTCGTCTCCCTGCTCTACGCAGCGGCCGTCACGGTGTTTCAGGACACCCGCCGGGTGCTCGAGATCACCGGGATCCACTCAGGTTGGCTCAAAAAGATGGACCCTGTGCTCCCGCGGCGGCTGGTGCTGGTGGGCCAGGGGGGAGCGATGCACGGCGCGCACCCCATCCGTGAAGGTCGAGCCGTGGTGCTGGTGGACGCGAGCATCGACCAGGGCCGCGATCTGGAGCGCGTGCTCTCCGCCTTCGAGGCGCGTGCCTACCCCGTCTACTACTTCGGCCTGGGTCTGGAGAAGCTCAGGCCGAGACTCGACAGGACCCACGTCATTACGCCCGTGCTCCGCGACCCGTTGCTTTGGAAGCTGAGTCGCAGAAAGCGCGGGCGGCGATAGGCCTGTTGAACTTGCGGCGCATTCCGTACTACACTTCGAGAAATCGAGGAAGGCAGGGAAGTCATGAAAGGCATGAGCATGGGCGCGCGAGCGCTGGGAATCCTGGTGGGACCTCTGGTGTTGGCTCTGGGGGGGTGCCCGAGCACTGATACCGGGAACGGGAACAACGCCAATCAGAACAACCTCAACGGGTACACGCTCTGTGCCGACTATCTGCCCTGCCAGGATCCGAACCTGACCTGCTGCCAAACTCCGGACGCCCCGGTCATCGGCGGCACCCTCGCCTCGATCTGTGTCCCGGAAGGAAGCTGTTGCAACTGCGGTAGTGGCGCGAGCTGTGAGCGCTGCAGCGGGAGCCAGGTCTGCGACACCGGGCTCTGCCTCGATCCGAGCTGCACCCACCCCGAGTGCACGAGCAGCAACGACTGCGAAACCGATGAGTTCTGCTGCACCAGCGTCACCGATGGGTGTGAGGACTGCGGCGGCATCTGTCACACTCCCACGTCGGCCCAGTGCACCACGGTCGGCTGGGAGTGCGGCGGCGGCCCCTACGCCTCGGCCGAGCCCCGGGGCGCGTGGATTCGTTGGCACCGGAAGATCGGGCTGCCCGCCCATCCCGAGCAGCAGGCCCTGTTGTCGGCCACCTTCAGGTGGCGGCACGACGCCGGCCGGCCGCCGCCCCACGAGCTGGCGGTGGGCCTGGAGGGTCATTCCTCGCCCCTGTTCCAGGTGTTCAGCCGCGACGGCAAGCTCTTTGCCCGGTTCGGCCTGCAGGTGGTTCACCTCTCGGACAAGGAGGGCTACCGGCTCCAGCTCTCCCTGCGCGCGGAGCGCGGCGGCACCCAGGCCCAGGCCGTGTTGGTTCGCCTCGGTGACCAACGGGCCGTGTTGGAGGCGTCGGCCGAGCTCTCCACGCCGCTGCGTGCCCTCTGGCAGGAGCAGTACCGGCTGCCCAGCCGGCAGCTCGGCCACCGCGTCTCGCTGCTCGACTTCGGCGTCGAGACGGCCGTCGAGGGCGACCACTCGCCGGATCGATCCCCCTGCGCAGTCTCCGACCCCGGTGCCACGCGCGGTTAATCGTGCATGAAGAGCCCGCCCGGCACGGCGCCTGACAGCGACGCAAGGCGGAGGTTTCGGCGTCTGCTCACGGGACTGCTGCCCCTCGCCGTTTTCGTGCTGGCCCTCGCGCCCCGGGTGATCTACCTGGCCGAGCTGCGCGCCCACTCCCCGACCTTTGACCGGCCCGAGGGCGGGGACTCCATCTTCTACGACAGCGTCGCCGCGGGGGAGTCGGCCCCGTCGCGTGCCTACTTCCACTCGCCGCTCTACCGCGGTTTTCTGGGCGGTGTCTACCGCGTGGTCGGGCGAAACCTGCTGCTGGTGCGGCTCCTGCAGCACCTGCTGGGCGCGCTGACCGCGGTCCTGGTGTTCTTCCTCGCGATGCGGCTGTTTGCCGACCGGACGACCGCGGTCATCGCGGCCCTGCTGACGGCCTGGTGCGGCCCGGGCGTCTTTTACGAGGGCCAGCTGCTCGTCGATGCGATCCTGCCCCTGCTGGTGGCCCTCGGCTGTTTGGCCCTGGTGTGGCTCGTCGAGCGCCCGAGCGCTTCCCGGGCGCTGCTCGCCGGCGCCGTGGTGGGGCTGGCCGCGCTGGGGCGCGCCACCGTCCTGGCCTGGCTGCCGCTGGCCATCGCCTGGCTGCTCATCACCCACCGGGACTGGCGCCGCGGCGCCCTGCTCGCCGTGGGCGCCGCGGTGGTCATCGCTCCCATCACGGTCCGTAACTACGTGGTCGAGCGGGACCTGGTGCTGATCACGTCGAACGCCGGGCTCAACCTCTACATCGGCAACAACCCCCGCGCTCGCGGCACCTACAACCTGCCCGAGGGGTTGTGGTTCCGCCCCGGGGACCCCGCCGACGACTTCGCCGGGATCAAGGTCGCCACGGTGGCCCTCGGTCATCGGCCGAGCTCCTCGGAGCTCTCGCGCTGGTGGGCCCGGAAGGCGCTGGCGCACGTCCGGCGGAATCCGGGGCTGACGGTGGGCCTGACCGTCAAGAAGGCCGCGCTGCTGATCAACGCCTACGAGCAGCCCCAGCTGTACAACTACTACGCCTATCGCGACGTGGGGCCGGTGCTGCGCTTTCTTCCCGGCGTGGGATTGATCCTCGCCCTGGGGCTGGTCGGCCTCGTCCTGGCCTTCCGGCGCCCCGCGCGACGGAGCGTCCGCTTCGTCGCGCTGCTCGGGATCGTCTTTGCCCTCACGTACCTGCCGTTCTTCGTGGTGGGGCGCTATCGACTGCCCCTCGTGGTGCTCGCGTCCGGTCTGGCGGCCTGGGCCGTGACCTCCCTCCTGGCGGCCATTGGCGAGCGTCAATGGCGGCAGACCATCGGGCTGGGCGCCGCGTTGGCAGCGGCCCTGCTGCTGTGCTTCCTCCCGTTGGGTCCCCGACCGAAGCGGACCGCGCAGTATCTGGCCTTTGGCCACGCGTCGCTGCAGAGCCGCGACCATCGGGACGCTGTCCGCTGGTTCGACAAGGCCGTCCGGGAGGAGCCAAATCGCGTCGAGGCCCAAGTCGCGCTCGGCCGGGCGCAGCTCGCCCTCGGGCGTTTTCACCGCGCCCGGGCCGTGCTCGAGCGGGCCCGGGCCGTTGCACCCAGGCTGGCCGAGCTCCACCGATTCCTGGGCCAGGCGTACCTCCACACCGGTCAGCCGTCGCGCGCCGAAGCGTCCCTCCGGCGCGCCGTGGACCTCGACCCGGGCGCGTTCCACTCCTGGGTCGCCCTCGGCGATCTCCTCGTCGCGACCCGCCGCCCCGGCCCCGCCGCGCAGGCGTACCGCTCCGCCCTGCAGCTCCCCGCCGAGGCCGGCGCCCTGGACCGGGTCGCGCTGCGGCTCAAGCTGCTGTCGCTGGACTAGGACGAAAAAAGCTCAGGGCCTGCCGGCCGCGCGCAGGGGAGGGGGCAGCTGGGGCGGCTTGTACATCGGCTGGGCCGCTTGCACGAGCCGGGTGTCGTCCAGGATGAACCCGCGGCTCACAACCGAGATCCAGTTTCCGCTCCCGAGGAGCCAGTGGGCGACCTCGGGGGGGCCGCCCATGGCGACCATGGGCGGGAGCACCGCCATGGGGCGCACGGTCCGGATGGCCCCGTAGCCGCGCACGAGGGTTTCACGGCCGCTGGCATCGACCCGATAGACCAGGCTCGGCCGCGCCAGATACCACGCGATCTTTCGCGAGCGATAGCCGGGCCGCGGCTGCTCGTGAAGAACCTGGCGCACGATGTAGCCGTGGGGCAGCTTGCGGCTCCGCAGCAGTTCCAGAAAGCGGCGTCGAAGCCCGGCACGGCTGAGCGGCCGCTCCGGGAGAAACAGCAGGTTCGAGGGGAGGGCCCGGATGTGGAGGGCCTGGTCCAGCGCGCGCCCATGCCCGGTGGAGCGACGCAGGGAGCGGCTGGGTTGCCGCGAGCCGAGCAGGGACCGCAGCGTTCCCTTCGAAACCAGGGTGACCCGACGGGCAGGGGTGCCCTCGTCGTCCACCGGGTAGCCGCCCAGGAGCGTGAGCTTTCCCCAGCGGCTGGCGGTGGGGTCGTCCACCACGGACAGCCACGTCGGCAGCACAGGTTGGCCGATGAGCCCGTCTGCAGTGACGCGGTGGTCGCTGTACATCGACGACCGGTTGGCCGTGAGCCTCATCCCCACGGTTTGGAGCAGCACGGCCGCCGCGGCCCGGCCCTCGAACAGCACGGGGCCGGCGTACTCCTTGCGCGCGAGGGGAGCGGTCCGCAAGCGGAGGGTCAGGCGCGCCAGCTCGGCCGCCCGGCGCGAAAGCGCCGCGGCGGTGGGCAGCCGCCGCGGGTCTGCGTGCTGCCACTGCCACAGGAGCTCCACTCGGGCTCCGTCCGGCGCGCGGGTGCGGGCCCGGATCCCGACACTCAGGGCCTCCCCATCGCGATAGAGCCGGGCGGATTCGCTGGTGACTGTGTGGATTGACCAGGTCGCGGCCCGTAGGATTACCCAGGACTCGTGGATGTCCGGGTAGTGTCGGAACACGGCCGACGCCAGGCGCAGGGCGGCCCCATGGCGTCGCGAAGGTCTGCGAGGGCGCGGCGCGCGGGCGATGCTCGACACCGGTCGGGCCGCGGTCCAGGCGGCGGGACGGGCCGTGAGGGGGTGCTTCCGGAGCCACGTCCGCGTGCCCGAGAGCCGCTTCACCGACCAGCGGTGCGAGCGCTCCAGCGCGGGCAGCAGGACGCGACCCACGGCGAGGGCATCGGGCGGAAACGGCAGCCGCGCGGCCTCGCTGGGGTGACCCGCTCCGGACGCGCTGTCGAGCCGATGGGACCCGACCCGGACCAGGCCGTACACCCACTGCTGGCGCACCCGGGATCGGTCGACCACCTGGCCCAGGCTGAACTGAGCGTCGTGCAGGCGCGACTCGCTGGCCGCGGCCGCCAGGAAGAGGGGCCGCTCCTTGCCCGGGCCGCTGAGGTCGCGCTGGGCGCGGCGGAGGGTCGTGGTCAACGCGGCGAACAGCCTGGCAGAGGGCCCTCCGGTGCGCGGCGGCAGCAGGACGCGCGACGTCGGCTTGACCGGCGCATCAAAGGGGCTGCACGAAAGGGCGCCCGCCCACAACAGCGGGATCGCGACAGGGACCGTCGCCGCGAGGCGCAAGCCCGCGCCGGTCATGGGGGCCCCTCCTTCGGCAACGTGGTCACCCTGGGCTGCTTGCCGGCCTTGAGGCGGATGGTGCCGATCTCGCGCACGAGCACGCTGGGGGCGGTCGTGGACACGGTCACGGTGCCGGACTCGGCCTTGCAGACGCCGTTGAAGGTCACGAGGTCGCGCCCTGCGGCCAGGATCGCGCCCAGGAGCTGCGGCGGGCTGCCCACGGGGTTTAGGCCGCGCACCAGACGATCCGGCCGCCCATCGGCGAACACCTGGTGCACCACGAGGGCGTTCAGCCAGTAGTAGCCTGATCGGTTGAGCGTTCCCTCCAGCGCCTCGCTGATCAGCAGGCCGTAGGGCTTGCGCTGGCGCCGCACCTCGCGCAACAGGCCCTGCCGGAGCTCCGCCTCAGAAACCGCGCGACTCGGGACCACCACGAGGTTGCCCTGGCGCGCCACGGCGAGCCGGTTCCACGCGCCGCGCCCGTGCCCGTTGCTGGCGGCGCCGAGGGGGGTGATCCGGCGGGACATCAGCAGCTCGCGGAGCACGCCTCGGATCACCAGGGTCACGCGGCGGGCCGGTACGCCCTCGTCGTCGGCGCGGTAGGTGCCGTTCAGCGGGACCCCGTTAACGGCGCGCAGCCGCGGGTCGTCGAAGGCCGACAGGAAGGTCGGCATGATGCGCATCCCCGGCCGCCAGAGGTGGGTCTTCCGGTGAGTCAGCAGCGCGGGTCGATGTCCCTCGAGGGGATGCCCGAGGACCTCGTGGAAGAGCACGGCAGCGGCCTGGCCGCGAAAGAGCGCCGGCCCGTGATAGGGTTCGGCGAGGGGCGCCTCGCGCAGCGCCTTCAGCGTGGCGGCGATCTCCCGGCCGACCCTCCGTACGTGGGACGACGACGGCAGCTCCGCCGCGGTGTGAGCCACGAAGAGCCGGCGCATCTCGAGCTCCATCCCGTCCGGCGCGACGGACTTGGCCTTGAGCTCCAGGCGGTACCGTGTCCGGGGGAGCTGCAGCACCGTGCCGACACTGGTCACCACCGTGCGCGTCTCCGCCGCGGCCACCAGGGTCACGGCCGACTCCCGCAGCCAGGGAAAGCCCCGGAACACGGCCGAGTCCCGCCGCAGTCGTCTACGCCAGGAGCCGAGCGCGAACGAAAACTCGGCCGGGGGACCCACCAGGCGCGCCGGTCTGACCGGCGAGTACACCGGGCCGCGCGGGAGCGCTGCCGGTCGCACCGCCGGCCGTACCGTCGGCCGCACGGCCGGTCGCACCGCCGGCCGTACCGCCGTCTGCGCCGCCGGGCGCACTGCCGGCCGTACCGCCGGCCGCACCGCCGGGCGCCCAATCGGGCGCGCTCCGGGCGCGTCATCTTTTACGCGAGGCGGCTTGGCGATTCTCTGCCGACGCTCCCGCTCTGTCCGCTCCCGCTCAGCTCGCTCCCGCTTCTTTCGTTCATGTTCGCGCCGGCGCGCTATTCGTTCTTTGTCCTCGAGGACCCGCACGGCCCTCTGGAAGGCACGGCTCGTGGCCAGCCAGGTGACGGTTCGCACCGCCTTGTCGTCGTCGGTCAGGGGCAGGGCGCGCCACAGCAGCTCGCCTGAGCTGCCACTGAATTGCACCCGGCGCAGGCTGCTTTCCCGCGTACCGTCGCCGACCCTGAGCTCGACGGTGAGCCAGCGGCGGCAGGCCGTGGTGTTTCTGGAGATCCCTCCGTTCGAAGCCACGAGCAACGCCGTGCGGTAGTCAGTGGCCGAGTAGCCGAGGTACAGGATGCGAATGTCCGGACGCGACGGCACGCGCAGCTTGGCCAGGCTCCGCTTCAGCTCCTCGGAGAGCGATCGCAAAAGAGCGCCGGGGCGCGCGGGGCGCAGCCGCTCCACCAGACTCAGCTGCGCGGGCCGACCGCGCCGGGTCTGCACACCCGGGCACGCCGTGAGCAGGCCAAGCGCACCACACGCCAAACCGGCCCGCGCCGCGCCTCGAACCAACCGTCCCCCATTGTTGGCGGCACCTTGGCAGAGCAACATCCGATCGCCTCTCTCCAGGGACGGTCGCCCCTGGCAACAGCACGACCCACTACCAGGGGTAGGGGGCCATCGACCCGCGGGCGCGGCTTGACGCCCTCGCACGCAGCGCCCTATGCTCCGGTGAGAATCTCACACAGAATCGAATCATGAAACGGCCGATTTTCGCTGCGCTGCAGCAGCAGACTCACGCGCTCGAGGAGGACGCACCGATGACCCGACCCGCAGGCGGACGTAGCCGCGCCCGCGCAAAGAAACCCGTCGTAGCGGCGGCGCCGGCGCTGGCAGCGGCGCTGACGTTGGCAGCGGCGCTGATGACGGTGACGGCGGTCCTCCTGTTGTCGATGGCCTCCGAGGCCCGGGCGGAGACGGTGCAGTCGTGCCGGCGCCGGGGCTGCAAGCTGGACATCAACACCTACCGCTGCGCCTGTCCCCGGCGGAGCGCGCGGCGTCGAGCCCCCCGGCTCCGGTGCCCGCGGGGCGCGCGGCTGACGATCAAGAAGTCAAATCCACGCCACTACCGGAACCTCTGGGGAATGGTGCACCGCTGCGTTCGACGCAGGGCCGGCCAAGACATCGGCCACGGCCCCATGATGCTGGTGCGGTTCAGCGGCGTCGTGTCCCATCGAGGAACGAACGTCAACGGCAAACAGCACGGAGAGTGGCTCTACTACACCGAAGACGGGAAACTGGCGGCGCGCCGGTTTTTCGCGGCCGACAAACGCCACGGCGTCTCCACGGAATGGCACAGCGACGGCAAGAGGCGAGAAGAGGGCGCCTATCGCGAGGGCCTTCGGGAGGGAGTCTGGAGTCAGTGGCACCGCAATGGGGCGCTGAAAAGCAAGGGGGTCTACGCCAAGAACAAGCGGACCGGCCTCTGGGTCGATTGGCATCCCGACGGCAAGAAAAGGATGGAGTCCCTGTATCGGAACGACCTGCTGGAGGGGGTCCGCAAGGTCTGGGACGCGAGCGGGAAGCTGGTCAAGACCGTGACCTACGCCCTGGGCCGAAGGCACGGTCGGTCCTGGGAAATCGACCGTGGGGACAAGGTCGTGGCCCACTTTCACCGGGGTTATCTCAACGGGCTCAAGCGCAGGTGGCACCGGAACGGCAAGCTCCGAAGCGAGATCGCGTACTACCGCGGCCTCCGCAACGGCCTGGCGCGGACCTGGAGCGCCAAGAGCGTCCTGCTGAAGCGCCAGCGGTACGTAGGCGGCCGGCTGCAAGGGCTCTCCGAGTGGTGGTACGACAACGG
This sequence comes from bacterium, assembly GCA_043825095.1. Taxonomy (GTDB): domain Bacteria; phylum Myxococcota_A; class Polyangia; order HGW-17; family JAJRWW01; genus JBDRSE01. The sequence goes on from JBDRSE010000129.1 coordinate 17,836, forward strand.
GAAGCCCCAAAAGAAGGGCACGTACCTGAAGGATCGCCCCGTGGGCGAGTGGATCCACTTCGCCCAGGACGGCTCCGTCCTGAGCACCCACAGGTATCCCACCCCGTGACCGGAGGACTGCATGATCAAGGCGGGCGCGAGCGGCTCGCAGATCCGCGGCTGGCGGAGCAGGACCTCGCCGTGCTGCAGGAGGACATCCGGGAGCTCGGCGCAAACCTCAAGCGTGCCGATCCGAGGGAGCGGCTGCCCACCTTCCGGCTCTCCCCCCAGATCCGGGCCTCCTCCCGAAAGACCTCGCGCAAGGCCTGACATGGACTTCTCGGCCAATCGCGGGGCGGGCAGGGCTGAGCGCGTGGTCAGGGGCACGGGTTGGCGCAGTAGCGGTCGCCGCCGTCGTTGCAGCAGATGAGCCAGACGTTGCAGTCTGAGCAGGTTTCTCCGCCGTCGCCGCAGAACTGACCGCTTGTGCCGGCGAAACAAGTGGCGCCACCGGAGCAGCACCCGCTGCAGTTGCCGGGGTTGCAGGGGATGCACGCGGAGTAGTTGAACTGGCAGGTGCCCAAACAGGAGAGGCTGCCTCCGGCCGTGTACCCGGCGGTGACACAGTTGGCGCCTCCCAGATCAAGGCCGTCGCACTCCTCCGCGCTGTCGCGGACCCCGTCGCCGCAGTAGTGGCAGCCGGAGATGTCGAACTGACAGGTGGTGCCACAGGTGAGGGTGCCGGTGCCATAGCCCAGGCTCGCGCAGGACTGCCCGTTCAGATCGGTGCCCTCGCAGTCCTCGTTCGGATCCCGGCCGCCGTTTCCGCACCAGTAGCAGAGGCTCACATCGAGCTGGCAGCCGGCAGTGCACTGCAGGGTGCCGCCGGGATAGCCCTGGGACAGGCAGGTGTTTCCGGCGAGCTGGGCGCCGTCGCACAGCTCGCCCGGGTCCAGCAGCCCGTTGCCACAGCCCTCGTTGGCGCAGTCCGTGGTGTCGAAGGAGCAGTCCTCGGCGCACCTCAGCGTGCCGGCGAAGAAGCCCCGGTCGGCGCAGGTCTGTCCGGCGAGGTCGACGCCGTCGCAGTCCTCGCCCGGGTCGACGTTGCCATTGCCGCAGGACTCGACGCAGGCGGTCGTGTCGTGCGTGCACAGCGTCGAGCAGGTCAGCAGACCGCCGCTGAAGCCGTAGTCGGAGCAGCTGCCGCCGCCGAGGTTGACGCCGTCGCAGTCCTCGCCCGGGTCGATGGCGCCGTTGCCGCAGCGCGGGCCGGCGTCGGTCTGGGCCTGACTGTCCGGAATGGTCTCCGCGTCGGCGCTTCCGTCCGCGCCGTCCGTACCACTGAAGTCTGTCAGGCACCCGGCGCACAGGCAGAGCTGCGCCGCGATACCCACCGCGAGGACCTTTAGGTGACACCTGCTCACGGCTCAACTATATCAAATGGCGCTGGCCGGGCCTAAGCAAAGCACGTGCTTGCGGCGCGGCGGCTTCATGAAGTACTTCACCGGTGAAACCGACGCCAAGCACGTCATCACCACTTGGCCACTGGGTGTCCGGCTTGGCCCGGAATACGCGGCGACGGGATGCTGTAGGTCGACCACACCTGCGCAGAATCCTCCTCGCGTCTTGCCAGGAACGATTTCTGCCCGTTCTCGCGACGAAAAGCTGCGAAACTCGAGGTCCGCCCAAACCGGCCGCCGCTCTGACTAGTGGCACGCGAATGGGCAACGGATCCGCAGGTTCGGCAGTGCTCGGCGGAGGGGCTTTTGCACGTAGGGCGGGAGACCCGCGTCGGAGAGGGCCCCCACCTGCAGGGTTTTCAGCTGCGTTAGCCGCGAGAGCGCCTTCGCCGCATCAAAGTCGAAGAAGGCTCCGACGAGCCTCAGCTCACGGAGCTGGGTCATGCCAGCGAGGTGGGCATATTGTTTTCCCCGGAAGTTGGTCTCGGAGAGGTCGAGGGTCCGCACCTGCCGCAGGCGCGCCAATCCGCTGAGGTCATTGAGGGGCGTCTTGTTCAGCTCCAACCGTCGCAAGCGCAGGCATGTGGCGAGCTGCGACAGGTGCCGACCCTCGATTCGGTTTTCGTGCAGCTGGACGATCTCCAAGCCCGGGCTACGACAGAGCTCACCCAGCGTTGCGCCCTTCAGGTGGTTACTCTTCAGGTCAAGTCGCCGTAGCCCTGGCAGCGTCGGAAACCGCTTCAACGCGTTGTCGGTGATCTGGCCGAAGGGGAGTGACAACCAACGCAGGCGCTTGAGCCCAGCCAAATAGGCGAGCCCTTTCCCCGTGATTCGGCGTCCACGGTTCTCGCCAAAATATCGACCGACTTGAAGGCGTTCGAGACGCTTCAATCCGGACAGGTGCTGCAACCCTTCGTCACCGAGGTGGCCAATGAAAAGCCACCTGAGCTTGGTCAGTTTTTTGATCGAGGCAAAGCGCACGCCCGGCACCACCAAGGCTTCGAGCGCGGTCATTGCGCCGAGGTGACCCTCCACCGCCGAGGTCGATCCACTCACCAATAGGTACAGCGCCCGCAGCTTCTTGAGCGATGTCATCGCTGCCAGAGGCTTCGGTCCAACTCCCGAATCTACGCCGAAGGTGAGGATTCGTAGATCCTTCAGTCCTGCCACCTGGCGCCAGGCTTCTGCGTCATGCCTACCGCGATCGATGAAAAGCGACTGAAGCTTGACGAGCGGCTTCAGGAACTTTTTGAACCCGTCTGTTGTGAGCATGTCCCAATCGAACCGCCGCAGTTGTTTGAGCTTGGCCACCTCTCTGAGGATCTGGGCCGAATCCCGCCTGCCTCCGACCAAGCTCAGACTTCGGAGCTCAGGCAGCTTGGCCAGGCTGGCGAGACCAGACCCCTGGAAGGAGAAGCCCAGGAACTTGATGCTACGCAGGCGTATTGCCCGGCTGAGCGGGTGCAAGTCCTTGTCAGACACCTTGCAGGAGGAGAGCGTAAGCTCCCGCAGGCTCTGAATATCAGCGATGCCGATCACATCGGCCTTGCTCAACGCCATCCCCGTGACCTGCAACACTCGCAGACGCTTGAGCGCGTGTAGGCGAGCGAGGAGCACGGGTGTGAATTTTTTGCTGCTGAGCTCGAGCCCATGGATCCTGGGCCCCACGCGCGCCACCAACCGATCCAGAAAGGCGGCCATCAGCGGTTCGCTCTCGCGGTAGATCGACAGCACGAGCCGCGGCGCGGCGAGGCTGGCCAATGCGTCCAAAAAGGCCCTCTCCAGGTTCGGCGGCGGCGGGGCGTTGAGCACAAGGAAATGGATGGTCGAACGGTGCTTTTTCAGCTCGACCAGCGCACGGAGATAAGCCAATTTGAGGAGGGTGACGGCCGCACGCCCCGCGTCTCTTGTTGTTTTCCTAATCTCGTGTTTCTCGTCCTCCTCGAGATTGGACACGTTGATCCCGACTGGCCGGCCGTTGATCCATTGGCGATGGCTCCCGTCCTTGAACAACAGTGTGCGCCCCCCCTGATACAGGTATGGACTGCCAAGGATGCTCGAACCGAGCCAGACGGTGTCACCCGGCGCGAGATACCTGAAACGACCCACTTGGGAGTCACGGCCACTTCCGCCTTCGCCCTCTTGGATTCGCACCAATTGGGGTGCGGCTGAGGCCGCCTTGGGAGTGGTCCGCGGGGGTCGGGGTGCGATACGTCGGGCGCTCGGCACCACCGAACCGTCAACTGCGGCTGTTTCACGCGTGGGTTTCTTGGAGCACCCGCTATCCCAGGTAGCTGAGATAACGTAACAGCCTGCCATCCAGAAGACGATTGATCGCTTCATCCGTGCTTCCCCGGCTTTCTGTATCCCGACCCGGCGCAGCAGCGTTCACCAGCACCTCCACGCGCAAAGCCGGGACAATTCTCACCCCATGACTCGATACACGGACCAGCTCGTCGCCCCTCTCGCATCCTCGTCCACCGGCCGGGTGAGCGTCGGAGCCTGGATTGGTGCGTCCGTGGCGCCGTAGCACCGCCGCTGAGACTAATAGAAGCGATCGCGCATTATCAAGTCGTTATGTGAAGCCACCGCTGGTCCGGGTCGGATTGCTCCACCTACGCCTCTTCGAACAATTACCCGAGCACGCGATCCTCACGCTCAACACATCCGTGTCGAAGCAGCACATGGATCAGTCCAGATCGGGCGCCGGTCGATCCCGCGACCCGCCGCGCCGCTCGTAGGTCTCCCCCCCCCTTCACGCGATCGATCAGCTCCGAGGAGCGGCGGAGCGGCCCGGAAGGGGAGGGCTATTGCATTTGCCGCGAGTGGAGCAGGTGGTGTACATGGGGCGGAGCGCGATGGCCCCATGAAGTACTTCACAGGTGAAACCCTCCTCGAGATCCGGGACTGGCTGGTGACGCAGCTGTGCGAGGCAGCGGTGGGAGCGGTGGACTTCGGGGTTCCCGATCCGGCCCTGGGTCCGGGGCTGTACAGCGGTGAGGAGCTGCGCGTTGGGTTGCGGGTCGCGCGGCATCGGGGGTACCGGTGCTGGACGGAGCTGGCAGAGCTGCTGGGCTGCCGGATGGTGCTTCCCCGAGCGGCGGAGTCGGCGACCGTGGCGACGGACTCGACGCAGGCAGAGGGGAACACGGTCGAGCACGATCGTGAGTGGTTCGTGCGGCTCCGCTTCGAGAAGCTGGACCGGGAGGGATCGTTTCACGACGAGGTGCCGGTCGACCCGACGGAGAAGTACGGCGCGGGGTCGCGCTACGCGCGCATCGACAAGCGCGAGGAGCCCTCCATCGTGTTGGCGCTGGAGGCGGCGCTGCGCCGGGTCGACCCGGCCCCCGGTGCCCGCGTGCTGGTTCTGGGCGTCAACACCGGCGATGAGCTGGCGCTGCTGCGCCGCGTGGTCGGCAACGAGCGGTTCGACGCGCTGGAGCTGGTGGGCGTGGATCACAGCCGCTCGGCTGTTGCCAAGGCGAAGGAGCGGTTCGGCGGAGCGCGTTGCCGGCTGCTGGTGCGCGACATCAACGACCTGGCGGAACCGGGAGCTGAGTCGGAGCTGGGGCTTGGGCGTTTCGACCTGCTGCTGAGCGTCGGCACCCTGCACAGCCCCGGGATCCGCAACAGCAAGGAGCTCTTCATGCGGCTCGTGCAGGAGCACCTCACCCCCACGGGGGCCGTCACCCTGGGGTTCCCCAACTGCCGGTGGCAGGGCGGCGAGGTGCGGCACGGGGCCCGGGCCCCGAACTACAACCACCCGGAGCAGTCCCTCGTGCTCAAGGATGTGGACTGGTGCAAACGCTACCTCCAGCAGCACCGCTACCGGGTCACCGTGACCGGGCGCCACTACCTGTTCGTCACGGCGACTCGTACACGCCCGACAATGCCACCGTCGACCTGACGCCGTCTCACGGCGACGCCACCGTCGGGCAGACGCCGACACGGTCGACAACCCTCGCGAGACTCTCCCCCGTCGTCCCAGCCGCGATGACCTTGCCAACGGTTTCAGGAACCTGTTGCTCCTTCCCGGCGACGAGCCCGACCTCTGCGCCCTGTGCCTGCTTCCCGACAAGTAAATGACACAACGCTGACGTCTTGGTGTAGGTTGCCCCACTTTGAGTTTGAGCAAAGGAGTGAATGCATGACAGCTGAATTTGTGATTTTGGGTGACCCGGAGCTGAGCCTGGACGATGTCGCGAGCGTCATGAGCGGCGCCGGCTTCACGGCGGGCGCCAATGACTGGGACTGCGCTGAGCCGGTGGTGTTCGCTGTGTCCGTAGCGGTGGGTATCACGCCGGGATTTGCCCAGGCCGTAGAGTCGGGGCAAGGGCGTTCGGTGCGGCCGGCCGCCATTTGGTTCTACGACCAGGAGCCGGAGATGGATCCCGACATGCTGGAGCTTGCGGAGTTGGAGTCCCGCGCTGTGATCGCCGCGATCATCGGAGAGGATCTGGCAGAGTCACTGCCCTGTCTGGGCCCGCACCAGATGGACTGGGTCGAGAAGCTCAGGGCCGCTTTGCAGGGAGCTGGAGAGACGCGGGAGTTGCAGGGCCTGGACAAGGCCATCCTCAAGAAAAAGCGGGTCAAGGATCTGGTGAAGGAGCCCAAGAAGAGCAAGCAGAAGAAAGCCTGGTGGAAGTTCTGGTAGGCCTCACTGTATTCCAAATCGTTGTGGCCGCAGATCCGGCGACTTCTGCTCACTGCTGGACCCCACGCGGATCGTGCTTGAAACAGCGCGAGCGGGTGTGGATCCCATCCTGAGCAATTCCCTGAGCCCGGTCAGGAGCTGCGGCTTGGCCATGGGCTCGGACAACCGCATGTGGCTCGATGATTGCGCTCACGTGAACGCTCACACGAGCACCGTGCTGACGCCTGACTTGACCGCTCCGCCGCTCCGCGGCTCACCTCACCCACCCCCGCCGCCCCCTCCAGGGGGAGCCTCGCTTCGCTCGATGGGGGGCGAGCATGGATCCAAGATGAAAACCACACCCGCGCGAGCTTCGGTGTCGATGCGCGCCGGGCTCGCGAAGGGATGCTCGCCAGGGGATGCTCGACGCCGGGGGGGACAAGGTGGTAGGACGGTGGTCATGATTCACCGATACAGCAACGAGACACAGACGCGTTGGGATCATGGGGAGTTTCAGGTGCAGCTGCTGCCGGCGGGCGGCACGCGGCCCATCGGCTTTTGTGACGGCTCGGAGGCGGATCTGGCCGAGCTGCAGGGGATCGCCGAGGCCGAGGGCGCCGACGAGATGGTGATCACCAAGAAGCGCCTCAAGACCGGGCGCGAGATCTGGACCCTGGGCGGTCCGGGCTGAGGCGCCATGACCAGCGAAAGCAATCTCCAGGTCCGGCTCGCGTCGCGTCCCGAGTCCTTGCCGGGGCCCGAGCACTGGACGATCTCCACGACCCCCATCGTCGAGCCGACGAAAGAGGGTCAGGTGCTCGTGGGGGTGCGGTACATCTCGCTCGATCCGGCGATGCGCGGGTGGATCCGGGCGGAGCGCTCCTACATCGATCCCGTCGAGGTGGGAGCCGTCATGCGCGCGGGCGGGGTCGGCACGGTCCTGTCGTCCAAGCACCCGGACTTTGCCGAAGGCGATCAGGTGCTGGGCATCACCGGCGTGCAGTCCCACGCGCTCGTGGACGGCGGGGAGCTCAACCCCATCGACGAGCGGCTCGCCCCGCTGCCGACGTTCCTCGGTGCGCTCGGGATGCCGGGCCTGACCGCATACTTCGGCCTCCTGGACGTCGGCGCCCTGGCGCCCGGCGACACCGTCCTGATTTCAGGGGCCGCGGGCGCGGTGGGCTCGGTCGCCGGTCAGATCGCCAGGAACAAAGGGGCCGGACGGGTGGTCGGGATCGCCGGCACGGACGAGAAGTGCCGCCACATCGTCGACGAGCTCGGCTTCGACGGCGCGATCAACTACCGGACCGATCCGGTCAGGCAGAAAATCGGCGAGCTCTGCCCCAAGGGCGTCGACCTGTACTTCGACAACGTGGGCGGTCAGATCCTCGACGACGCCCTGCTCTGTCTGGGTCGCGGAGCGCGGGTGGTCATCTGCGGCGCCATCTCGCAGTACAACAACCTCGGCGACGTCCAGGGCCCCAAGAACTACCTCTCGCTCCTCGTCCACCGGGCGCGCATGCAGGGCTTCATCGTGTTCGACTATCGCGAGCGCTACCCCGAAGCCTTCAAGGAGCTGGCCGGCTGGCTCGCCGCTGGAAAGCTCACCCACCGCGAGACCATCGTCCCCGGCCTCGAGACCTTCCCGGAGACCTTCCTGCGGCTCTTTTCCGGCGACAAGCTGGGAAAGCTGATCCTCCAGGTGTGACCGGAGCAACGCCGTACCGCGCCGCCCTACATCTTCGGTCCGTGCCACTTGATCGTCAGGGTTTGTCCGCGGGGGGGGAGGGTCGCGTTGCGCAGCACGCCTGCTTTGCCGTCGTAGTACAGCAGGCAGGTCCGGCTCGGGTCGTTCAGGCCCGGGATGGTGAATTTCACCCGGGTGGGGCCCCCAGGCGAGCTCTTCAGTATCTCGATTCTTAGTTGTTTCTTCTCGACGACCTTGCCCGGTGTCAGCTTGTCGGTGCGCGGCCTGAACACGTTCAGCGTGAACGCGTTCACCAGGGGCGTGTCGCGGCTCGAGATGAAGATGCTGTTTCTGCCTGTACGCTCGACCACGATGTCGGTGGCGGGCTCGGTGAGCTGGTGCCAGCCGGGAAAGGTCTTTCGCTGGTGCGCGGCCACGATGAGCTGAGCGTGGATGGAGAACATCAGGTCGCCGTTGAGGAGCACGACCCGCGCGGTCGGTTGACAGCGCACCTTCGATTCCCGGCCGAGCTTGACCAGCGTCTTGCTGTGGCTGTGCAGGAGCGCTCCCAGGCCGAGCCGCTGCAGGGGAGAGGTCAACAGGAGTCCGACGCAGAGCGGCACGGCGAGGCAGAGCGCTAGCAGTCGTCGGAGCCGCCGGCTCTGCTGGTGGCGAGCCGCAAAGAGCCCGGTCACCGCGATGCCGGCCACGGCGGCGAAGGTCAGGCACGAGACGGCCACGCTTCGTCCCTGCGGAAAGGAGGCCAGCGCCGGGGCGATGCCGAGCAGCGTCGCCAGGCTGAGCCACCTGACCCGTCGGCGCTCGGTCGCCTCCAAACGGGGCCAGCACAGGGCCAGCCCCGCGGCCACGAGCGCGAGGCCCACCCCTCCGGCAGCGACTGGAATCCAGCCCATGCCCGGCATCATCGCCAGGGAGGTGTGGACGCCGAAGACGAAGGTGCCGAAGATCGAGACGATCTTCGGCAGCACGCCCGCCAGGAACTCGGCCGGCTGCAGCGTGGGATCGGCGTACAGGGCCGAGCCGTAGACTCCATGCCCGCTCGCCTTGTAGAGGATGACGTAGACCAGCGCGACGCCCATGGTTGGGGCCGCTGCCAGGGCGCGGCCCCTCCACCCATACAATGTCCCTGGGGTTCCCCCGGCCAGCTCATGGGCCAGCACCACGGCGGCCACGGCGAGCGCGGTCTCGCTGGACAGCAGGCCCAGCACCAGGAGCGCCAGGGCGACTCCCGCGTCCTGGAGTTTCCCGAGCTGCCGCCACTGCACGTAGTACAGCAGGGACCAGACCGAAAAGGCGCCCCCCACCACCGTGTGCCGGGCCGCGATCCAGCCGACGGTCCAGGCGTGACAGGCGCTGATCGCGAAGATGACCGCGGCCCACTTCGCGACCTTGACCGGCAGTAGCAGGCGGAACAGGCGAGTCGCGCCCAGGAGCAGAAGCACGAACCAAGCCGCCGCATGCAGATGGGCGAGCAGGGGGTTCCCGTTCCAGACGCTGAAATCCAGGTGCAGCGTGGCGCTGCTCAGCGGGCGAAAGAAGCTGACCCTGTGGTCCGGCGACGCCCACCACGGAGCCAGGCCGCTGTCGAACGACCGGCTGCCGAATTCGTAGTAGCCGAAGGGAGCGTCGTGCTCGATGAGCCGGCTGGCGAAGTAGTAGTCGTCCCACCAGTACCCCGACAGCAACGCCGGCAAGGACAGCGCCAGGCTCACCAGCACCAGCACCAAGGTGAACCGGACCCACCGGCCGTCCGGCTGCCGGTCGTCGGCTCTGGATTGTGCGCTGTTGTCGGCCGTGGAATCCATGGACCTCGAATCTCCGCTCGGCATTCCCATGTTCGGCTGCAGCGTTCACCAATGGAGCCCATCATAGCTTGAAACCGGCCTCCACGACTCGAATCTGGGGTCCCCTTCACAATCTGCCCTGGCAGTGGCTGTTCCGGCTTGCTGTGGCTGATTTATATGCTACTTACTTACTAGGTAATTAAGCTCCGGGAGCACTCGCCATGACACGTTTGGTCGGTTTGGGTTTTTCATTGCTGGGGATCGTTTCGAGCACCGGCTGCGGCGTTGGCACCGAACCGGCGCTCTTCACGGCGGACGGCGCGGTCGAGGTCGCGCGGGACGCGGCGCCGTTCGCACCGGACGCGAAGCTCTCGTCGACCTTGCCGGGGACCATTCCCCCCATCGATCAGGTGACCTACGATTCCACCGCGATCGCGACCTTTGCCCTGGGGTGATTCTGGGGACCTGACGCCCAGTTCGGGGCGGTCAACGGAGTCATTCGCACCCGGGTGGGGTACAGCGGCGGGACTTCCACGAATCCGACCTATGGAAATCTCGGGGACCACTCCGAATCGATCCAGATCGACTTTGATCCCACGATCGTGAGCTACGCGGAGCTGCTCCACATCTTCTGGGAGAGCCACAACCCCGCCACTGCCCCCAGCTGCCGACAGTACATGTCCGCCATCTTCTATCACGACGATGACCAGCGGGTGCTGGCCGAGGCGACCAAGCAGGAGTGGGAAGCCGTCTACGGCACCATCTACACCGAGATCGCAGCGGTGCAGGCCTTCTATCGCGCCGAGGACTACCACCAGAAGTACCACCTCCGGAATCGCGGCATCTTGATGCGCGACTTCACCGTCCTGTATCCGAACCCCATCGAATTCACGGACTCCACCGCCGCGGCCCGCGTCAACGGCGTCGTGGCTCGCTACTACACGTCCGCCCGCCTGGAGGCCGAGCTCGCCGGCTTCGGCCTCTCCGAAGAGGCAAACGAGATCCTGCGAGGCTACGCCCAGGATTGATCGAAGAAATGCTTCTCTCCAGCTGAGCGCGGCCCTCGGATCGGCTATTCTCTCAGGGACCGCCTTAGGAGGTGCAGATCCCATGACGAGCGTTCGAGCTCTGATCCCGGCCGCGGCCGGGCTGATGCTGGCTGGGCTGGTGGCGTCTGGATGCCGAACCCCTGGGGCACCACCGAGGTGTCCGAGGTCAGCGAGGGCTGCCACAACGACTCCGCCTCCTGCCTGCGGGTGGACAACATGGGCCCTGGGAACGGCATGCACATGTACATCTGGCAGGCCTTCCCGGCCGACTATTTCCAGACCCTCACGGTCTGGGCGCGGACCCTGGAGGGTACCTCGGAGCTGAACGTGGCTCCGAGCAACGAGGACGGTCGGTGCGGAGAGCACGTGGCCGTGGTCACCACAGAGTGGGCCGCGATCACCGTGGACATCCAGTCCATCTGCTTCGAGCCGTTGCTCTCCTCGGTGACCGTGTCCCACGGCAACGGCTCGCCCATGCTGCTCGACGACATCCAGTACGAGTAGAACGCTTCCGCACTCCCGAATCCCGTGCCGAGATGGTGGCGTTGCTGGTATGATCAATATCGGTCGCCGACAGGATGAGGAGTTCATGATGGTCTCCCGAGCGTCACTTGCCGCAGTACTCATGGTCGCGAGCGTCGCCTGCGGCCGCGCCGTGGGGAACGACTCGGACACCGATGGTGGGACGCCGGGTTCGGACGCGGGGAGCCCGGCCGATGCGGGGAGCCCGGTCGACGCGGAGAGCGGAGTTGACGCAGGCACGCTACTCACGACCGTTGAGCTCATCGGTCCCTGGTTGAACGAGGCCATCGGGAACTGTATCGACGAAGAGATGTGGCTCTACTTCACCGTGGAAGGTGGAGTGGCCTTCATCGCAGGGGAATTCAACGCCTGCATGGATCCGTCAGAGCACTGCCGGGTGGATCGGCAGGGCAGCTACCGGATCGATCCCGGGGGCGTGCTCCGCTTCGAGTGGGTGGACGCGTCTCGCACTGTGATCTCGCGTCGGTCGAGCAGCGTGGTCGACCTCGCCGAGCCGGGAGCGCCCCAGCCGCAGCTGCACCTCAGCCTGTTCACCTACTGGCGGATAGGCGGTGGCTGGCGCTGGGTGGCCCACCGTGAGGGGGAGGTGCTGGTGGCCCCGGGGACACCGGAGAGCTACATCGCCGTCGTTCGGACCGACACCGAGATTACCATCGACCGCGATCCCCGCACCCTCGGTTCCGGCGAGCTCGCGATCATGGACGTGAGGCTGAGCTACGAGATGGAGCCGACAGACGGCGGGCCCGGCGTGGTCGGCCAGGAGAGCTTCACCTTCGACGCCGCGCTCGACGCCGCGATGGGGTTTCCGGGGTGGCCGATGCTGACCGTGCTGCAAGCCGGCCAGGAAGTGCAGTACCAGTGGTGGGAGCTCCTCGAGGCGCGGGGGATTTTCGATCAGCTGCCCCAGGAGGCAGCGACGCGCTTCTGGCGCGCCTTTCACGGCTTTCTGCTCGTCGAGGATGCAGGAGCGGCGCAGCTCCTGCCGTACCCCGGGTACTCCTTCGGCGGCTGGTTCTGGCGCGCAGAGATCTTCGATCCCCGCCCGGCGCCCGCCTGCACGGGTGCTGCTTTGCCCTACGCAGGATGGCTGCCTTGACCGGCAAACGCCGGGTCTGACCCTAGCGACTCAGCACGACCCGGTAACGGGCTTTGCCGCTTCTCAGGTGTGCCAGGGCCTCGTTCACCTTGTCGAACGGGAAGGTCTCCACCCGGTCGACCTGCGTCTTGCCCAGCGGTCCGGGATCGTACTCGAACGGTGTCAGCTCGGCGCCTTGCTCCAATGCCGCGAATGCCTTGAACATGTTGTCCCTTGGGTATGGGCTGGAAATCCTATCTGTTTCCTCGGAGAATAAACATGGGTCCGGGATCGGCGGTTGGGAATAGCGGATTGGAACGCTTTTTTGAAATTGGTCCGACCAATTTGCAATCTAACCGTCCGGTATCATATCGAATTTCGACCACGAACTCCTTGCGTTTGTTCACGGGTTTGGTATACGCGTACGCGCGAACCGCGAACATCGACGCCCGGGAGGGCCTACCGCTCACCCCCACGGTTCGGGCTCTACCTTTGGGCGATCTCCATTGGGCATTACGACGACACGAAGCCATGACTGAACACACCCTCGGAATCGATATCGGGTCCACAACCCTGAAGCTCTGTCTGCTCTCACGGAACGGCGGCGGCGAGCGGCACGAAGTGCTCGCCCACGACGGCGACCTCCCGGGCACGTTGACGCGACTCTTCGAGCGTCTCGGCGTGGAGGCGGCCCCGCCCCTGGAGGGCCTCGTCACCGGCACGGAGGGGCGGTTTCGCATCGCGCTGCCCGAGGTCATCGCCGCGGTGACCATCGAGGCCGGCCTGGACGCCCTGGGGCTCAAGCCCCGCGCGGTGGTGTCCATGGGCGGCGAGGACCTCGTGGTCTACGTCCTCAACCGCCGGGGGCGCATCGTCAACACCTACTCCGGCAACAAGTGCGCGTCGGGCACCGGCGAGTTCTTCCGCCAGCAGCTCGGTCGCATGAACCTGGGGCTGGAGGACATTAACGAATCCTGCGCGGGGGCCAGTGCCCACCCCCTCTCCTCGCGCTGCTCCGTGTTCATGAAATCGGACTGCACGCACCGGCTGAACAAGGGCGAGTCGACCAAGGGGGACATCGCACTGTCGCTGAGCAGGGTGATGGCGGACAAGGTCCGTGAGTATCTCACCAAGGCGAAGATCTCCACCGGCGAGGTGGTGCTCATCGGCGGCGTCACGCACAACCGGTTCCTGGTGGACTTCGTGCGGAAAAGCAGCCCGGGCGTTGACTTCCTCGTGCCCGAGCAGGCTCCCTTCTTCGAGGCCTTTGGCGCCGCGCACCTGGCTCGATCCCAGGGCAGCGAGGTGGAGAAAAACGGGCTGGTGCGGCCGGGCTCAGGGCTCATCTTCAAGACCTTCTCGCCGCTCTCTGAGTCCAGTGAGCTGGTGCAGAAAGTGCCGTCGCGGCGTGCCGCCTTCGATCCCGAGGCGGAGTATGTGCTCGGCGTGGACGGCGGCAGCACGACCACCAAGGTCGCGCTGGTCAACAGCCGGACCCTCGAGATCGTGGCGGAGCACTACGGGCGCACCCACGGGGATCCGGTGGCCGCGCTGAAGGAGTGCCTGCGCGAGGTTAAAACCCAGCTTGGTGGGCAGACGCCGAAGATCCGCCTGGTGGCCACCACGGGCTCCTCGCGAGAGCTCCTGGGTGTCTTCCTCGAGACCGCCGGTGTCTACAACGAGATCATCGCGCACACCGTGGGTACGACCTACTTCCAGAGGGACGTAGATACGATCTTCGAGATCGGCGGGCAGGACGCCAAGTACGTGTACATCAACAACGGCGTCCCCATCGACTACGCCATGAACGAGGCCTGCTCGGCCGGGACGGGCTCCTTCCTGGAGGAGTCGGCGGCCGGGGATCTGAACATCAACACCGCGCCGGAGATCGGCCCCATCGCTCTCGACGCGGTGGCGCCGCTGAAGTTTGGCGAGCACTGCTCGGCGTTCATCAATTCCGATATCCGCAAGGCGATCCAGCAGGGCGCCGCGCGGGAGGATATCGTCGCCGGCCTGATTTTCTCCATCGTCGCCAACTACTTGAACCGGGTCGTGGGCAATCGCGCGGTGGGGGAGCACATCGTGCTGCAGGGCGGTGTGGCCAAAAACCCGGCGGTGCCGCTCGCCTTTGCGCAGATGACCGGCAAGACCATCACGGTCCCCCCGGACCCCGAGCTCATGGGCTGCTTCGGGGTCGCGCGGCTGGTCCTCCAGAAGCAGCAGGAGGGCCTCATCGAAGCCGAGGACTTCGAGCTGGACGCGCTGATCGCGAAGCAGATCACCTACAAAAACGAGTTCACCTGCAAGTCCTGCGAGAACCTCTGCTCCATCCGGCGCCTGGAGGTCGGTGCGAAGCGCTATCCCTTCGGCGGCCGCTGCTCGAAATACACCAACCAGCGCAAGAAGCGGGAGATCCGTGCCTCCGAGGTCATCGACTACAC
>JBDRSE010000130.1:0-45842 GCA_043825095.1 bacterium
CGGCGTACCCAGCGATGGCAGCGTGCAGTCGGATGTGGCGGTGAACCCGACCGATGGAGCTGTGGCCGACGGCGCTGCTCCCCAGCCCGACACCGGCACCGGCTCCCCCGATGGGGGCACCGATCCCGGCGCCAAGGACGCCGGCTGTAGCTGCCGCGCCACGGCCGGCGACGCCTCCCCCGCGATCGCTCTGCTCCTGCTCGGATTCCTCCTCTTCCGTCGCCGCCGCCGCTGATTTGCGATCTTGCCCCTGAAAAAATTTGCCCGTCTCGGGGCCTTTCTCCACACTGGATTCATGAGCGAGACGAACGCATCGATCCGGCAACAGCGAACCTGCAGTGTCTGCGGCGGCCCCATCCGGCACGCGGAGGTGGACGAGGCCGGGCTGTGCGGCCCGTGTGGACTGCGCGTGCGCCTGCGCCGGCTTCCAGCCGTGGGCAGCGCCTGCGCGCTCTGCGGCGAGCGTCGACGACGGAACCTCACCGTGTGGGAGCTCACCGGAGAGGTGGTATGTCACGGCTGCGCCTTCCACCTGCGGGAGATGCGCCCGTGGCCGACCCGGCTCGATCCCATCGCGCGCCGGCTGCGGCGTGAGCGCCGCGCCGATTCCCGCTCCTAGCCCTTCCCCAGCAGGGCGGTGGCGGCCTGGATCCCCTCGTACCAGTCGATTTGTTTTGCGAGGGCGAGGGCTTCCTGAAGGAGGTGGATGTACTCACTCGGGCTGCGGGAGGCGCGGGCGATCAGACACTCCGCGGCGGAGCGACGATCGCCGAGCCGGCGGAAGGCGGCCAGGGCGGCGCTGTGGTGGTCCTCGGCGGGCCCCTCCCGATCCATGCGGTCGAGGAACTTGGCCAGCAGGTAGTGGCAGCGCGCCTGGCCGATGAGGGAGCTCTCACGCTCGGCCTGCCGCAGCGCCGCGTAGGCCGTGTCCACGGCGTGCTCGACGGAGTCCTGCTGGAACTGGATCTCGGCGAGCTGCGTCAGCAGCCGCCAGAAGCTGGACGGAGCGCCGGTCGATTCGGCGCCGTCTCCGCTGGTGACCATGAGCACACCCTCGGAAAGCTCCTCCGACGCCTCAGACCAGTGGCCCGTGGTGGTGAGCATCTTTCCGAGCTCGATGTACATCTCGTTCAGGAGCCCCGGGTCTCCGGCAAAGATAGCGGTCCGCACCGCCTGGTGCATGGTCTGCACGGCCGACAGCTCGTCGCCCCCGTCGGTGTAGACCCGGGAAAGCGTGCGCAGCAGCCGCGCGTGCACGAACGGGTGCCTCTCCGAGACGGCCAGCGCCTCCTTGATCACCAGCCGCGCGCCGTCGGCGTCTCCGGAGAAGCGCAGGGTGTCGGCCAGCTGCAGAGACAGGTTGAGGCACTCCTCGCGGTCCTCCTCGTACAGCAGCTTCCAGCGGGCCACGTGCAGTGCCTGGCGATAGTGATAGGCCGCGCCGGCGTCGTCGAGCCAGGACTCGGCCTGCTCGCCTGCCCGCTGCAGGAGCACCAGCGCCCGCTCAGCCTGCTGCGCCTCCACGGCGTGGCGCACCAGGGCAATGGCTCCGGCTCCATCCTCCTCGAGCTGCGCGAGTACGCGCAGGTGCAGCTTGTGTCGGGCGTCTGCCGGCATCGCCTCTCGCACACCTTCGGCGATGAGCGGGTGACACACCTCGAGCACGGCCTGCGGGTCCTGGTTCAGAAATCCCCGGCGCCCCAGCAGACGGAGCGCCCCGGGAAAGAGCTTGTCGTCGGCGTAGAGCTCGCGGACCTTTTCGGTGGGGGCATGGGAGCCGATGACACAGACGATCTGCAGCAGCCTCAGGGAGTCCTTCGGCAACCGACCGATACGGGTCACCAGGATGTCCCCCAGCCCGGCGTCGATCTCACTGCCGCCCTCGGCCAGCAGTCGGATCGCCTGGGTGATGTGGAACGGATTGCCGTGGGAGGTTTCCGCCAGGGACTCCACGAGGTCAGGCCAGGAGTCGGTGCTCCGGTCCAGGGCGCTGTGCATCAACGACTCGATGTCCTGGAGCTCCAGGGGCTGTAGCTTCAGCGTCAAGTCCGCGCGGATGTCTGCGAGGATGGACTTCTCCGCGGTCATGATCACGTAGACCGGGACGATGCTGTCGGTGGTGCACAAGTGCTGCACGAGGCTGCGGGACGCGCCATCGAATTCGTCCGCATCGTCGAGCAGCAGACAGAGCCCCTGCTGCGAGTGCGGAGTGAACAACAGCGCCCGGGTGGCGGCCGCGGATACCTCCCGGCGCCTGACTGCGTACTCCACGCGCCCGGTCATGTGCGGAATTCCGAACAGCTCCGCCAAGCCGGGCAGGTCCTCAGGGAGGAGCCCGACGTCGATGATTCGGTGCTGCAGGGTCTGCAGATCCGGCGGCGCACCGGACAGGTTGAACAGCTGCTGCACGAGAGAGTGGACGGGATACCAGGGGGTTCGGGTGAGCACGGGATCCGGGCCGGCGCGGAGCACCCGGAGTCCGAGGCGCTCGGCGAGCTGGCCGGCGACCGTGAGCATCGACGAGCGGCCCGAGCCGGACTCGCCGAGAATCTCGGCGCTGCGCCGGTCCCCGGTGAGCAGGTCGCTGAGCTCCTCGATCTCACCGGCTCTGCCCACAAGCTCGAACTTCACGGTCCGGTCGGCCTTGAGGTTTCGCTCGAGGGTGGTGTGGACGTTCAACGCGCGCTCCGAAGTGGCGTGGACGGTCGCGGCCGTGGCCTCGCGAGAGGGGCTCGGCGCCCGGGGCTGCTCCGACGATACGGGGCTGACGGGCTGCCCATCGGTGTCCACCACGGGGATTCTGAACTGACTCTTCCGCAACCCACACTCGGGGCAGAACTTGGAGTTGATGGCCATGGGGTTGCCGCAGGACGAGCAGAGGATGGTGCTGACGGCGCGCCCGCTCTTGATGGAGTTGAGCGCCTCGCGGAGCTCGGCCGCGGTGGCGAAGCGATCCGCCGGGTCCTTGGACAGTCCGCGCATGACCACGGCCTCGAGCTCGGCGGGGAGGTCTTTGGCTGCCTCGGCTTCTCGGAGTGGTGGCGGTTCGTCGTGGAGCTGCATGGAGAGCACTTCCATCACCGATTCGGAGCGGAACGGCTCGTGCCCGGCCAGCATCTCGTACAGGATCAGGGAGCAGGCGTACAGGTCGGTCCGGGGGGTCACCTCCTGGCCGCGAATCTGCTCCGGCGCCATGTACGCCGGCGTGCCGAAGAGCTGGCCCTGCATGGTAAGGCGCTGATGCTGGTCCCCACCGAGCTTGGCGATGCCGAAGTCCAGCACCTTGACGAAGTCCTCGCCCGAGCGCAGAGGGGTGATGATCACATTCTCCGGTTTCAGGTCGCGATGGATCAGCCCGGCCCCGTGTGCCTCGTAGGCCGCAGAAAGGATCTGGTCAATGATGCGGAGCGCGCGCGGTAAGGGAATCGCCCCTTCCTTGATGATGATGTCGGCCAGGGTTTTTCCGCGGAGATACTCACTGACAATGAACAGCATGCCGCCCGGTGTGCGACCAAAGTCCACGATGGAGATGATGTGTGGGTTGTTGAGCGCACTCGCCGCCCGAGCCTCACGCTCGAAGCGCTTGTCTCGGGTTTCGTCGGGCTCGGAGGCCGGTTTCATGAGCTTTACAGCGATGGAGCTTTCCAGGGATTTGTGGGTGGCCCGGTACACCCAACCCATGGCCCCTTCGCTGATGAAATTGGTGAGCTCGTACTTCTCCTCGACCACCATTCCAACCAGATCCGTCCCGGCCCGATCGATCGTTTCGGATAGATCGGCTCCACAAGCGGCACAGGCAGAAGGACTCCCGTAGGATCCTCCCTTGCAGGATGGACAGATCTTCATGCCTTGGTCCGTCCGAGGCGGAAAATCCCTTGAAAAAACCTACTTATCCTAGTAGAGCCACGGGGAAATGGCAAGGGGCTTTGGATTTGCGCGGCAGCTTGGATTCGCGGCAGGGCCGCCGAAATTCTGTCTTCGACAGCGGCTACCGGCACACTAGGTCATTCCGAACTTGGCGAGCTTCTTGTGCAGCCCTTCTCTGGTGATCCCGAGGGTCGTGGCGGTGCGGGTCTTGTTCCCATCGTGCTCGCGCAGCGCCTCCCGCAGCAGGTAGCGCTCTACCTGCTCCATCATCTCCTTCAGTGTCCCGCGACGCGGGCCGATGCGGTCCACGATGCCCTCCACCTGCCGGATTCGGGGGGACAGATGCTCGGGTTGAAGGAAGCCGCCCTCGTCGCAGGTGATCACCAGCCGCTGGACCTCGTTCTCGAGCTCACGGACGTTGCCGGGCCAGGCGTAGGTGACGATCTGATCCAGCGCCTCCTGTGAGAAGCCGGCCACGTCTTTCTTGATTTCGGCCACGTACTTCGCGAGGAAGTGGCGGCCGAGCAGGGGGATGTCCTCGCGGCGCTCCCGGAGCGGAGGCAGCCGGATGGGAAATACGTGCAGCCGGTAGTAGAGGTCTTGGCGGAAGCGGCCTTCCTCGACCTCCTTCTCGAGGTTCTTGTTGGTGGCGCTGATGATCCGCACATCCACGGTCTGCGAGCGCGTCGCGCCCACGGGCCGGACCTCCCCCTCCTGAAGCACGCGCAGCAGCTTGGCCTGCAGCGGGAGGCTCATGTCGGCAATTTCGTCCAGGAAGAGCGTGCCGCCGTCTGCCACGGCAAACAGCCCCTTCTTGTCGCGATCCGCGCCGGTGAAAGAACCCTTTTTGTGGCCGAAGAGCTCGCTTTCGAGCAGGTTCTCCGGCATCGCGGCGCAGTTGGAGGCCACGAAGAGCTTGTCTCGACGCTTGCCCTGGTAGTGCACCGCCGAGGCCACGAGCTCCTTGCCGGTGCCGGTTTCTCCCTCGATGTGAATCGTCGCCCGGGTGTCGATGACGCGCTCGAGCTGGTTGAACACGGTCTTCATGGCCGCGGACTCGCCGATGATGTCGGCGAAGCACTTCTTGAGGGTGCGCTCTTTGAGGAAGCTCACCTCCTCGCGGACCTGCTTCTCCGCCACGCTCAGACGCTGGTAGAGCCGGGCGTTCTCGATGGCCAGGGACGCCTGCGCGGCGAGCACCGCCACGAGCTCCAGGTCGCCCTCGTCGAACACGTCCGGGCTGGCGCGGTTGTCCACCTGGATCAGGCCCCGGATCTGATCGCCGTGCCAGAGCGGCGCGCCGATTGTGGACATGATCTGCGCGCCCATGATCGACTCCGAGCCGCCCAGCTCCTCCGGGGCATTGGACACCAATACCGCGGCACGCTCCTTCTGCACGCGTCGCAGCACGGCCCGGGAGGCCCGTGCCTGATCATTGTCCTCTGAGCTTCGCGCGCGGCCGTACACCGGCGTGAACCGGTCGACCTCGTCGTCAGCCAGCAGGATGTTGATGTGCGTCGCGCGATCCACCACCTCGAGGATCGCCTCGGCCGTGACTGCCAGCACCGAGTCCAGCTCCAACCCGGAGGCGCCGAAGCGCTTCAACACCCCGTACAGGGTGGCCAGGCCGGCGGGGTCAGACTCCACTCGGTTGGCCAGGGCGGGCAGCTCGTCGAGCGCTTTTTTTGCCACCACCTGATGCTCGGCCTCGGAGCTGTCCTCGATGCGGCAGGACAGGATCACCGGCGAGGCGGGATCCCCGAGCAGGAGTCGGTCCCCGTCCTCCAACGGAACGTCCCAGCGTTCCGTGCCATCGACGGCGATCCGGCGATTGTCCCGGATCACCATGGAGCCGTTGGTAGAGCGCAGGTCCCGGAAGATGTATTGGTCCTCTTCCCAGAGGATCGAGGCGTGCTCGGACGACAGGTGGAAGTCCGACAGGTGGACCGCCACCTTCGGGCCGCGCCCGATGACAGCCTCGCCCTGTTCCAGCGTGAACCGTTCGCCCTGCTTCTCTCCTTGCAGGACCTCCAGGGTCAGCATCGGCGCTCCTTCCAGTGACGCCCGCGAGGCGCCGTCGCGCACGTCGGCCCGAGATGCGCGAAATCGGCTCCGCCGATCGGATTTACGTACAAGGGCGCGGCATTCCGGGGAGCACTGCGGGCTTGGTTGCCTAGGCTCGACTTTCGCACTTTTTCGTCGCGAGAACGAGAAGAAATCGTGTCTGTCAAGGCGCGAGGAGGTTTTTTGCGGAGGTGTAGTCGACCTACATCGAGCAAAAAAACCGACGAGCAACGCGGACAGACACTATTTCGGCCGTTCGCAGTAGAACAAAGTGCGAAAGTCGAGACGAGAGTCCGCCCGCAGTTTTGCTCGCGCGTCATGCGAGCGAGCAACTGTCTGAGGACGGACCTCGTCGCGAAGCGCAAAGCGCCGGAGCGAAGCCTGGATGCAGCAGTGAGCCCCGCTCAGCCGTCGAACACCACACCCCACTCGAAGGCGGTGTAACCCTCCCGCGAGAGGGGCTCGGGCGTGGGCGGCGCGGGCAGCGACAGGGGGTGTTCGAGGGGTCTGACGAGCAGCAGCACCCGGCGGATGCGCTCGGGCGCCGGCGTGATCGTGAGGGTCACCAATGACTCCGGTTCCAACGGATACACCGCCAGCCAGGGGAACCCGGTGAGCTCGGGGGCCCAGTACTCCACGAAGTCATCCACCTCGCGGCCGCGAAAACCGAGCCGGGTGATCAGGCCGCGCAGCGCCGTGTCCAGCTCCCGGCCGTCCAGCACCCACCCCTGCTCGGTCTGCGCCCGACGCGGCAGCTTGGCCTCGTAGAATAGGTAGCCAAAGCGGCCGTCGATGAGACCGTCGGGGTCCACCCGCACGCGCCAGCCGTCCCAATAGGGCGGCTCCGACTCCACGACCTGCCCCCCCAGGGGGAAGTCGAGGGTCACCGAGATGTCTGTAGTGGTTTCCGGATACAGGTACAGGTTCGGCGCGCGGGCGAACATGTCGGGATAGAAAACGAAGTCGTCATAGTCGGTGGCTGCGGTGTTTTGCAGCTCGAAGGTGTGGGAGTGGGGCTCGTCCTCACAAGAGACCGTGAAGAGGTAGCGCCCGGCCGCGACGCCCGCCAGGCCGAAGCGCCCCTGGTGGTCAGTGGAAATGGTTGCGTATTCTCCATCCGGGCCCTCCACCTCCACCGTGCGGTTGGCAAAGTAGCTGTGCGCGAAATAGTCGTCCCCCTGGAAGATCACGCCGGCCAGCGCGTCGGGGCGCTGCGGCACGACGTCCAGGTCCACGTCGATGGTTTCGCCGAAGCTGCAGAGGTACAGCTCGGTGTAGTAGCCAGCGGCGCGCGCATAGACATAGTACTGCGGCGGCTCGCTGAAGGGCTGCTCCTCATAGGGCTCGATGACCACCGCGCCTTCGGTGTCCAAGGAGATCGTCTCCACCAGGGTGCCCCAGCCGTCGGAGTACACTTCCAGGGTGATGTCGGTGGCAACTCCGTCCCCCGGCGTAACCGCGTCATAGTGCAGGGCGCGGGGTTTACACGCGGGCTGGATCAGCAGCAGCGCAGTAAAAAGTGCGAGCTTGGCGATTCGAGTCATGCGGCACACCTCAGGCGCAGATCACGAGAATCTGATGGTGGGAGGGGGGTCGTCCGTCAGGTTTTCACCGCAAAGGGTCCCGAACCACCTCAGTCGCGTCTGTCTGAGGTGAATACAGCAAACACTGTGCCAGGTGGCTACGGGGCGCGGACCAGACGGAACTTGCTCTTGACGTTCACGTCCGCGATGCGGACGGGGCGGGTGGAGGCGGCGAAGGGGTAGGTCTTCACGCTGTTGTAGGAGCGGATCCGGACCGTGCCGGAGGTGGCTGTGGACTTGCCGTGGGCCCGGGGCACCACATACACCTGGTAACGGCCGCGGTATGTCATGGAGCTGGCCAGGGTTTCGCGCAGCAGGGACCGCACGCCCTCGCTCACCACCCGCCGGGCGCCGCCCTGCCAGGAAACCACGCGGCCCTGGGGTGTCACCACCACGATGTCGAGATCCGCGCCGGAGTCCCAGCTCGCCGTGACCATCAGGCGTCCCCAGAGCCGATCCACGCGCTCGGGCTTGGCCACGGCCTTCTCAGCGCGCTGCCTGCGCCAGCCCTCGAGCTGGGCGAGGTGTCGGGTCAGATCCTGATCACAGCGCGCCGCAGCCACCTGGTGATGCCAGCTCCGCTTGTCCACCAACGCCCGCGTGAGGGCGTGGGCGCACATCAGGGCCCGGTTTCCGGCCGCCCGGTAGAGCTCCACCATGCGGCTGTGGGCCGCGGCGCTCCGCGGATCCACATCCACCGCGCTGGCGAGCAGGTCCCGGCTCCGATCCGGGTCCCCCTGCAGGGCCGCGATGCCGGCCAGCTCGGCCAGGGCATCGGCGTCCATACGGTCCTTGGCGAGCCACTTCTTGGCGAGGCCCTCGGCCGCAGCGAGGTCCCCCATCCGCACGTACCACCGGACCAGATCCTTGGTGCGATCCCGGCTCCGGGGGTTCTCGTCGAGCCGCTGCTTCCTGCGCCGCAGCTCGTTCTGCTCATAGGTCCACACCACGCCGGGACGACCGACGTCGGCCACGCGGTACCAGACCTTCTTCATCCGGATCATGCGCCGTCGGCCCCACCAGCGGCGGCTCCGGCGAAGGGGACGCTCCATGGCCGACGAGGCGCCCCCGGCCTTCCTGTCTTCGCTGAAGAGACTCTTCAGGGCCGCACGCCGCGGACTCGGGCTCCGGGCCTTGCTGCTCATTGGTGCAAATTGATGCTCCAGCGGCTTCACCGTGGCAACGTCTTCCTCCTTGGCCGCCTCGTCACCGGTCCACTCCGTGGGTGGGCGGGTGTCCTGGACCTTGAAGGCCTTGGCCATGGCCGTGCTCTCGAGCACCAGCAGGCTGGTGTGTCGGCTGAGCACGTGGTGGCTCTTGGACAGCTTCACGATGGTCTTGCGATGCTCCTCCCCCTGACGCTGCTCCAGGTCGGCGATGCGCCGCTCGGCCCAGAGCCGCGGCAGGAAGGCGTTTCCACCCACGGCCCGGGGCTTCAATGACACGCGGAACTTGCGCTCGTAGGCACGGCCGGCCAGCACGCCCCGCAGCACCACCTCCCCCTCGGCATCTCCCGGCAGCCGCGCCGCCAGGAGCCGCTCCTCCCCGGGCCACAGCTCGCCCAGCTTCTCCGGCGCCACCCGGTGCACGCCCTTGGGCAGGGTGATCGCCACCTCCCGCAGGGGCTCACCCCACTGCCGCTGCAAGACGCGGAACGCGGTCGCCCGCATGGACACGCCGGCGCCATGGCGGACGTAGGATCCACCGCCGGCCTGGGCCAGGCCGCGCAGCACCACTTCGTCCACCTGGCCGCCCAGGCTCACGGTGGTCAGGCGGGCGTTGCCAAGGGCCAGCTTGGCCCCGGCGGACAGCCGCGCAGGCTCGATCTCACCGACCGTGGGCACCCCGTCACCGAGGTAGATCACGCGGCCCTGCGCCGTGGCCGGTCCCTGGGCCAACACCTGGGCCGCGCGCTGCAGGGCGTGGGTCAGCCGGGTGGAGCCGAGGGGCTCCAGCGTGGCAATGGAGCGGAGCAGCTCGTCCGCCACGCGGCCGTTCGCCGCGCGGAAGCCCGGCCCCAGTGTACGACACTGCGCGGCGCAGGCCAGCACGTGCACCTGGCTCTTGGCGTCCAGCTCCCGGGTCACCCGGGCCACCAGCTCCGCAGCCCGCTGGAGCCGGGTCTTCTGAATGGAGTACGAGGAGTCCACCACGAACAGCACCTTCAGGGGATCCCGCCGGGACCACGCAGGCAGCGCCGGCCGCAGGGACAGCAGCGCGTAGCCGTCGCCCGCCCGTTTCGGGGACTTGTAGGCGAAGGCGGAGAGCTCCTGCCCGAGCCGCGCGCTGGGGATGTCCAGCACGATGTCGCCGGTGGGCGCGAACTGGGTGCGGTCGGTGCTGAGCAGGACGCCACCCTTGTCGGTCTTCTCGCTCAGCGCGTAGGGGCTCACCCGCACCTCGGCCGCGTTTTTCAGGCCGCCGATGCGGGCCTCGAAGCGGAACCGCTCGGCCCGGGGGCGCCCCGAGGGGTCCGCCGCCAGGGGCAGCACGTACCGCCGACCTCCCGGGATGGCCCTGAGGATCTGGGTGTAGGCGATGCGCACGCGCCGCGCGCCGCGCTTCGGGATGGGAAAGATCTTCAGCTCGAACTCGCTGCCCTGCTTCCACTTGAGCAGCGCCGGATCGTGCCAGGGTCCGGGCACCCAGATGTACTCGGTCTTGGGCTGGTGCCGCTTGGTCTTCGGGGTGGCGTTGCGGATCACGCCCCGCCAGATCTTATCCCCCCGGGCGCGGTCGACGATGGCGCCGTGCATCCACTTGCCGTCCACCACCAGATCCAGCGCCGCGATCTTCGCGTCCGCTGGCAGCGGAAACTTGTAGAAGCCCTCGAGGGTGTGGCTGCTGTCGTTGTGGAACACCTCCTCCACCTCGGTCCGCGCCACCCGGCCCTGGATGCGTACGGTCACCTTGTGCTCCAGGAGCCGCAGGGCCTGTTCGGTGTCCTTGGTCTTGCCCGGCCGCCGGGCGCGCAGGGAGCCGAAGCCGCTCGTGCCGTTGTTCGCCAGCTTGGGCCCGTCGGCCCACTCCGTGGCCGTGCCGAGATCCGCGGCGGCCTGCACCAGGGGCGCCTCGTCCGCGGTGAGCACCGCCTCGCCCCCCGCGGTCACGGGCTCGGAGCGACCGCCAGAATGCACGATCACCTTGCCCCGCAGCACGTCCACGATGGCGGCCCGGGCCCGGGCCGTGATCTGCAGCTGGGTGCCGACCACCTGGATAACGCCGGTGGGCACACGAACCGTCAGGGGGGGCAGCTCGCCCTGACGCACCACGTGGAGCAGCGCCTCGCCGCGCTCGAGCCAGAGTCCCCGGCGGTGATCCTGCCGGATCCGCAGCTTGCTGTTGTGGTTAAGCCACAACGTGGTGCTGTCCGAGAGGGTGATCCGGGCGCGTTCGCCCCGGGCCGTGTTCACCTCGCCCGAGGAGGTGCAGGCCACTTTCTCCCAGCCTCCCAATCCGCGGGACCGTTCGCAGCTCGTGGCGGCCAGCCCCTCGGCCGTGACGCTGTGCTTCGAGCTGCCGGCGGGCCGGTGCAAATACATCCAGCCGCCGACCACCATCAGCGCGGCCGCCGCGGCGGGTGCAAGCACCCAGAACCGTCCCAAAGACGGCCGCTCGGCTTTCTTCGGACGGGTCGCCAGCACACGATTCACGAGCTCCTGCGCGTCCACGCCGGGCTCGACACCGCGGTCCGCGCTCCGGAGCAGCTCTGTCAGGCGCTCCGAGGCCCGCACCTCCACCTGGCAGGCCGCGCAGCTCTCGGCGTGCTGCGCGAGCTGAGAAGGCAGGGTCGCCGCCCGCTCAGGGACGGACGATACGAGGTCCCGCAACCGCTCGCAGTGAGTCTGGTTTTTGGTCATCTTGGTTCTCCTGGCTCTTGGGTTCGGCAGGCTCCATCAACAGCGGTCGCAGCGTCTCCCGGAGCGACTGAATGCCCAGGGAGAGCCGTTTCCGCGCAGTGGCCGGCCGGATGTTCAGGGCGACAGCGATCTCCGGGCCGTCCAGCCCGACCTGATACCGGAGCAGCACCGCCTGTCGCAGCTCCGGTTTCAGCGCCTGCAGCCCTTGCCGCAGCAGCTTCTCCGCGTCCATCCGCTCCGTCGGGTCCGCGGGCGGCGCAGCGACCTGCTGCGGCGCCAGCCAGCGCTGGAGCAGCCCGACCCGACGATCTCGCCGCCGCAGGTGGCGGATGCAGACCCGCCGCGCGATCCCGTACAACCACGCCCGCACGTTCGAATCGGCCCGGTAGGAAGGCATCGCGTTCCAGGCGTCGAGGAACGTCTCCTGCATCAGCTCCTCGGCCTCTGCCGGAGAGCCGACCATGGACGCGCAGAAGCGACTGACGGGGGCCGCATAGTGCTCGGCCATCAGGCGCAGCGCCTCCCGATGGTCACCGTCTGCCATGAATGTGGTGATTTGCAGTTCCATCTTCACTCCCTACGCGGCCACGACTCGCCGGACTGTGAACGCCTTTTTTCTTTTTTTGGGAGAGTGGTCCTCCAGGGGCCGTGCTAAATTGGACGCACGAGCCCGGAGGTCGGTCTATTCGCGCCTACGGGGCGATGGACCCGGTCAGGAAGAACCTGATCGAATCCCAAGGAATCCGCCGCGCTGCCTGCGCGTAATACTGGCACCATGCGACCACTCACCCTCGAAGAGGCGGCCACCGTCACGGGCTGCACCCTGCGCGTCTCCGACGCGGAGCTCCGGGTGAGCGCCGTCACCGTGGACAGCCGCCGACTGACTCCCCCCCGGGCGCTCTTCTTCGCGCTGCGCGGGGATCGCACCGACGGCCACCGCTTCGTGGGGGACGCCCTGGCCCGCGGCTGCGTGGCCGCTGTGGTGGACGCCCGGCAGCGGGACGCGTTTCCCGCGGAGGCGCCGCTGTTGGTGGCCCCACCTTCCGACAACGGTGATCCGGTGCTGAACGCGCTGGTCCGCCTCGCGATCTGGTGGCGCGGCGAGCTCCGAGCCCGAGTGCTCGGCATCACGGGGAGCAACGGCAAGACCACGGTCAAGACCGCGCTGCACGCCGTGCTGGCCCGCACAATGCGAACCGCAGAGAGCCCCGGGAGCTACAACTCGCGGCTCGGCGTGGCCCTGTCGCTGCTCGGCATGGACGCCGAAGCCGAGGTGGCCCTCGTCGAGGCCGGCGTCTCCGCGCCCGGCGACATGGAGCCCCTGGCCGCCATGATCCGCCCCGACCTCGGCCTGCTCACCGGCATCGGCACCGCCCACCTCGGCAGCTTTGGCCGGCAGGCCCGGATCGGCGCCGAGAAGATCAAGCTGTTCGCCGACCTCCCCGGCGACGGCTGGCTGCTGATCCCCGACGATCCCCTCTGTCGTGCCCTGGCCGAGCCCCTGGGCCGCACGGTGCATGTGTTCGGCGACGCCCCCCCCGGGGCGCAGGTCGTCGGTGTCTCCCGCATCTCCACGACGCGCCGGCTCGGGCAGCTGGTGCGGCTGTGCTTCCCGGACGGGCGTCGGGACGACATCGAGATCCGGGACACCTCCCCGGCGCAGGTCCGCAACGTGGCAGCCGCCGCCTCGGCGGCGCTGCTGCTCGGCGCGTCCCCGGCGGACATCGTCGACGCGCTGGACGGCTTCCGTCCGCCGCCGCAGCGCATGGAGACCTGGCAGACCCCCGACGGCGTGACGGTTGTGAACGACTGCTACTCCGCCGACCCCACCTCCACGGACGCGGCCCTGCGCGCGCTCAGTGAGTACCCGGCCGAGCAGCGCAAGGTGTTCGTGTTCGGAGGCATGGCCGGCCTGGGAGAGCGCGGCGATCAGGAGCACCGCCACGCCGGGCAGCTCGCCGCGGACGCCGGGGTGGGTCTCTTCGCCGCGGTCGGCGAGCTCAGCGAGCCCGCAGCGCAGGCTTTCGCCCGGGCGACCTCCGAGGACCGGGTGCTCCGGTACGCGGATCCGCACACCGCGGCCGAGTCGCTGCCCGGGCTGCTCCGGCACGGCGATGTGGTCCTGGTCAAGGGCCCCACCCAACACCGGCTCGACAGCCTGGCGCGTTCCCTGGTGGAGAGCTCCGCACCCACGCGCCTCATCATCGACCTCACCACCGTGGAGTCGAACCTCCGGCAGCTGCGGGCTCACGTGGGCGCGGATGTCAGGCTCTGCCCCATCGTCAAGGCCGAGGCCTACGGAGGGGACCCGGTCAGGCTCTGCCGCTTCCTGGCGCGGATCGGCGTGGACAGCCTCGGCGTCGCCTTTGCCGACGAAGGGGTCGCGCTCCGCAAGGCCGGGATCACCGTGCCGATCCTCGTGCTCTCACCCGGCCGTGGCGACGCGCCGCGGCTGGTGCGGTACCGCCTCACCCCGGTGATCCATGCCAGCTACGCGCTACAGGAGCTGGAGGACAGCGCCGCGACCGCCGAGAGGCGCGTAGCCGTTCACCTCAAGGTAGACACTGGCATGGGCCGCTACGGCTTCTTCCCGGCCGAAGCCACCGCCGTCGCGCGCCGGATCCACCAGAGCCGCCACCTCGATCTCGAAGGGATCATGACGCACTTCGCCGCGGCCGAGGATCCGGAGCAGGACGACTTCACGCGCGGTCAGCTCGCCGCCTTCGGCGAGGTCCTGTCGGCCCTCGAGGCCGAGTCCATCCCCGTGCCCATCCGACACGCCGCTGCCACGGCCGCGGCGATCCGCTTCCCCGAGGCCCGCTTCGACATGATTCGGATCGGCCTCGGCCTCTACGGCGTGCCTCCCTCACCGGCCTGCAGCGAGGCGCTGCCGCTGGAGTGTGCCGTGGCCGCGGTGACCCGCATCAGCTCCATCAAGACCTTTCCCGCCGGACACACCGTGGGTTACGGCCGACGCTACCAGGTCACCGCGCCCCAAGAGCGGATCGCGTTCATCCCCTGCGGCTACCACGACGCGGCGTGGCGAGATCTGCACCGGGGCCACGGCGAGGTGCTCGTGCGCGGGGTCCGCTGCCCCATCCTGGGCACGGTGAGCATGGACTCGGCCCCCATCGACATCTCCGGGGTCCCGGACGCGGACATCGGCGACGACGTGCTGCTGTTCGGGGAGTGGCAGGGCCAGGTGCTTCCCCCCGATGAGGTCGCCAGGCGCGCCGGAACCGTGACCCACGAGCTGCTCAGCTCCATCGGTCCCCGGGTCCAGCGGATCTACCAGGAGGGGTAGGCTAGGCCGGCGACTCCTGGGTACGCTGTTTGCGCCACTGTCCGAACCGGGCGGCCAGGAGCGCCTCCGCCAGCAGCAGCAGCAGGCACAGGAGCGCGAAGGGCATCGTCAGGTCGCGGCGAAGGGCTGCCGAGCGTCGCTGCCCGTCCAAGCCGCCGAGGGCACCGGCCTGGTGCGGCACCTGCGCCAGCCGCCGCAGATCAGACTCCCGCGGGGACAGTACGACCGCGAAGGCGCTCGCCGGCAGCTCGGTGAGCGCTCCCGACGTGCCCACGGAGTAGACACGGTAGCCCCCGGGGAGCTCGGTCTGGTGGAAGGACGTGTCGCCGTGACCCACCGGAAGCCGAAACCGACGTCCCCGGGGGTTCTCCACCACCACCGCCCGATCCCCGGCGGCGGGCCGGAGCCGCACCGTCTGCCCGACCTCCACCGGACGACCGCGCCCGCTGTCCCCCTGCCCGCTCAGGTGAAGCACCCACGCCCGGACCAGCGGGAGGAACGCGGGCCGGAGGGGAAGATCCGTCCAGTCCCCATCAACGGTGGTGGTCCACAGCAGGACCCGACCGCTCCCCACCCTCCGCTCCAAAAGCAGCGGTGCGCCGCCAGAAAGCCGCAGGAGCACCTGCGCCTCCCGGGGAACGACCAGGCCGTGCCGCCGGATCCGACTGGCCACCAAGGCGGCGCAGGTGTCCGGATCGGCCAGCACCGGAGCCAGCGCCCCCCCCACGTCCACCAGGGACACCCGTCCCGCAACCCCGGCCGGTCCCGAGGCCGATCCCGACCGCAGGCTGCGCAGCCGCCCGGGGAGCAGTCCCGTCGAACCGGCGCCGAAGGCCAGGCTGCCAAATGCCAGGTGATAGTACTCGGGGTCGACCTGATTGCCGAGGGACACGAACAGACCACCCCCCCGCCCGACGAAGCGCGCGAGCTCGCGGGTGGTGGACGCGTCCAGCGCGCCGACGTTGCACAGCATCACGACGTCGTGGTCGCCGAGCGTCACGGCCGACAGATCTCCGGCGGCGACCACCTGCACCGCCACCGGCAGCGACTCCGCCGCCAGCGCGCGGATCGCCGCCTCCAGGTAGAAAAGCTCATCGTCGTGGCGGGTCTCCCGGGGATCTCCGTCCACGAGCAGGACCCGTATCCGGTTCATCCGCCCCAGCGCCACCATGCGGTCGTCATCCGCCCAGAGCGCGTCGGTGTCGGTGGCCACGCGCAGGAACCTGACCCCCGGCCCCAGCAGGTTCGATTTCACCGTCAAGGTCACCTTGCCCGTGGACCGCGCCGGAATGGACACGACCTCTCGCGCCAGGGTCCTGCCGCCGAGCCGGAGCCGCACCGCCGTGCCGGGAGCGGCGCGGTCAGAGGAATTGAGCACGGTCACCCGGAGCTTGTGCTGCCCTGCTGCGGCCTCAGCGCGCAGGATCCGGGCCTCCACGACCCCTCGGTTGCGGAGCTCCCGGCCGGCCACATCGATGACCTGGAGCGTCACGGAGCGTTCCAGCGTGATTCGTTTCGGATCCAGCCCCGTACGGGTCAGGTCCGAGATCAGATACACCGCCCGGGGGTACCCCGCGGGGGCTTCCCGCAGGAGCTGCCCCGCACGCGCCACCGCCGCGGCCGCGTCCCCTTCCCGCCAGGTCGGCTCCAGCCCCACTGCCGCGTGACGGACCCGCAGCCGATCCAGGCTCAGCTCCCGCACCTGACTCCCCTGCCCACTGACGGTGAGCAGCGCCACCGGCGCATCCAACGGCAGCACCTCCAGCAGCGCCCGGACCCGCTGCCGCGCGGTGTCGAACAGGGTCTGTCCGCGGTGTCGCACCTGCATGCTGAGGCTGTCGTCCACCACGATCACCGCCGCCTGCCGGCGCGACGCCGAGGCGGGCACGGGAACGGACTTCGTACAAAAGGGGCCCGCGAGGGTCGCCGGCACCGCCGCCAGCAAGGCCATGCGTACGAGCATGAGCAGCAGGTCCCGCAGCCGCCGGCGCCGGGCCGTTCGGCGGTGGGCTCCCAGCAGCAGTACCAGCGGCGGAAAGAGCGTGGGGCGCGGCTGGCGCTGGCGCAGCAGGTGCACGATCAGCGGAATCACGGCGCCGGCCAGGGCGAGCAGGAGCAGGGGTGTGACGAACCCCAGGCTCACCGATCCGCCCTCCCCTGCGCCCGGGCCAGGCCCGCGGGATCCCGGGCCCCGACCCAGTCGAGGATCAATCCCGCGGGGGCCACATCGGTCGACCGGGTGAGCAGGGTGAATCCCGCCTCTGAAGACGCCCGGGACACCGATTCCCGCAGCGCACCCAAGGCGTGGAGGTACGTCCGCCGCAGGCTGCGCGCGTCCACCTGCAGCCGCTCCTCGGGCAGCTCCGGCGAGTGGAAGGCCCGGAAACCGTCGTAGGGAAACGTCTCCTCTTCCGGGCTGAGGAGCTGAAATACGGCAAGCTCCCGGCCCGACGTAGCCAGACGCCGCAGGGCCGCCGGGAGCTCGGGCCGCGGATCGAGGAGATCCGAGAGCACCACCACCAGGCTCCTGCGCGGCGCGGCCTCGGCGGCGTCCGCCAGTCCATCAGCCAGCGCCGCTGGCGACGCCTCGCCGTCCGGCCCGGCCCGTTCGAGCGACGACAGCAGCGCGGCCAGCTGATCTCCCCGCCGACGCACGGGGACGGCCAGCCGGAAGCCGTTGCCCAACACGCCGAGCCCGACCCGATCCCGCTGTCCCAACAGCACGAACGCCAGGGCGGCCGCAGTGACCCGCGCGAAGTCGAGCTTGGTCAGGGGTCCCGCGCCGAAATCCATGGAGCTCGAAACGTCGAGCAAGATCAGGCACCCGCGCTCGGTTTCGGTCTCGTACCGCCGGATCAGCGGCCGATCAAAGCGCGCATAGGCCTTCCAGTCGAGGTTCCGGATGTCGTCCCCCGGGGAGTACTCCTTGTGATCCGAAAAATCTCGCGACGCCCCCCGGTGCACGCTGCGGTGCAGCCCGGAGAACACCCCCTCGGCCACCGCCCGGGCGCGGACCTCCAGCCCCTTCAATCGGACGAGCTCGTCTGGGGCTAGCAGTGGAACGCTCATGCCGATTCGCGCACGACGTCACAGGCAGTGAGCGATCAGCCGCTCCACGAGCTCGGGGACCGTCACACCCTCGGCCTCGGCGTGGAAGTTCCGCAGCAGCCGGTGCCGTAGCACCGGCATGGCGAGGGCGCGCACATCCTCTGTGGAGGGAGCGAACCGGCCGCCCAGCAGGGCCCGGGCCTTGGCGCCCAGCACCAAAAACCGCGCCGCCCGAGGGCCCGCACCCCAGGACACGTACTTCTTGATGTCCTTGGGCGCGCTCTCGTCCTCCGGGCGGCTCGCCCGGCACAACTTCACCGCGGCGGCCATCACGTGCTCCGGGGTGGGCATCTGCAAAGCCAAATCCTGCAGCTCCGCGATGGCCTCCGGGCCCAGCACCCGGTGCAGCACGTGGCTCGGCGGTCGGGTCTCCTGGGCAACGATGCGCAGCTCCTCTTCGGCCGAGGGGTACGCCACGTCGATCCTGACCATGAAGCGATCGAGCTGGGCCTCGGGCAGCGGGTAGGTGCCCTCCTGCTCGATGGGGTTCTGCGTCGCGAACACCATGAAGGGCGGCTCCAGCGAATAGGTGTTCCCCGCCGCGGTCACCCGCCCCTCCTGCATGGCCTGCAGCAGCGCCGCCTGGGTCTTCGGCGGCGTCCGGTTGATCTCGTCGGCAAGCACGATGTTCGCAAAAATCGGCCCCCGAATGAAACGGAACGACCGACGCCCCGTGGCCTGCTCCTCCTCCAGCACGTCGGTCCCCGTAATATCGGACGGCATCAGGTCCGGTGTGAACTGGATGCGGCTGAAGCCGAGCTCCAGCACCTCCGCCAGGGTCTGCACCAGCAAGGTCTTCGCCAAGCCCGGAACGCCCACCAACAAGCAGTGCCCCCGGGACACCAGCCCCGTCAGCATCAGCTCGATCACCCCATCCTGCCCCACGATCCGCTTGTGCACCTCCCCCTCCACCGCCGCCCGGGCGTCCGCTGCCCGGGCCACCCCCCGCCGCACCGCCGCGTCCTCACCCTCACCCATCGCCGCACCCGCACTCGCGCTCGCGCTCCCGTGCTCAGTGTCTTTTTCCTGGGTCGCGCTCAACTCGGTCATGGTCACGTCCTCGTTCTGCCGATGAAGCATGCCACAGGCTCCGGCCCAGCGGTAGTCGGAAGGGCAGGTCCCTGGAAACAGGCAGGAACCACGCGGCCGCGCCGAGAACGGGGGTTGGGTGGTGTGTGGGGCGCCGTCCGCTGACGGCGCGGCCGCGAATGGGATCGATGCGGAGGGGAGTGCGCCTACTGGGGGACTTCGCCGCTGCACCAGGGCTCGACGTCGGCGGGGTCGAGCTCCACGGAGCCGACGGCGGCGGTGAGGTCGAGGCTGCCCTCGTAGACGACCTGGGGGCCGCCCTCGGCGTCGGTCACGTCGCGCACGATGCGCACGGGGATGACGCCCTCGGGGATGCCCTGCACCGTGGTCGTGAAGTCGAACACGCACATGCAGCCGCAGCGCGCGTCGGCGAACTCCGGCGCGTCCACCTCGCTGATGACGTACACGCCGTCTTCCACGCTCACGTTGATGCTGTGATTGCCGCAGCAGTTGAGCAGCATCCGGTTGTTGGCGAGGTCCAAGGTCTGGGTGCTCGCGTTGTAGGCCCAGTGGAGCATCTCGGCCTCGCAGTAGGTGGCCGGATCCCCCAGGGGGGACTTCATGTTGGCCGTGATCAGAAAGCCGCCGCATTCGCTGATGGCTTGCTGCTGAGTGAGCTGGTCGCTCGGGTCCGTGTTGCTACAGCCGGCGAGCCAGGTCGCCGCGAGCACGATGGCACCGTATCGCGTGAGAGTTCTCATGGTTCTCCTCCGGGGCTCGAGTGTTGTTTCTGCTTGCTGCCGCGAACTAAAAGCAAATCGTGTGCCAATGAAATATGCGCCCCAGGGGGCCGGAACAGCGCAGGATTCCCTCAGGATTCGCCCCCGATCCTCACTTTTCTGAAAGGGTGCCTGACACCGATGTCGGCCCTTGATCGGGGATCCTGACAGGAATGTCGGGATCGGTTCATTTCAGCGTGGCGAGCCCGCACTCCAGCAGCAGATAGGACATGCGCGCCAACTTGCCGGGCTGCTCCGCCTCGCCCGCCTCGGCGAGCAGCTCCGCCAGGGTACGCTCTCCCCGCAGCAGGCCGTAGACCTCGCGCGGATACCCACCCACCCGGAAGACCTCCGGGGGAACCCGCGGAGGATCCACCGCGAGCGGCTTTTGGGACATGGCCCCGGCGAGCCGCTGCACGAGCACTGGATCCGGAAGCTCTGCCACCCCGGCTTCGACGACCTCGAAGGCGTCGAGGCCGAGGGGCGCAGAGTCCCGCTCGCAGGTCCGGCCCCGGTAGTAAGAGGCGATTCCCGTCTCCCAGGCAAAGGCGTTGAACACCTTCTGTCGCACCTGCCGCGTGAGTAGGCGCAGGACCTGCATCGGCCGCAGCAGCCCCAGCGCCACGAGGGCCTCCCCCAGCTTCCCCTTGTACCGGGGGAGGATGGCCAGGGCGCGGTCGAGCTCGTCGTGGGTGATCACCCCCTCGGCCAAGAGAAACTGCCCGAACAGCTCGTCCGGCAGATTCGAAGCGACGAAGTCCGGGTCCCCGTCCGTGATGTAGATCTCCTTCACCGTGTCCCCGGCGCGCAACACGATGAGCCCGGTCTCCGCGCCGACCGCGAAGGCGAACAGGATCGACACCAGGCTGCGCTCGGAGAGATCGTACTCGATGTCGGGGGTCGGGCGCTCGATCTCGGTGACGCTGGTCGTGTTCCTTCGGGCCGCCTCTGCGAGCGGAGGGATCGTCTCGTCGTAGTCACTGAGCCCCGGGTCGAGCCCCGACTCCAGTCCTTGGACGAACTCTCCCCCGTGGCCTTCGATGGGCGGGAGACTCGCCACGATGCCGAAGTCGTCTTCGGTCAGACGACCGCTCCCCTCGGCCCGCCCCGCCAGGAGCATCTCCCCGCCGGAGAGCTTGGCCAGGGCGTGCTGGTGTGAAGGCCCTTGCGGGACCGGCATGGGTTGCGGCGGTGGGCCGAGCAGAATCCGACGCCTGCCGTGCTTGAGGGTCGGCCCAACCGCCCCGGGCACGCCCCCGGCGGGCGTCTTGGGCTGGTCCTCATGGTCGATCGCCTGCTGCAGGACCTCTTCCGACGACGCGGCGAGGCGGCTCATGAACTTGCGCACCGAGGTGGCGCGCAGGAGTTGCTGTCGATCGAACAGGTAGCGGTGCAGCGCATCCCGGAACGCCGCGGCGTTCTGGTACCGCATGTAGGGATCCCGCGCCAGGGCGTACTCCAAGATCCGCCGGAGATCCGCCGAGATGTGCTGGCCGAACTCGTCCAGTCGATCCAGGCGCCCGTCCCGCACCTGCAGCAGCACCTCCAGGTAGTTCTTGCCGCGGAAGAGCCGCTGCACCATCAGCAGCTCGGCCAGCACCACCCCCGCGGAGAAGATGTCGGCTCGGTGGTCCACCGGCAGCCCCGCAACGGCCTCCGGCGGCAGATAGCCGTACTTGCCGCGCACCACACCCGAATCGGGTCGCCCCCGGCGCAGGCCCATGTGCGCGATGCCGAAGTCGCTCAGCTTCACCTCCCCGAGCTCGGAGAGGAAGATATTCGACGGGGAGACGTCGGCGTGCACCAGGTTCAACGGCCGCCCGTCGGAGTCGGTCAGGGTGTGCGCGTACTGCAGCGCATCCATCACGTCGGCGATGATGTGCACCGCGATGATGGGCGCCGGCCGCCACCGCCGCCTGGCGCACTTGCGAAGCAGCTCCAAACAGTCGATCCCCCGGACGTACTCCATGGCGATGTAGTAGCGGCCCTCCACCTCACCGAAGTCGAACACCTGCACGATCTTCGGGTGGTCCAGCCGCATCATCAGCTTGGCCTCATCGATGAACCACTCGACGAACTGGGGGTTTCGCGCCTGCTCCGGAAGGATCCGCTTGATCACCAGGGTCTTTTCGAACCCGTGCGCTCCGGGGCTCTTCGCCCGAAAGATCTCCGCCATGCCGCCCCGGCCGATACACTCCTCCAGTACGTATCGACCGAACTTCACGGGTTTGAATTTCGAGTCAGACACGGGCGAATCCTACCACAGATTGCCGCAAGTCGCCGGGAGCCGGGGAGATGCAGGTACTCCGCCGGGTGTTGGCCCCGTCTGCTGGTATACTGGAGTTCAGGAAAGGTCCGGAATTGACTCGTGCTCAAACAGCCGTAGTGACCCTGTGGACCTGCGCGATGCTGAGCAGCGTCGCCTGTGGCGAAACGTCGGAGCCCCAAGGGAACCGGGGGCCCGAATGGCCGATGGATCCATTCCGCATGTACGGAGTGGTGGTGCGGCTGGCCACGGATCAACCGGGAGGGCGCTGGCCGGGTGAGTTGGGCAACGAGCAAGCTCTCAACTATGTGCAGTCGGTCTTCGAAGAACTCGGCCTAGAGCCGGCCGGAACGGATGGCGCGTATCGTCAGCCGTACTCCTACGCGTACTTTCGCAGCCTGGAATCCCGGGTATCGCTGGACGGTTCCGAGCTGACCGCGGAGGTCGACTACGAGGTACTCCGCTACTCCGGCTCGGCCACGGTGATGGCAGAGGTGGTGTTCGTGGGCTACGGCTTGACCATTCCCCCCTACTCGGCAGAAGACTTCCCGCGGTGCCCACTCCCGCCAACCGGGTACGACGACTACACAATGGTTGACGTGGAGAACAAGATCGTGCTCGCCATCTCCAAGGGTCCGGCCGGGCAAGCGGGCTCGGCCTGGGAAGGAGGTGTGGACTGGGACATCGCGCTCCACTGCCCGGCCGGGGAGGCGGCGAACACCCTGCCGGCGCTCATACACACCGGCTACAAGACTGCCAATGCCCGGCTCCACGGTGCCCGGGCTGCGCTCTTCGTTTCGACCTTCCTCGACGAGGAGGACACGTCGGAGATCAACACTCAGTACGCCTACTTCGACCCACAGTTTCCAGTGGTCCGACTGTGGCGCGCGCTCGCCGAGACGCGCGTCCCCGAGCTGGCCGCCTGGGCGGCGCTGATCGACGACATGCGGGAGCCGCAGAGCCGCGACCTTGGCTGGATGGCTGTGGTACACGCTCAGACCGAGGTGACCCCATACATCGAAACTGCCAACCTGGTGGCGGCCGTCCCGGGTGTGGATCCGGACATCGGCCATGAGGTGGTAGTCGTAGGGGCCCACATCGACACCGTCGAGGACATTGCAGGCCAAGGCCTTCCGGGTGCGGACGACAACGCCTCCGGAGTCGCGGTCATGCTGGAGCTAGCACACCTGCTCAAGAGCGCAGAGCGCCCGCCGGACCGCACCGTGGTCTTCGCGGCCTGGAACTCGGAGGAGGTGGGCCTCTTAGGCTCGGGCTCCTACGCATTGCTGCTTCCCGGTCGGTATCCGGCCATGGACAACCACGCTTACTTGAACCTCGACATGGTAGGGGGCGTAGACGCCACGGGAATGGTCGTGCAGGGCCACGCCGAGCACCCCGACCTGGCGCTAGGAGCGCTGATGCAACGGGCCGTTCAGGAGGACGGATTGCCCTGGGCTGTAGTGGTCTACAACGATCCGAGCGACTCGTCGTCCGATCACCGCAGCTTCGCGGGCATTGCCGTCCCCGCAGTGATGCTCACCACCATCGCCCGACACGCCGACATCCACGACTGGTGGGACACGCCGGAGTGGACCCCGCCCGAAACCCTGGAGCTCTCAACCCGAATCGCCTGGGCCACCCTGCGTCGCCTGGCGTGGCAGGACGCCGAGCCCGACGTGTCGGGCACCCCGCCCCCACCCTCCGAGGAGGAGCCCCGCCTGAGCGGCTGCAACACCGGCGCACGAAATCTATCAAAGACCGGACCGCCAGTGCTCTGGCTCCTGCTGCTGCTGCTCGCGCAGCGCCAGGTTCGCCGGGGGCCGAGGTCGGACCCAACGTGAATTTGCACCGGTGCAGATCCGGTATTCGGTCGGGGGGCACGGACATCGTCCAAGGCAGGACCACAACCGGTGGGATTTCGGCCGTTCGCAGTAGAACAAAGTGCGAAAGTCGCGTCTAGAGGCCCGCTGAGATTTGCCGCGACAGCGAGGTCGCTCACATTCCGTACACCAACCAACCCGCGCCAAAGCTGAGAGCATTGGCCAAGCCGGATGCAACGAGTGCACGCCCCACGTCTCGCGTCCGACTGACGACGATGTATGTTACTGCCTCGAGAACGAGCGCCAGGATCTCTCCGCAGAGCAAGGCCTGCTGTGGATCAGCCATCACGCGCACCAGCAGCAGATTCATCGCGAGGTTTGTGACGGTTGTACTGGCAGCACAAGCGAGCGCCATCCGTCGGCGCTGACCTGAGTACAGCGCCGCCACCACCGGCACCTCGATGGCGAGCGTGATCGCGAGAGCGATGGCGACCGGCCAACCCATGCGGTCAGTGACGGAGGCGCAGCTTACGGCGAAGAAGGAGCAACAGTCCGACGACAAGGACCGCCACCTGCGCGACTAGCACTTCAAGGGTCATATCACCTGACGCGGAGCAACCATCACAGCCGTTCGTGGACGGTGGGCAAACATCGTTGCGTTCACCGGTCCAGGGGACGCTCCCTACGTAGACGTTGGGTCCAGGGTTATCTGGGCTGCGCTGGCACGACGCGTCACCGACCGTGACGGCGGCCGTGGTGTAGTAGGGAGTGGTACCACAAGCGCCGTTCGGGCACGAATAAGGAACGGCAAATCCGTATTCGTAGCTGCCCGGTGAAACGCACTCGTCCACGTAGACATCGGTATCACCACCGTCATAATCCCAACTGCTTCCGACGTCCGCCGATGACAGGCAATAATCAGCCAGCCGCACCACCTCACCCGACTCGACGTTCATTCGTAACATTCCCCCAGAATCGGGACAGACACGCTCCCACGCGTAGCTCCCGGTATTGGGCATCACGTAGACGGTGCTGCCCACCACCTGAGCTTGGTAGTGCGGTTCCAAGCCGCAGTTGGCCCTGGCGGGTGCAGCACCGAAGAGCCACTCGATAGCCACGACCGTGCCGATGGCCAGTGGAAAGAAGCAGCGGCGAATGAAATCACTCCTCGGCTTCCCGCACTGCGCGCACATATCACACCTCACTCACCTGCTCGCGCGAAATACAACACAACCCGTTTCTACGCAGCTACTACCAATTATCCTGCCGCGTGTTGTAATGCGTCAAGCGTGCAGACACAGGGCGAAGAGCAGCAACGCAACCTCAAACGCGGGCCGAAAACTCTGCCAGGGACATTCCTTGGCCGGCGCGACAGAGGGGCTGCAGTAGGGCGTCCAGGGCGGCGCGGCGGGTGGAGAGCGGGGTGGAGGCTGCGGGTTGGACAGAGAGCAGCGGGTCCAGTCCGCCGTCAGTGCGGTCCAGTAAATCGATGGCGTGGAACTCGATGGTGACGAAGGGGCGGTGGACGAGGTGACGGCCGAGGCGGGAGCAGACCGAGGTGGGAAGACCGGCGAGGAAGGTGCCGACCAGGGGTAGGCCGGCGGCTCGGGTGGCGGCGGGGATTTCCAGGACGGGGCTGTTGCCGCGGAGCCATGGTCTGTTGGGGTTGGGATGGTAGGGTTCCCCGGGCGCGAGGAGGGCCGTGGGGGGGTGGGCGCGGGAGCGGCTGCGGCGGCCTCGGAGGCGCATCCACGTCATCACGGCGGCCTTGGCGGCGTAGTAGGGGGCGGAGGGGAACATGGAGGAGTCGTAGCGGTAGCCGCGGGCGGCCAGGAGGGCGAGGGCCGGGGCGTCGATGTGATAGCCGGGGGTGCGGAAGCCGACGGGCGGGCGGCCCGTGGCGGCAGTGATTTGTTCGTGACAGCGATCGATCTCTTCGGCTTGGGCGACGGGGTCGAGGTCGAGGAAGGCGTAGGGATGGGTCGCGGTGTGGTTGGCGACCTCGTGGCCGGCGTCCACGGCCGAGCGGAGGAGCGCGGCCACGTCGTCGTGGGCGAGGTCCTCGCCTACGGCGAAGAAGGTGGCGCGAACGCCCAGTTGGTCGAAGAGCTCGAGAAATCGCGGAATGGCGACGAGGGAGAAGTGGTGACGGTCGCGGGGGGCCGGTGGGGGCAGGCCGTGGATGGCGTGGTAGGCGCCCACCGGGTCGAGATCTACCGTGAGGCTCACCAGGGGC
The DNA here is from genome assembly GCA_043825095.1 of bacterium. GTDB lineage: Bacteria > Myxococcota_A > Polyangia > HGW-17 > JAJRWW01 > JBDRSE01. The sequence goes on from JBDRSE010000130.1 coordinate 25,917, forward strand.
GCAGGCACGGTCAGCTCCGTCGAATGCGAATGACGTAGACGAGCCGGGCGAGGTCGCGCAGCACGCGGGGGATGCGGCGCCCGAGCTGGATGGAGGGGGGGCGCTTTTCGGCGATGGAGATGGGGATCTCCACGACGCGCATGCCGTCCCGTTGCGCCCGGATCACGAACTCCGAGGCGAACAGATCCTTGTCCACCACACAGCGGGTGGCAGTGCACGTCAGGGCGTCCCGCCGGAACGCCTTCAGCCCGTGGGTGTCGGTGCCGCGGAAGCCGAGCAGGATCCGCAGCATGCCGTTAATGGATTTGGTGGCGAGTCGCCGCACGAAGGGTCGACGGTCCGACGAGCCGTGCATGGCCTTCGAGCCCACCACCAGCTCGGCCTCCCCCGTCCGGAGCAGCGCCAGGGCCCGGGCATGGAAATCGACATCGCAGAGATCGATTTCATCGCAGATGACGTACCGGCCACGGGCCTCGAGCATACCCCGCCGCAGGGCCGCCCCGTAGTTGGGCTCCCCGTAGCTGAAGGTGTGCACCTCGGCGAGCTGTTCACTGAGCGCGCGGGCCACTGCCGGTGTGTCGTCGCTGCTGCCGTTTTCCGCGAGGATGATCTCGAACGGTGTGGGGGGCTCCAGCGCCGACAGGTTCCGATGCAGATCGGTGACCGCGCGGCCGAGGATGGCCGATTCATTGTAGATCGGGATGACGACACTAATGTCGGGTCGGCGCTCGGTCATCGGTCCGCCGTTTATACCGCGTGCGGAGCATCTTCGCCACCTCGCGGCCCTGCCGCATGGCGTCCTCCATGCCGCCGTACTCCCAGGAGCCGAACCGGCCGCGTGGATAGATATCGAACTTGTGGAAAAAGTCGAGCAGCGTCCGCCGCGCCCGCTCGTAGTGCTCGTCGAAGACCACGTAGGCGTGCTCGATTCGCCGGAGCTCGGCGAACCGCAGATCCTCGGCCCGGCGCATGGCCCCGGACTCCAAAAGCAGTGGCACGGTCTGGCGCGCCAGCGCGTCGGGTCGCTCGGCGCCCCGGGAGGCGAGCTCCACGTACAGCGAGGCGCAGCCGGCGGGCGCCATGGAGGGGGCGGCGTTGGAGAACACCCCCACCCGGTAGGCCGGGTAGCGCCTCTCGGGCACGTAGATCCAGTGGAAGTCCCGGGGCGGCGTGCGCTTCAGCGCGACGTTCAGGTAGCGCACCGCAGTCCAGCGCAAGCGCTCTGCGGCGCGAACCACGGGCTTCGGAGGCGCCGCGAGCAGCCGACACAGCGTGGGCAGCGGGATCGTCGAGACGAGCGCCCGATAGTCGATCCACTCCCCACCCACAGACACCCGCCGGGCGCGGTGATCCACGCGTTCCACACCGGATCGGCAGTGCACACGCTCCGGAGCCAGCCCCTCGGCCAGGGCGAGGGGCAGCCGCTCGATCCCGCCCTGGCGCGGATAGAGGAACTCCACGTTGTAGCCGAGCTCCGGCAGCCGGGCGCCCACCGCGCCGGCGAGCACCTCGTCCCGGGACGGGATGGGCACGAACCGCTGGCACCAGGCGTCAGTGATCTCCCGCGGATGCACCCCCCACAGCCGCTCGTTGTAGGGCACCATGAAGTGCTCGGCGATGCCCTGGCCGAAGTGCTCCCGGATGAAGTCCTCGAAGGTCCGCCGCCGAGCCCCGGGGCGAGGCGGCTTTCGATCGAGGAACGTGCGCAGACACTCGTAGATCACCTCGGGTGGCAGGCCGTAGAGGTTCGCCTGGAACGGGTACCGCGTCAGCGCGCCGTGGGAAAAGATCCGGGACCGTCGCGTGACGCGCAGGAGCTCGTCCCCAAGTAGGCCGCGCACGAGCTGTTTCATCCCGCGATCCCGCAGATGGAGCCAATGCCCGGTGTGATCGAAGGTGTGCCCGCGCAACCGCTCACTCCGAGCCAGGCCGCCGACGCGATCCGCCGCCTCGTACAGCGAAAAGCCCTGTTTCAGGAAGCGGGCGGCGGTGAGGCCGCAGAGCCCCCCGCCCATGATGATGAAGTCCCGGGAGCGGGCCGCGCTCATTCGTCGAGGTCCTCGCGGAGCAGGGCCTTCACCTCGGCCACGAGCTCCTCCCGCGAGAGGATCCCCTTGTCGGCCAGCAGATTCACCAGCGCTTGCACCAGCTGCGCTGGTGTGGCTTCGTCCTCGATCCGATGGGCGGGCTGGGTCTCCGGCTCCCCGGGACCACCTGAGGGCCAGGCGGACCAACGGTCGCGGCTCGGCTCCGCGGGCCGCGGGATCAGCTTCGTGGTGATCCGGCCGTAACTCCGGTGGATCGCACGGGTAAGGGCTCCCGCTTCGGCGAGAACGGGCTCCACCCGGAAGCCGCTGGAACGCTCCACGGTCTGGATGCTGTGGGCGCTCAAGGGATCCGCCATCGCCAATCCCAGCACCCGATCCGTGCCCCCGTCCACCCGCACCGGGAGTACGACATGCGCATCGGCGACGTCCTGAGCCAGCCAGCGCAGCGCCTCCAGCTCCACGGCGTTCTCGTCGGAGACATCCAGCACTTCCAAGCCCAGTCGTTCCTTCAACGCCCCAAGCACAACGTCGTCCCCGACGAGGCCGCTCTCCCGGAGCACGCGAATCTGGACCCGACCGCTGGCGGCCGCCTCCCGGCGCAGCCGCACGGCGTCAGCCTCCTTCAGGAGGCCGGCGTCCACGAGCACACCTAGTAGATCGGCAAAGGGTTGCATGTCACACCAGGACCGAGGCAGCCTGAACGACGCGCCGTCTCAGCCCTCCTCCTGTTGCTCTTCCTCCGCCTCTTGCGCCGAAAGATACGCATCAATGGCCTGAGCCGTGTCCACGTTCAGCCCGACGAACTCCACACCCATGCCCGGACTGTCATCGTCCGATTTCGGGAACACGATCCGTCCCTTCATCTCAAGGGGCTGCTCCCGCCCCGGCAGATTGAACCGCAGGTTGATCACCGTTCCCTCCGGGTGAGGGATGGTCCGGTCCAGGTAGATCCCGCCCCGACTCAGGTTGGCGCTCAGCTGGTGGTACTGCTCGCCCTCGGCCCACTGCTCCACCCAGACCTGAATCGATACACGGTTTGAGCGACGTCTCTCCACGGGTGATCCCACACGACCTGTTGGTCAATCCGCGGTGCTCGCCCGCGCGACGCCGGAGGGAGGTGCGCCGCGGATGCGGCGAGCTCACTCTAGGCGAGCAATCACCACGGTGCATTGAAATGGGCGTTACAGGACTCGAACCTGTGGCCTTTGGTTCCGGAGACCAACGCTCTATCCACCTGAGCTAAACGCCCGAAACCCAACCTCTATAGAATACCTGGCAGAGCGAAGCAAGAGGAAAACGCTTGTTTCTAAATACGTTCGGGTTCAATGGCACGCGCTGAAGCCGCAGTGGTAGCAGGTCGCGCATCGACCCTGGAAGGCGAGACTCTGCCCGCACTCCGGACAGTGTGCTCGATCCCCGGAGCACGAGACACCCCCGGTTTGCAGAACGGGGGTGGACGAGCACTGCTCTTGGACGGGATTGGGGATCGCTTGGTCCTCGGAATTGGTTTGTTTCATGAGCTTCACACCTACTGAACACAAGTATAGCCAACCCTGCTCGTTTGTCCAGTGAGATGTGCGCCGGTAGGAGACTCAACAGAGGTGCGCAGGCGCCTGTCTGTGATAGGGTCGGCCACATGCTGTTCAACCCATTGCGTCTGAGGAACCTGGAGCTGGAAAACCGCTTCATCCACTCGGCCACCTACGAGAGCATGGCCACTTTGGACGGGGAGGTCACCGACGCCCTGGTCGAGCGCTACCGCAAGCTCGCCCAGGGCAAGGTCGGGCTCCTCATCCCGGGATACCTGTTCGTGCACTCCTACGGACGCGCCGCCCTCCACCAGGCCGGGATCCACGACGACGCGATGATTCCGGGTTTGCGCCGCCTGACCGACGCCGTACACGCCGAGGGCGGGCGCGTCGCGTTCCAGCTCATGCACGCGGGACGGCAGACCAAAAAGAAACTCAGCGGGCAGAAGCCGCACGGACCCTCGCGCCAGAAGCGGGACGAGCTCTATCTCAGCAAGGCAAAGGCCATGTCGGAGGAGCAGATCCAGGAGGCTATCGAGGCCTTCACGCAAGCCGCTGCGCGGGCCGTGGAAGCGGGCGCGGACGTCATACAGCTCCACGCGGCCCACGGGTATCTGCTCAACCAATTCCTCTCGCCCTTCTACAACAAGCGCTCGGACCAGTGGGGCGGCAGCGACGAAAATCGCTTCCGGCTGCTCGGCCAGGTTCTGGACGCCACCCGGAAGGCGATACCCGACAACACGCCGATCCTGGTCAAGCTGAACTCCGACGACTACACCCCCGAGCCGGGCGTCACTCCCGAGCACGCCGTCACCTACGCCAAAATGCTGGCCGAGCGGGAAATCGACCTCATCGAGGTCAGCAGCGGCACCCTGTCCTGGTCGTTCTTGGCCATGAGCCGCGGGGGAGTGCCGGTGGATGACCTCGCGCGAACCGCGCCGTGGATCCTCCGTCCCATCGCCCGGAGGATGATGCGCAAGCTGGAGGGGAAGTTCACCTTCGAAACTCCCTACAATCTCGAATCAGCAGCGCGAATCAAGGAGGCCGTCGGAGAGGTAATGGTGTCGGTGGTCGGTGGCGTGCGGAAACTGTCCGAGATGAAGCAGATCGTCAGTGACGGCCGCGTGGATTGCGTCTCTCTGAGCCGCCCCTTCATCCGGGAGCCGTTCCTGGTAACGCGCTTCCGGGAGGGCGAGGCCACCGAGGCGGCTTGCATCTCATGCAATCGCTGCTTGGCTGCGGTGGGATTGAACCTGCCCCTCCGGTGCTACGTCCGGGGCATCAACGTCGATCAGAAAAACAAGAAGAAGGCGTAGAGGCGGGGGGGCAGTCGAGCGCTACTTCAGGGCCTTCATCAGGGCGGCCATGAAGTCGTACACCTGACCGATGGTGGAGACCAGGAGCTTCTCGTCGGGCGAGTGCGGGTTCTTGATGGTCGGCCCGAAGGAGATCATGTCCATGCCCTCGTATTTGGCCCCGATGATCCCGCACTCCAGCCCCGCGTGGATGATCTCCACCACGGGCTCCTTGTTGAACAGCTCCTTGTAGACCGCCACGCACTTGGCGAGCAGCGGCGAGTCCATGTTCGGCTGCCAGGCCGGGTAGCCGCCCCCGGTTTCCGCCACGCCGCCCGCAGCCCGTCCGGCCCCCTCGATGCGGCTCGTGAGCCAGTCCAGCCGATTCATCACCGAGCTGCGCTGGCTCGTGAGCGTGATCACCTTGCCCCCCTCGAGCTTCAGCGTGGCCAGGTTGTTCGACGTCTGCACGAGCCCCTGGATGTCCAGGGACATGTCGGCCACGCCGTGGGGCATCGCCATGAGGAAGTCCACCGCGTGCCGGGTGCCGGCGGCGGAGAGGCCTGTGCCGGACGCCGCGGCCGGCTCCAGGATCAGCGTGATGTTGGGGTCGGTCTTGCCGTGCTCCTGCCGGAGCGCAGCCGCCAGCTCGCCCACGAGGGCACCCGCCCGGCCGGCTTTGTCCGCCGGCAGCGCCACCACGGCCTCGGCGTCCCGCGGAATGGCGTTGTGCGCCGTGCCGCCGCTCAGGGCGACGATGCGCACGTCCAGCTCCTTGAGCAGCTCGTTCAGCGCCCGGGTGAGCACGTGGATCGCGTTGGCGCGCTGCTCATGGATGTCGACGCCCGAGTGGCCGCCGCTCATTCCGCCGGCCACCAGCTTGAACCCCTTGCTGCCGCCGGGCAACGCCTCCTCCGCCACGGGCACCGCCAGGTGCGTGTCCTTGCCGCCGGCGCAGCCCACGGTGAAGACGCCCTCGTCCTCAGAGTCCACGTTGAGCAGGAACTTCCCCTTGATGAAGCCCGACTCGAGCTCGGTGGCCCCTGTGAGCCCGGTCTCTTCGTCCACGGTGAACAGCAGCTCCAGCGGCGGGTGGGGGGAGTCCTTGTCCAACGCCACGGTTAACGCCATGGCGATGGCGATCCCGTTGTCAGCGCCCAAGGTGGTCTGGTCGGCCGTCAGCCAGTCACCGTCGTACACGAGCTTGATCGGATCCTTGCTGAAGTCGAAGTCCACGCCCTTGGCCTTCTCGCAGACCATGTCCATGTGACCCTGGATCACCACGCCGGGTGAATTCTCGTACCCCGCCGTGCCGGGAACCTCGATCACCACGTTCTGGATCCGGTCCCGCCTGACCTCGAAGCCGTTGTCACCGGCCCACTTCGTCAGCCACTCGCAGATCTGCGCCTCGTTCTTGGAGCAGCGCGGAATCTTGCTGAGCTCCTCGAACCAGTGCAGGACTTCCTTGGTTTTCTGATGGTCGACTGCCATGTTCCTCTCCTTGCGTGCTGGCTGCCCCGCGCCGCAGGCGGCGGCAGCATAGGCCCATACCGGTATGCGCCGCCCAATCTAACAAATTTCCGCAACATTCCCAGCGGAATGATCCCCAGCTTCAGAACACCAGGGGATCGCGCCGGACTTGAACTCCGCATTGCCCTTCCCTACAGTGGACCCCGAACAACGAAACCGGAGGCACCCTCCCATGCGATCCCCCATCCGAGGGGCCGAATCCCTTGCCGCCCTGCTCGTGCTGTCCTGGTCCTGCGGCCCCAGCGGTCCCCCGCCGCGCCGCGCCTCTACACGGTTCACCCCGCCGGAGCGAGACGAGCCGCATGGGCGCAAGGCGCCCCCCCCGCCACCACGCGCCAGCTCCTCGTCCGTCCGGTCGCTGGTCGAGTCCGAGGGCAACCGGTTCGGCATCGGGCTCTGCGTGGTCCGCGCCGACGACACAGCGACCTGCGGCTGCGTGGTGTCAGCGGATCCCGACCACCCGCCCATGTTCAAGATCATCCCCCGACCCGTGGCGCGTTACACCGGCGTTCGCGCCATCGCCCCGGCCGGGGACCACCGCTGCACGCTGAAGGCCGACGGGACGGTCTGGTGTCGCGGGAGCAACAAGCGCGGCCAGCTCGGTCTGGGGCACACCCAGCGCCGCCGACTGCCGACCCTCATACCCAAGCTCAGGGACTTGGTTTCCCTCACCACGAGCTGGCGCTCCACCTGTGCCGTCCGGAAGGACGGCACGGCCTGGTGCTGGGGCGACGCCGCCCAGGGACAGGCCGGAGACGGCGGCAAGGTGTGCGGCGAGGACGACCGCTGCGCCGCGCGCCGACTGCAGAAGCGCCCGAGCCGGGTTCGCGGACTGGCGCGCGAACTGACCGGCGTGAAGTCGGTCCACTCCTCCCACGAATTCGCCTGCGCGCTCAAGGCAAACGGCAGGGTCTGGTGCTGGGGGAACAACCGGAACGGCCAGCTCGGCGACGGCAGCCGCAGCTCCGCGTCGGTCGCCGGTCGGGTGTCCGCCCTGGCCCATGTCCGCCAGCTCGCCGTAGACGAAAAACAGAGCTGCGCCGTGACCCGGGACGGCAAGCTCTGGTGCTGGCCCCTGCCCGGCCGCAGGCGGGTGCCGGTGCGCATCCCGGGGCTCGCGCAGGTGCGTCACGTCGCCACCGGAGCCAGTCACGTCTGCGCCATCGCAGCGGGCGGCAAGGTCTACTGTTGGGGCGCCAACCAGCACGGGCAGCTCGGCGACGGCACGACCACCGCGCGCCCAAAGCCCACTGCCGTCCCCGGCCTCACCGGCGTCACGGTCCTGCTGGGTCTGTCCTTTTCCACCTGCGCCGCCCGGGCGGACGGCACCCTGTACTGCTGGGGCGCCATCGGCCAGCGCACGGGCGCGAAGCGACAGACCGTGCCCACCCCCCGCAAAGTCAAATTGATCGGAAAGTAGACGTCGATTCCCCCTCCTCGGGGTACAGTAGAGCCTACGGATGAGAGAGGAGGAGCCGATGGATCACCACCGACGTGGGCTGCACAGCGACCGGCACACCGCGCGCCCGAAGAGGCCTCGGAGCGGGCTGCAATCCGTTGCGCTGGCCGCGACGCTCGGCGCGCTGGCCGCGGTGGTCGGCTGCGGGCCGAGCGCCGAAACCGGTAACGGGGACAGCGGAACGACCCTGGACGCCTCGGTCGTGGACGCCGGAGGCGGCCCCGACGCCGGCTGCCCGACCGGTGATCCCTGCGGACCGCTGAACCTGTGCTGCGGGGCCGGGGAGGAGTGCGTGAACGACTGGCAGTGCCTCCCGGACTGCGACAACGTGCGCTGCGGGGAGAACTCGGAGACCTGCTGCGACGTGGGAGACATCTGCCTCGACGGGGTGGACTGCGCGGTCAACTGTCCCGTGACGGCGACCCACTGCGGGGCCGAGCTCGAGCTGTGCTGCGACGCCGGCGACGTCTGCCTCGGGGATCAGTGCGTCACCCCGGGGGGAATGTGCGACAACAACTTCGACTGCCTGTACGAGGACTGGTACTGCGAGCAGACCATCCACCGCTGCCTGCCGCTGCCCGGCGGCCCCCTGTGCGAGGGTGAGCCGGAGTTCACGGCCATCGAGCCCGTGCTGGAATGGTTCTGGCCCGGGGTGAGCTATGACGGACACTACTGGCTGAACTCCATGACCGCGCCCGTGGTGGGCGACGTGAACGGGGACGGCACGCCGGACGTGGTCGTCGTGCTGTTCTACGCCGGCTCCTACACCACCGGGAACCTGATCGCGGTGTTGGACGGCGCGGGCGACGGCGCGGGCGGAGGGCAGCTGCTGTTCACCATCCCCTCGGCCGCCGATCCCACGGCACCCTACGCGAAATCCGGCTCCTCCGTGGCCCTGGGCAACTTCGACGCCGACCCCGGCCTCGAGATCGTCTACAACATGCAGGGCGGCGGCGTGCGCATCGCGGACAACGACGGCGTCGGCGACGTGTGCGACACGGCCGCCTACCCCGGCTGCCAGGGGACGCGCACGACCGGCAACGGCGCCTCGACCACCCTGTCGGGCGGCCTCTCCCTGGCAGACCTGGATCACGACGGAATGCCGGATGTCATCATCCGCTGCCAGGCGCTCAACGGCCACAACATCGGCGATCCGGCCCTGGACTTAATGGACCGCGCCGGGTGCGGAACCAGCACCGTGGTGGCGGACGTGGACCAGGACGGTCGCCCCGAGGTGATCGACGGCGATCACGCCTACACGGCGGATCCCCTGATCCCCGGGGGCGAGGAGCTGTGGGTGCACACGCGCGCCTGGCCGTCCGGCTACATCGCTGTGGCCGACCTGTTCGCCTCGGTGCCCGGCCCCGAGGTGATCAACATCCGAAACGGTTTCTACGTCTTGAACGGCCTCACCGGTGAGGTGCTCGTGGGCCCGGGTGGGACCCTCATCGACGCCACGATCCCCATCCCCGGTGCGGGCCACGGCGGCGCGCCCACGGTGGCGGACTTCGACGGCGACGGCCTGCCCGAGGTGTCCACGGCCGGGCTGGCGGCCTATGTCGTCTACGACCCGGACTGCTGGACCACCACGCTCCGGGCCGGGGGACAGTGCGCCAGCGGCGCCACGGACCTGATGCTCTGGACGCAGCCCACCCAGGATCTGTCGAGCAGCTCCACCGGCTCCAGCGTGTTCGATTTCCAGGGCGACGGCATGGCCGAGGTGCTCTACGCCGACGAGTGCTTCTTCCACATCTACGAAGGGCTCACCGGACAGGAGCTGGTCAACCCCATCCTGCCCAGCTCCTCCGGCACGCTCTCGGAGTACCCCCTGGTGGCGGACGTGGACGGCGACGGCAACGCCGAGATGGTGGTCGTCTCCAGCGACTACTACGTCATCGGCGCCGGCTGCCACGTCCACTGGAAGAACGCCGGATTGGACATCGGCGAGCTCTGCGCCATCACCACCTGCACCGCGGGGCCGCCCTGCACCGGGGGCGTCGGGGGCACCTGCTCCGCGGCCGGCGAGCAGTGCGACGCGAGCGGGATCTGCCAGCTCCCGGGCGGCACCCACGGCGTGCGGGTCTACGGAGACCTCAACGACCGCTGGGTCCGCACCCGGCCGGTCTGGAACCAGTTCGGCTACCACGTCACCGACTTCATGCTCGCCGGTGGTTTCTGGGACGTGCCGACCGTGGAGGTCCCCAACTGGATCGTGTACAACAACTACCGCCAGAACGTGCAGGGGGGCGCCCTGTTCCCCGTGCCCGACCTCGCCCTCGAGCTCACGGCCACCGCGGTCTGCCCCAACGAGATCCGGCTGGTCGCCACGGTCACCAACCAGGGCAGCGCCGGGGCTCCGTCCAACATCCCGGTGCTGTTCTACCGCACCGACGCCGACGCCACGAACCCGCCGGAGCTCATCGCCACCGAGTTCACCGGCGCGGTGCTCCTCCCCGGCGCCTGGGAGCGCGTGGCGGCGATCTACCCCGTGCCCGCCCAGGGCGTCACCATGACCTTCCAGGTGGTGGTGGACGACGCCAACGAGCACGAGGAGTGCGACGAGACGAACAACTCCGCCGACAGCGAGCCCACCCTCTGCGTCGGCGTGCAGTAGTCCTACAACCCGAGCGCGTGGTGAGTCGTTCTACGGACAGCAATCCGCGGGGCAGCTGCCGCAGTTCTCGATTTCACTGCAAAGGGCGTCCCCGCAGACACTGCAGTGCGGATCCAGGGCGCAGTCCGGATCGTCGCAGTCGGTGAGCTGATCCGCATCGTCGTCCACCGCGTTGTCGCAGAGCTCGTTCGGGGTAGGGCTCACGAGCCCGAAGCCCCAGGTATCTCCAACGGGGCCGTTCGAATTGTAGCCGCTGTGTAGAAGGAGCCGCCGTCGCGACGCATCGTAGACCACGGCGTGATTCGAGCGGACGGGGGGCGTCGCCGAGGGGGTAACGTTCGTCCAGGTGGCCCCGTCGTACTCCCACGTGTCGGAGTACTCGCCCTGGTCCTCGCCCCCGTACAGCACCACCACCCCACGGTGCTCGTCGTAAATGAGCTTGCCCTGGCGCCGGGCCGGCGTGGGTTGGACGGGGGGGGTCACCTGCATCCAGTCCGTGCCGTCGTACTCCCAGGTCTCGTGCGGCCCCCCTCCCGTACCGACAAAACCGCCGACCAACAGCACCGTCACGTCCCGCGCCGAGTCATAGGCGAGGGACGGCCCATACCGCGCCGTGGGGGTGTTGTTGGTGTTCACCGGGGTCCAGGCAGACCCGCTGTACTCCCAGGTGTCGTCGAGATCGGTTGACGCGGTGCCGCCGAACAGCACGGTAACGCCCCGGGTGGTATCAAAGGTCATGCCGAACTCCCGCCGCGCCGATGGACGGATGATCAAGGACTTCTGAATCCAGTTCGTGCCGTCGTACTCCCAGGTGGCGCTCGTCAGCGTGCCCCCCTCCAGCATGCCGCCAAAGAGCACCGTCACCCCCCGCGCCGAGTCGTACACCATGCCGTGCTGGCCCCGGGTGCCGGGCTCTGCCGCCACCGCGGCCTGGGTCCAGCCGAAGCCGTCGTTCTCCCAGACCCCGCTCAGATATCCGGTCAGCCCCTGTCCCCCGAAGAGCACCGTCACCCCCCGCGCCCGGTCGTAGGCCATGGCGTGAAAATACCGATGACTCATGCTGGCGTTGCTGAGCTGCGTCCACTGGTGCTGCTCCTCGAGGCACCCGCTGGAGCAGCCGTCATGGCTCCCCGCGTTGCCGTCGTCGCAGGTTTCTCCGGTGGAGTCGTCCACGTAGCCGTTGCCGCACTCCTCGGTGGACTGGCAGTCTGCAGAGCAGCCGTCCCCGGCGATGGTGTTCCCGTCGTCGCAAACCTCGCCCACCTGCACCACGCCGTTGCCGCAGGTTTCGCTGACGCACACCGAGTCGCAGCCGTCTCCGTCCGAGGTGCCGCCGTCATCACACTGTTCGCCGTACTGCGTGTCGATCACGCCGTCACCACACGCGGGGAGCTGGCACGTAGTACGACACGCGTTGGGCACCGAGTCGCTGTTGGCCGAGCCGTCGTCACACCCCTCCCCGGTGTCGGTGACGCCGTCTCCGCAATCCGCCAGCCGACAGTTCGCTCGGCAGGCGTCCGGCTCCGTATCGGAGTTCTGAGCGCCGTTGTCACACTCCTCGGCCGACTCCAGCTCGCCGTTGCCGCAGGACGCGGAGCCGCTGTCATTTCCCGTGGCGGCGTCCTGCCCGCCACCGTCGTCGTCACCACAGCCCGCGGCCCACATCACGAACGTGAACACACCGATCATCGCGGTCAGCCGCCATTGGCGCGCACCAAGAAGAGTCGTCAGCATTGTTTTCTCCATTCGCAGCATTCTCGAGGGGCGGGCGAGCACGTGAATGAGCCACGTCCCCGGGAGGATTATTCTTGGACTGTGTCCGCCCGTCAAGGACCGGGAAGGGGTTACTTGAGCAAGGCGATGAACAGGCCGGCGGCGACGATGGTGCCGATGACGCCGGCGACGTTCGGGCCCATGGCGTGCATGAGCAGGTAGTTCCGCTTGTTGGCCTGCTGGCCGATGGTGTGGGCGACCCGCGCGGCCATGGGTACCGCGGAAACGCCCGCCGCGCCGATGATGGGATTCATCTTCTCTTTGAGAAAGAGGTTGAAGAGCTTGGCGAAGAGCACGCCCCCGGCGGTGGAGCAGACAAAGGCGAGCAACCCGAGGGCGTAGATCCCGAGCACCTTGGGCTGGAGGAACTTGGTCCCGTCCATGGTGGATCCGACCCCCAGGCCGAGGAAGATCGTGACGATGTTCATGAGCGAGTTCTGTGCGGTGTCGTTGAGCCGCTCCACGACCCCGCACTCCCGGAACAGGTTGCCCAGCATGAGCAGGCCGATGAGGGGCGCCGCGGGGGGCACCAGCAGGGTGACGACGATGGTCACCGCGATGGGGAACACGATCCGCTCCGCCTTGGACACCTTGCGGACCTGCTTCATGACCCGGCCGCGCTCCTCCTCACTGGTGAGCGCGCGGATCACGGGCGGCTGCACGATGGGCACCAGGGCCATGTACGAGTAGGCCGCCAGGGCCGTGGCGCCGAGGAGGTGCGGCGCGAGCTGGACCGTGGTGTAGATCGTGGTCGGCCCGTCGGCGCCGCCGATGATGCCGATGGCGGCGGCCTCCCGAGGGGTAAACCCGATCAGCAGGGCGCCGAACATCGCGACGTAGACACCCACCTGCGCGGCCGCGCCGAGCAGCAGCGTTTTGGGGTTGGACAGCAGCGGGCCGAAATCGGTCATGGCGCCGAGCCCCAGGAAGATCAGGCACGGCACGATCTCCCCCTTCTCGAAGCCATAGTGGTAGAAGTACCAGAGCAGTCCCGGCTCGGTGTGCGTCCCCAGCAGCGGATCGATGACCTGCCCCAACTCGTCGGTCACCAGGGGAGCCAGGGGCATGTTCACGAGCAGCGCGGTGAAGCCGATGGGGACCAGGAGCAGGGGCTCGACGTTCTTCTTCACGCCGAGATACACGAGCGCCAGGCCCACCACCCACATGATGGGCTGCTCCCACGTGAGGTTCATGAACCCGGTCTGCAGGACGACCGTCTCGAGGCGTGTGATGAACTCAGACATGACTGCTGGACCGACGGCGCGACGGCTCGGGGCCCGGGAAGATCAGCGCCGAGAGCTGCGGCGCGGGCTACTCGATGACGGCGAGCACGTCATCCGCCTCGACGCTCTGACCCTCCTGAACCTTGATCTCGGTGATCTTGCCGCCGCTCTCCGCCACCACGGGCATCTCCATCTTCATCGCCTCGAGCATCACGACCTCCTGGTCCGCCTCCACCTCGTCGCCCACGCTCACCAGGATCTGAATGACTTTGCCTACCATCGGTGCAACTACGTCGGCCATCGTACTTCCTCCTGAGATCGATTCCTCATCGCCCGGCGCGCCGGGGTGCTACTTCTGTTTCACCGCTGCGTCGTCGGTCTTGGGGCGCTCCCGAAGCGCCAGCCCCAGCACAGCCATCGCGGCATAGATCAGCATCAGGTTCACGAACACGCCGCCAAAACCAATCGCGAAGATCTGCAGCCCGTCGGTGAGATACTCGGTGTGCATCGGCTTGGAGCCCGCTCTTAGCTCCGGCGCCCCAGGGCATAGCCGGAGATGATCATCTTCTGCACGTTCGAGGTCCCCTCCACGATCTGGTAGGACTTCGCGTCTCGCAGCAGTCGCCCGCAGGGGTACTCGTTGGAGTAGCCGTAGGAGCCGAAGATCTTCATGGTTTCGTTGGCGGCGTGCACCGCTGCCTCCGCCGCGAAGTACTTGGCCACCGACGTCTCGCGGGTGGCCGGCTCGCCCTTGTCGCGCTTGAGCGCCGCCTGGAACACCAGCAGCTTGGCCGCCTGGTGATCGGCGTACATCTGGGCGATCTGCGCCTGCACCATCTGGAAGTCACCGATGGGCTTGCCGAACTGCTTGCGCTCGTTGGCGTACTCCACCGAGGCCTCGAGACACGCCTCACCGAGACCCACCGCCCGGGCAGCGCAGCTGAGCCGCGTTCCGTCGAGCTGGCTCATGCAGATCTTGAACCCCTGACCCTCCTCGCCGAGCAGCGCCGTGGCGGGGAGCTCGGCGTCCTCCAAGAGCAGCTCCCCCGTGGGGGAGCAGAACAGCCCGAACTTCTCCTCGATGGGCACCGCGGTGACGCCGTCCCAGGCCTTGGGCTCGATGACAAAGGCGCTCATGCCCCGGTGCTTGGGCTTGGCCTCGCGATCGGTGTAGGCGTACAGCAACCCCGCGTCGGCCACGTGGGCGTTGGAGATCCAGGTCTTCTGGCCGTTGCAGATATAGGAGCCGTCCGCCTGCTTGTCGGCGTGGGTCTTCATGGAGGCCACATCCGAGCCGGTGTTGGGCTCGGTCATGGCGAAGCAGCCCAGGTACTCTCCCGAGACGAGCTTGGGGATGTACCGCTCCTTCTGCTCCTGGGAGCCGAAGCGCAGGATGGTGAGCGCCGGCCCCATCATCTGCATGTTGATGGGCAGGCTCCAGGACGCGCTCACCCGGGCCAGCTCCATGGACACCACCGCCGTGGCGAGGAAGCCGTGATCCATCTCCACCCCGCCGTACTCCTCCGGGATCACCGTGCCGAAGAACCCCAGCTCCCCCATCTCCAGGACGAGCTCGGGCCGGAAGGCGTGATTCTTCTCGTCTTCCAGCTGGGTGGGCCGGATCTTCTCCTCGGCCCAACGCCGGGCGGACTGCCGCAACAGCTCAACTTCTTCCGGAAGTTCGAAATTCATGATTATCAGTACCTTTGCTTGGGTCTACGACCGTTCCGGCGCTTGGCCGAAAACGACTATGAATCCGCTCCCAAGTCAAGCCTTTTCGGGGAGGGCCCACAGACCCGCCCTTGACCCTGGCCGGCAGATCACACAATACTTCACCGGCGAGGCCTGAGCCGATTGCCCGAGCCACTGATGCACCAGCGCACCCCCCATGATGACGCACTCGGACGCTGCCCGGTCACCGGGCTCTCCGTGGAGCAGCGCGCCGCCTGGCGGGACATCGAGCTGACCGGGGGCTACCGCGTCTCCTTCTCCTTCGTCGGAGGCAGGGTGCTGCACACCGTCCCCCACGGCGATGCCGGAGGGCTGGGCATCCCGCGACTGTTCGAGGCCCGCCGGGAGGTGCTCGAGCAGGTAGGCAGCTGGGACCGCCCCCACTGCGAAATCAAGGCCTACGACGGCATTCCGCTCCGCCACTCACGGATCGGCCGCTCCCAGTTCACGAAGCTGCTCTCCGCGGAGCACGAACGCGGCATGCTCCGCGGATACTGGGGCTACGGGGGCCCCGCAGTGTTCCGCTGGATCATGGCAACGGCCAAGCGGTTGAGCGGGCACGCGGCCTCCCCGTGCCACTTCGTCCCGGACTACCGCGCGGCCATCCAGCTGGCGCTGCAGACCGCCGCGGCCCACGACAGCGGCCAGAAATCGGGCCCGGCCCGTCGCCGTCACAGGGAAGACTGGGTGCTCGACCTGGACGGCTATCGAGCCCACTTCGAGATCTGGGACGACGACGTCATCTACGGGCGCTCCACGGGGGTGCTGCGGAGAGAGCACGTCGCGCCTTTCTTTGCGCTGTACGAGCGGCTGCTCCAGGAGCCCGGCTGCTTCGCCAACGGCACCTACGTCCAGTTCGGCGACCTGAGCGCGCTGCAGCGCATCGACTGGCCAGCCCTCGGAGAGTTCTACCGTCGGCAGCTCGACCTGAACAGCCGGTACCACTGCCGAGGCGTCGTTCTGCACGGCCAGAGCCTCGCCGTCCAGGCGACCGCCGCGCTGGCACGACAGGTCGTTCCGTTCCCGTATCTCCATGCGAGCGAATGGGAGCAGGCGGTACGCCTGGTCCGCGACCTGCCGCGGAAACCGTCCCGGCCCGGGCTCCTGCAGCGCCTCACCGGCCGCGTACGACACCCCGGTGAACAGATGAAGCGGGCCGTGGACGAGCTGGTGCTCCACGCCGGGACGATCAACTGGCACGTCCAAGGCCCGGTGGCGCCCGCGGAGGACCCCGACGACCCGCTCGCAGCGATCTACGCGCTGCTCCGGGTGCTCAAGCTGGACTTCGATACGATGCACCAGGAGCGAGAACAGATGCAGCGACAGATGCTGCAGGCCGCCAAGCTCTCCTCCATCGGTCGGCTCACGGCCGGAGTGGCCCATGAGCTCAACAGCCCCCTCACGGCAGTGCTGGGCTATGCGCAGCAGATCCAGGAGCACGGCGGGGAGAACGAGCACGGTGGGGAGGACGCCTCGGTCACCTACGCCGCGCGCATCGTCAAGGCGGCGCAACGCATGCGAGACGTCATCGACCAGCTCGCCGTTTACAGCCGCATGGATCCGGAAGGTCCCCCCCGCGCCCTGGACGTCAACCGCGGCGTCGAAGAGGCGCTGGTGCTCATCCAGCCCCTGCTGGAAAAGCGGCACCTCGAGGTGGAGTGCGACCTCGCGGCGGGGCTCCCCGCCATCTGGTGCGAACGCACACACCTGCAGTCCATGCTCTGCAACGTCCTGACGAACTCCTTCGACGCCTACCCCGCGGAACCAACCACCAAACCCGACACGCCACGGCGGGTGAAGCTCTCCAGCCGGATGACCGATGGCTGGGTTCGAATCCAGTGCCGGGATTGGGGGTGCGGCATGCCGACGGACGTCCTCTCCCAGGCCCTCGACCCGTTCTTCACGACAAAGGACGTCGGCCAAGGCACCGGCCTCGGTCTGTACGTGACCCACCTGCTCGCCAGCAACTACGGGGGCGAGGTGCTCATCGACTCTGCCGAGGCAGAGGGGACCACCGTGACCCTATCGTTCCCCGCGCGCAACGAGCGACCGTCGATTCGATCGCGATAGCGACAGACGACGGGCCCGGCCTATTCCGCGCGCCGCCGCGCCAGCACCGCTTCGGCGTGGGCGAGCATCTGCGGGGTGTCCACGTCCTGCCAGAATCCGTCGCCCACGTCGAGCACGTGCATCCGGCCCCGGGCCGCCAGGGCCCCAACCCCGTCTGACAGGGACGCGTCGCCGCGCCGCTCGTACACGGCTTGCAGCTCGTCCATCAGGGCCTGGGTGCAGATGAAAACCCCGGTGTCGATGCAGTTGAAGGTGGGGAGTTCCTTGCCGATGGCGCGGATCCGCCCGTCCTGCTCCAGCACCTTGGTCGCGTCGTCCATGTCGAAGATGGAGTCGAGCTTGTAGTCCACACAGAGCGTGGCGCCGTCGCTCGGCGGCCGATGGGTCCGCACGAGCTCCATGAGCTCGTCCCCCAAGACGTGATCCGCCATGGTCAGTACGAACTCGGCCCCCACGTGGGGCCTGGCGCACAGCACCGAAAGGCCGTTTGCCAGCCGGTAGTCGGGGTTGTGCGCGAACACGAGCTCCGGCGCGCCGCCATGGAACCCCTGGATCTCCTGCTGGAGCAGCGCGGCCTCGTGCCCGAGCACGATCACCACCCGGTCGCACCCGGCCCGGGCCAGGCTGCGCAGGGTCCGGTTGAGCAGAGGCTCTCCCCCAACCTCGATCAGCGGCTTGATGGAGGACGACGCGCCGGCCGCGGCCAGCCGCGAGCCGAACCCCGCCGCGAGCACCACGCCGGTACGACCCGGTGCTGTGTGAGCTGGATCGGAGGTCCGGTCCACCTCAGATGCCATCGAAGTTCTCGGAGACGTGGGTGATGGGGGACTCGCCGCCGAAGATACGCAGCGTGTTCTTCAGGCGCATGTGCTGGATGAACAGGTCGTTCTCCTGCACGTGACCCTCCGCGACGTGGGGTGCCTTGAAGTAGAAGGACATCCACTCCTGGATCCCCTTCTGACCCGCCCGGTGAGCCAAATCGAGGCACAGCGCGACGTCCAGCACCACCGGCGCCGCGAGGATCGAGTCCCGGCACAGGAAGTCGATCTTGATCTGCATCGGGTAGCCGAGCCAGCCGAAGATGTCGATGTTGTCCCAGCCCTCCTTGGCGTCGCCCCGGGGCGGATAATAGTTGATCCGGATCTTGTGGTAGAGGTCGGCGTAGAGGTCCGGGTAGACGTCCTTCTGCAGGATCGTGTCCAGCACCCCCGCCTTGCTGACCTCCTTGGACTTGAAGCTCTCCGGGTCGTCGAGCACCTCCCCGTCACGGTTGCCGAGGATGTTGGTGGAGAACCAGCCGCTGATGCCGATCATCCGCGCCTTCAGGCCGGGGGCCAGGATGGTCTTCATCAGGGTTTGACCGGTCTTGAAGTCCTTGCCGGCGATGGGCAGCCTCTGCGATTCGGCGAGCTGCTCGAGGGCGGGACAGTCCGCCGACAGATGCGGCGCGCCGTTGGCGTAGGGGATGCCCTCTTTGAGCGCCGCATAGGTGTAGAGCTGGCTCGACGAGATGGCCGGATCGTTCTGCTTCAGCCCCTTCTCGAAGGCCTCCACCGTGGCGTGGCAGTCCGTGGGGCGCGTATAGATCTCGGTGGAGCCGCACCACACCATCACGGCCCGGGCGGCGCCGGATTCGGCCAGCTTGTCCCGGATGTCCTGCCGGAGCGCCTCGGCCAACTCGAGCTTGCTGGTGGACGGCTTGACGTTGGGGCCGTCGAGGCGCTTGACGTAGCGCTTGTCAAAGGCGGCCGTCATCGGCTTGATGCCGTGCAGGAAATCCGCGAGGGGATCCAGGGTTTCGGGACGCAGCACCTGGGCGCGCTTCGCGGCGTCGAAGGCGTCGTCGGCAAAGACGTCCCAGGCGCCGAACTCGAGATCCGCCAGCGGCGCCAGATCCACGACGTCCTTGATGAGCGGGAACCGATTGTCGGACCGCCGGCCGAGACGAATCGTCTGCATCTGCGTCAACGAGCCGATGGGCTTGGCCAGCCCGCGGCGGATCGACTCCACGCCGGCGATGAAGGTCGTGGACACGGCCCCCAGCCCGGGAGTCAGTACCAGTAGTTTCCCTGTGTGCGGCGCAATGCGCTCCTTCTTCTCGGTCATCCTGTCATTCCTTTGAAAGCGGTCGTTACCTGTCGATACCTCAATGATTTCCGCGACTGTGCCTATCAGATCGACGCAAAAAAGCAAGTCGAATCAAGGTTTCCAGATCCATTCGCTCTGAACACGGGTTCGTCAAGTCGAGACGGCACCACACCGTCGAAACAGTGAGAGCTCCGCCAGTCAGCACCCTCCGAGCAGAGCGAAAACGACGGAACTCGCAGGCCTATTGCCAGTGTGTGCGCCTGGTCACAGCCCGCAGCGGATCCTGCCCTCATTCCGCCGAGATTTCGAGGTCGCCAAGCACTCGAGGGCGCCCCACACGATGTGCTCACCGAGGTCCCACGCGCGTCGCGCGGAAAAACGTCTCCAGGGCGCTATTGACTGCGGCCGGCTCTTCCACGGTGCAGACGTGGCCCGCGTCCGGGATGATCCGCAGCTCGGCGCCCGGAATCTGCGACGCGATCCGCGCGGCCCGGGACACGGGGGTCGGCTGATCCCGCTGTCCCACGATGACCAGGGTCGGCGTCGTGATGCGGGGCAGCTCCTCG
>JBDRSE010000131.1:0-11592 GCA_043825095.1 bacterium
GCCGCGCTCACCGGCGCCGCCGACGCCGCCGGCGCCGCCACCGCCGCCGGCGCGGCCGCCGCCGGCCTCGACCCCGACTGCCTCTACGAGGACCGGGCCGCCTTCGAGCGCGACCTCAAGCGCGCCTACAAGGCCGCCAAGCTCAAGCTCCCCGCCCCCATCCACAAGGCCATCCTCGCCGCCCTCTCCGAGCGCAGCGACACCGCCCCTGTCTGCACCGACAAAAAGGGCAACCCCGAGCCCGACACCGACCAAAGAGACACCGAGAGCGTCCCCCTCACCGAAGACATCCAGGACTACGTAGCCCGAGAGGTCCTCCCCCACGTCCCCGACGCCTGGGTAGACGAAACCAAGACGAAGGTGGGCTACGAAATCCCCTTCACCCGCCACTTCTACGAGTACAAGCCGCTCCGGCCTCTCGAAGAGATCGAGGCGGAGATCCGCGACCTGGAGAGGCAGATCCAGGGGATGCTCGGGGAGGTGCTAAGTTGAAACTGGACGCCTTGCCTCCGTGGGTTGGGCATCTGCCAACTTCTTGGCAGGCGATGCCACTAAGACATCTCGCGGATGCAGCCAACAGCAATGTCGACAAAAAATCGCACGAGGGGCAGCAGTCCGTTAGGCTCTGCAACTACACTGATGTGTACTACAACGAGTACATCCACGACGATATGAATCTAATGGAGGCAACTGCCTCTCCATCCGAAATCCTTCGCTTTGATCTGCGCGCCGGTGACGTGATTATCACCAAGGACTCAGAAACGTGGGATGACATTGCTGTGCCTGCCTGCGTCTTGAATGACATGCCAGACGTCGTCTGTGGCTACCATCTCACGATGCTTCGCCCGAGAAAGAGCACGGTTGTCGGACGGTTCTTACTAAGGTGTGTCCAGGCGTCCGGTATCCGGGAGCAATTCTGGACCGCAGCCAACGGCGTAACAAGATTCGGCTTGGGTCAGCAAGGCATGAGGGATGCGTTGCTCCCTTTACCCCCCCTACCCACACAACGCGCCATCGCCAACTTCCTCGACCGCAAGACGGCCGCCATCGACCGGCTCATCGCGGCCAAGGAGCGGCTGATCGCGCTGCTCGCCGAGAAGCGCCAGGCGCTCATCACCCGCGCCGTCACCCGCGGCCTCGACCCGAACGTCCCGCTCAAGGACTCCGGCATCCCCTGGCTCGGCAAGATCCCGGAGCATTGGGAGGTGAAGCCACTGCGGCGTGTCATTTGTGGTCTTGAGCAAGGCTGGAGTCCAATCGCTGAGGATCGTCTTCGAGAACCAGGTGAATGGGGTGTGCTTAAGTTAAGCGCGGTGCACAACGGGTCGTTCCGTGCAGATGAGCACAAAACGCTTTCGGCCGATACGATCCCAGAGAGGCGCTACGAGGTGAAAGTGGGCGATCTTCTGGTTACCCGTGCTAATACGCCTGCGCTTGTCGGCGATGCTTGCCACGTCAAGGATGCTCCACCAAAGCTCATGCTCTGTGACCTGATTTACCGTGTGGAAGTAGATGAGGGTTTGCGAAAGGACTACTTGGCCAACTTCCTGATATCGCAGGTTGGCCGCGACCAGATATCGGCTGTTGCTCGCGGAACGAGTCAGTCAATGGTGAAGATATCGCAGGCCTTGATAAAGGCCTGGATTGTTCCGATTCCACATGCCTGTGAGCAGGAGGCAATATCATCTTACATCGAACGCGAGAAGGCGCGTTCCGAAAAGCTGGAACTGACAATCCGTGACTTGATCCTCAAGCTCCGCGAATACCGTCAGACGCTGATCTCGGCGGCGGTGACGGGGAAGATTGATGTGCGGGATGATGGGGGGGAGGCGGTGGCGATTTGACGCTGCGGCAGCCGGAGATGATGGAGGTCGGGATCTTCGACGTGGACCGGCAGATCCGGGGTATGCTGGGGGCTGGAGGGAGGTAGGTGGGGAAGATGAGGTTCGCGTCTATGCTCAAGCGCCAGCGAGTGCTTCTTCAGCTTGTCCGTGAGGCTGGAGGCAGGATCGATAAGCTGAGGCTGGTGAAGCTGGGTTTTCTGCTGGCCCAGGGGGCTGGGTCGCGCGATATGGGCGCGTTCTACCACTTCGTGCCGTACAAGTTCGGACCGTTTTCCTTTGCGATGTTCAAGGAGCTGGCGTCCCTGGAGGCAAAGGGTTTTTTGTTTGTTTCGAAGAACGAGGTCGGGCTGGATGAGAGGCGTGCAGGCGAGGTGCCGAAGGTGGAAGCGGAGACGGTGATCGAGGTCGGTAGGTTGGTGGAGCGGTATCGCCAGCGGTCCACGGACGCCCTGCTCGACGAGGTGTACGCCGATTACCCTTGGTACGCGCTGCTGAGCGAGCGAAAGGGCGTGGTCAAGCAGCCTCGGCCCGAGGCTGAGGTGGCGATCTATACGGTGGGCTACGAGAAGCTGGATATCGATGAGCTCCTTGGGCTGTTGCTGGAGAAGGGCATTCGTCGGGTCATCGATGTGCGGAAGAACCCGCTGTCCCGGCGGTACGGCTTCCACAAGTCCACGCTTTCGAAGCACCTGGATAGCATGGGCCTGGCCTACGAGCACCTGCCCGAGCTGGGCATCGACTCCTCGTGGCGGGCCGAGCTGGACAGCCTGGCAGACTACGAGGCCGTCTTCCGTCGCTACGAGTCGGAGGTGCTCCCGACCGCCGTCGCGCGGGCAGCCATCGCCGCCGTCGCCGCCTGGATGAGCGACGCCCCGTCCGTGCTCCTGTGCCAGGAAGCAGATCCGCGATATTGCCACCGCACCCGGGTGGCGCGGGCCGTGTCCCGCCGCGTAGACTTCGAAGTCCACGACCTCAGGGAGAGCACGGCTTGACGCGGCGCGGGGCAAAAGAGCGGGCACGTTTTGTGTTGGGAGCGATGCGATGACAGCGGGCCAGTATCGGGAGATCGATTTCGAGGAGGCTATCGAGCGGCACCTGGTGGAGGAGGCGGGGTGGATCCGGGGGGTGGCGGAGGAGTTTGACCGGGAGCTGGCGATTGATCGGAGGCAGCTTTTTGCTTGGCTGGAGGCTTCGCAGCCGGAGGTGATGGAGCGGTTGCGGGCGGAGCATGAGGGTGGGGGGAAGAATGGGAAGGGAGAGGGGGACGGGAAT
The DNA here is from genome assembly GCA_043825095.1 of bacterium. Taxonomy (GTDB): domain Bacteria; phylum Myxococcota_A; class Polyangia; order HGW-17; family JAJRWW01; genus JBDRSE01. The sequence continues at coordinate 3,117 of JBDRSE010000131.1, forward strand.
GGGAAGGGGAAAGGCGCCGGGGATGGGTTGGAGGAGGGGGTGGTGCGGGCTTTGGCGCGGGCTTTGGATAAGCAGGGGACTTTGGGGGTGTTGCGGCGGGGGTTCAAGTTTTTTGGGAGGCGGCTGCAGATGGCGGTGTTTCGGCCGGCGCATGGGCTGAACCCGGAGGTGTTGGAGAGGTATGCGGCGAACCGGCTGGTGGTGACGCGGCAGGTGAAGTTCGCGCCGGGGCGGGAGTGGTCGGTGGATTTGGTGCTGGGAGTGAATGGCGTGCCGGTGGCGACGGTGGAGCTGAAGAATGCGTTTACGGGGCAGCGGTGCGAGCTGGCGCGGAAGCAGTATGTGCGGCGGGATTGGAAGCAGCCGCTGTTTCGGTTCAAGGCGCGGGCGCTGGTGCACTTCGCGGTGGATACGGACGAGGTGTGGTATGCGACGCGGCTGGCAGGGGAGGGGACGTACTTTTTGCCGTTCAACCGGGGGCGCGATGGGGGGGCGGGGAACCCGCCGGCCACGGATGAGGGGCGGTACCCGGTGAGCTATTTGTGGGAGGAGGTGTGGCAGCGGGATAGCTTTTTGGATGTGGTGGGGCGGTTCATGTTCGTGGAGGAGGAGGTGGTGGTGGATGTGGAGACGGGGAAGAAGCGGCGGAAGGAGACGGTGATTTTTCCGCGGTACCACCAGCTTGATTGTGTGCGGAAGGTGGAGGCGGCGGCGCGGGCGGAGGGGGCGGGGTGGAGCTATTTGATCCAGCATTCGGCCGGGAGCGGGAAGTCGAAGTCGATCGCGTGGCTGGCGCACCGGCTGCAGAGCCTGCACGCCGGGGACGAGAAGGTGTTCGATTCGGTGGTGATCATTACGGACCGGCGGGTGCTGGATAAGCAGCTCCGGCGGGCGGTGTTTCAGCTCGAGCACAAGGACGGCGTGGTGCTGGGGGTGGAGAAGGGGTCGAAGGAGCTGGCCGAGGCGCTGGAGTCGGGGGTGCCGATCATTACGACGACGCTGCAGAAGTTCCCGTTCGTGACGGAGAAGATCGAGGGGCTGCCCGGGCGGCGGTATGCGATCATCGTGGATGAGGCGCATAGCTCGCAGTCGGGGGAGTCGGCCAAGCAGATGAAGGGGGTGCTGGCGGCGTCGAACCTGGAGACGGCGGGGTCGGGGGCGGGAGCGCTGGAGGCGGCGGGGGAGGCGGCGCTGGCGGCGGCGGGGGAGGCGGAGTCTGGGGCCGGAGGGGCGTGGGAGTCGGAGGAGGACTGGCAGGACGAGGTGGTGCGGATCGCGCGGAGCCGGGGGCGGCAGAAGAACCTGAGCTTTTTTGCGTTTACGGCGACGCCGAAGGCGAAGACGTTGGAGGTGTTCGGGCGGGTGCCGGGCGGGGGTGCTGCCGGGGAGGGTGAGTCGGGGGGGCTGGGGTCGGGGGGGCTGCCGGTGCCGTTCCATTTGTACTCGATGCGGCAGGCCATCGAGGAACGGTTCATCCTGGACGTGCTGAAGCACTATACGACGTACAAGACGTACTACCGGCTGGTGAAGGCCATCGAGGAGGACCCGCGGGTCAATAAGAAGAAGGCGACGAGCGCGCTGGCGCGGTTCATGAGCCTGCACCCGCACAACGTGGCGCAGAAGGTGGAGATCATCGTCGAGCATTTCCGGCAGAAGGTGCGGCGGCAGCTCGGGGGCAAGGCCAAGGCGATGGTGGTGACGCCGTCGCGGCTGCACGCGGTGCGATACTTCCAGGCGTTCGACGAGTACCTGAGCGAGCATGCGGGGGAGGATGGGTACGATGATATCGGGGTGCTGGTGGCGTTTTCGGGGAAGGTGATCGACCCGGACACGGGGGCGGCGGTGGAGTACACGGAGGTGGGGCTGAACAAGGGGATCCCGGAGAAGGGGCTGACCGAGGAGTTCGCGACGGATGCGTACCAGGTGCTGGTGGTGGCGAACAAGTACCAGACGGGGTTCGATCAGCCGCTGCTGACGACGATGTACGTGGACCGGCGGCTGTCCGGGGTGCAGGCGGTGCAGACGCTGTCGCGGCTGAACCGGTCCTACCCGGGGAAGCAGGAGACGTTCATCCTGGACTTCGCCAACGAGGCGGAGCACATCCGGGAGGCGTTCCAGCCGTTCTACGAGCAGACCATGGTGGCCGAGACCACGGACCACCGGCAGCTCTACGACCTGCAGGCCGCGCTGGAGGACGCGCAGGTGTTCACCTGGGACGAGGTGAACGCGCTGTGCAGGCTGCTGTTCAAGCCCGGCAAGAAGTACACGGACAACGCCCACGCGGCGCTGTACTACCACGTGAAGCCGGCGGAGGACCGGTTCCGGGCGCTCGACGAGGAGGCGCAGGAGCGGTTCCGGGGGGCGCTCAAGGCGTTCGTGGGGCTGTACGCCTTCGTGTCGCAGGTGATGCCCTTCACGGACGTGGAGCTGGAGAAGCTCTATACCTACGGGCGGCTGCTGTATAGCAAGCTCCCGCGCCAGGTGGGCGACCCGGTGGACATCGACGGCAAGGCCGCGCTGGAGTTCTACCGGATCGAGAAGATCTCGGAGGGCAATATCACCCTGGCGGCCGGCGAGGAGGCCCCGGTGTACGGCCCCACCGCGGTGGGCACCCGCAAGGACAAGGACGAGCAGGAGCACCTCTCGCGCATCATCGACATCCTGAACGAGCGCTATGAGGGGGAGTTCACCGAGTCAGACCAGCTCTTCTTCGAGCAGGTCATCACCGAGGCCCGCGAGGACCGGGAGGTCCGGCAGCGAGCCAAGGCCAACCCCTACGACAACTTCTCCATCTCCTTCAGAGAGACGGTGCGAAACCTGATGATCGACCGCATGGACGCCAACGCGGAGATCGTGTCCCGGTACCTGAACGACGAGGAGTTCCGAAAGGTGGCCTACGAGGCCATGGCAAAGCAGATCTTCGGCGAGGCCCGCGCGTCGGGGGAGTAGCCAGCCCCGCTCGTCCGCCCAAGCCCAGACGTGCGTCCACATCGTCCACATCGTCCACATCGCACCACCTGACCGTCTGGGAGGCAGGTCCCGATACTTGGCCAAACGAGTGAAACTCAGCGTGGCGCCTGTTGCGCCGCAGGAGGCAGCGAATCTCCGGCTCCGCCGCGTTGGGTCGATACCACGAACCACGCAGACAATGATGTTCTTGCCCGGACAGACCACAAGGTTCCGTGTTACTATTTCGACAGAAACACGCTCGATCGAGGGAGGGTATCCGGATGAGCAACCGACGATCTGCTGTTTGTTATTTGATCCTGGCAGGTCTTGCCACTCTCGGCGCGTCGACGGGTGCTGTCGGGTGCAAGAGCAAGTCCGTGGGTACTCCAGAGGAAGATGCCGGTCCCTGGAGCCCGCCGGTGACCAACGCCGGCACGCCGGGTTGGCGGGATTCCGAGACGCCCTGGGAACCCGAGGAGTGCGAAACCCTGGTCCAACTGGACCTCTGGAGCTACGACGACGGCGTGTTCGTCCTGCAGGACTACGAGGATGGAACGGGCGGCAGCGGCTGTCTGATGTATCAGCGCATTTCGTACAACGACGGTTCGGGCTGGACCGACTACTACGAGCAGTGCTCGATGACCGAGCATGAGCTCGGCAGCATCACGGGATTCCCGGGCGGGCAGCTCATGGCCGCCGGCTCCGGGAGGACAGCAGGTCCTGTGCTGTGGATCTACGAGGACGATGCGGAGCTGTCGGCGGACCTCGACGTGCTCGACATGTTCGTCGTGAACGAGAATCTCGCCTATGCGATCGACCACGAAAAGGCGTACCGCTACGACGGGATCGACTGGGAGCCCGTGCCGGCCTATTTCCCCTACGAGCTGGATTCGATCTGGGCTGACGCCACGGACCTCTATGGCGTCGGGCCCCTCGGCACGATCATCTCCTACGCGGGCGTTGACTGGGTCGTGCACGACTCGGGCACCATCGAGAGCCTGTCCACCGTCTGGGGATTTGGCGGCAACAATGTCTGGGTGGGCTCGGCAGAATCCGGCCTGCTACTGCACTACGACGGCGTCGCGTGGACGCCCCATCAGTGGCCCGTGCGTCCGCCCGGCGCCGATGCAACAATCCAAGGCATGTGGGGGCAGGACGGCGTGCTGTTCTTCCACACCCACACCCAGCTCGTCCGCTGGGACGGCACCGAGTTCACGGACCTGTCCACCTGGCCCTGCGAGGAGCTCGAGATCGCCCCCGGCGAGATCGTCTGCGACAACGGGCTCCTCGTCGAGTCCATCTGGGGCAACTCGCCCACCGAGCTGTTCGTGGGACTGCGGGACACATCCATCTGGCCCGGTGACTGCAGTGCGCTCTTCCTGCTCTGGTTCGACGGCGTGGAGTACCACTGGCTCTGACTCGGGTTTCGCCCTTTCAGGCGCGCTCCATTTCCATGTGTGCATACCATTTTCTTGCGGCGGCTCGATCACTCCGTCGCCTGGCAGCAGGTGCCCGGTTACATCGGAGTAGAACCCTCCTATTTTCGATCCTATTTTTTCACACTGGTTTTCGCCGACAGTGGTGCGGAGTATCTTCAACACCGTCGGCTTGATGGCATTCCGTCGGATACTCTCTGTAACGTACCAGCTTGTACCCTACGCTTCTCACGGTGAAGAGATACCGGGCGGCGTCCGGAAGGGGTAGATCTACACGCCCGCGTCGATGCCGCGGCGGTCGTAGACGTCCTGGAGGAGCGCGCGGAGCTTCCAGTGGACGTAGCCGGCGAACTCGTAGGGCATGTACTCCCAGTAGCCCTTGCCGGCCATGGTGGAGGCGAAGGGCATGTAGGTGGAGTCGGCGATGGTGACGATGGACGGAGTCCGGCCGTTGTCACGGAGCTTCGTGATCAGGGTCTTGAAGGACCTCAGCCGCCGGTCGAGCAGGCCCCGGGCCTTCTTGAGGCGGCGCTCGTATTCGTCCACGGCGAGCTGCCGCTTGCGCGAGCCGCTCTGCTTGGTGTCGGGGTTGCGGTGGAACCCGGAGTTGGAGTCGATGGACATGAAGTAGTCGGCGTCCACGTCGAGCACGAAGGGGCCCCTGGGCACCGCCTTGAGCAGCGCCTGCCAGCGCTCGTTCTCCTGGAACAGGCCCCCGGAGGGATAGGTCTTGATCAGGGTCATCCGAAAGGACCGCCGGTGGGTCATGCCCCGCAGCTTGTTGCCCTTGACCGAGCTCGTCTCGAGCCACGGCATCGTGCTGTAGGTGGGGAGCAGCCGCCCCTGGTCCTCCGCCTTGTCGTGCAGGAGTCGGAAGCTGCCGTAGGAGCTCTTGTTGTGGGGCACGTCCGCATAGAAGCAGGGCCGCCGCCCGAACTCCGAGGCGTACGCCCAGTAGGGGAAGCACCACACCACGTCCCCGAAGTCGTGGCCGAGCACGCCGCCGGAGACGGGCGTGGCGTGGTCGTGCACGTGCTCGATGATCTCGTCCAGCCCCTTGACCCGCTGCTTGCCGCCCGCCTGGACCCGCTTGACGGCCTCGAGGATCTTCGCCGGCTTGTTCAGGCCCCGCATGTCGTCGTGGGTGTCGAAGTGGACCAACGGGCCGAGCTTTTTGCGGGCCGCCTCGTCGAGCCACATGCGGGCGGCGTGCTGGTGCCCGTTGTAGGCGTACACGGGCACCTTGCTCTTCCTGGACTGCGCGTTGCGATAGTCGTGCATCCGGGAGGTGAGCTCGTAGAAGAGCCGCCACGACTCCGCGATGGTGCGGCTCAAGGAATAGGTCCCCAGCTCCTTGTTGAGCTCCTTGAACCGCTTCTTCACGTCCGGCGCCAGCACCTTCCCATACTGCGGCACCGCGCGCAGCGCGCTGACCAGACACTCCAGCGTACGGAACTGCATCCGGAGGTCGCCGCCCCAGAGCGGGTCCTTGGGGCCCATGCGCTTGCAGAAGTCCTGCATCTCCGCGGCGCGCACGCCCGGGCCCGTGGGGCAGGTCGGGCAGCAGCCGTGCAGCCCGAGCTCGGCGGCGGCGGCGGCGGCGATGGTCAAGAAGTCTCGGCGTGTGGTCATCGTGGTATCGGTCGCTCGGTCGCTCGGTCGCTCGGTCGCTCGGTCGTATCGGTCGTATCGGTCGCTCGCAGGATCCCTACTTTAGCGCCTTCGCGTTTCGCGGCAAGCCCATTCGAATCCAGGGCTCCCTGCCCTACGCTACGCTCGTTCCTCGGCGCGCCGGAGGGCCCAGAGGGTGGCCACGAACAGCACGGCCGCCAGGCCGCCGAGCACGGCCAGCGACCGCCACTCCCCCGCCCAGGTTCCGTTCGAGTAGAGCGCGTGCTTGAGCCCCTGCGCCACGTAGTAGCTCGGGGTGCCCCGACTGAGCGTCCCGACCACGCCGCCCAGGTCCGAGAAGAAAGCCCCCCAGAGCAGGGGGATATACAGCGCCGTGGAGACCCCGGAGGCGCCCTGCTGGGTTTCGACGAGCATTCCGATGAGCAAGCCGATGAGCGTGGCCACGGTCGCGCCCAACACCACGATGGCCAGCGCGAGGGGCAGGTTCCCCACCAGCGCGCCGTTGGCGCCGAGCACGAGCAGCCCGCCCACCGTGCCGATGACGACTCCGTACAGCCCCTTGCCCACCACGAACTCCCAGAGCCGGATGGGGGTCACCAGCACCGCCTGCAGGGTCTTGGACTGACGCTCGGACGCGATGCTCGACGGCATCAGGGTGATCGCCGAGAGGATCACCATCACCACCCAGGCGGGCAGCATCGCCTCCCACGGGGTGATCCCCCGGATCCCGCGCACCTCCAGCCGCGCCGGCTCCCGCTGCTTCGCCTGGATCCGCAGGAGCTCGCGCACCACGGTCCGCAGGGTGAACGCCGACGTGCCCCCGGCTTCGTCGAAGTACAGCGTCGCCCGCGGACGACGCCCGGCGGTCAGCTCCCCGTCGAACTGCGGAGACAGCACCAGCAGCCCCTGGAGCTTGCCCTTGGCGAGCAACCGCCGCCCGGCCGCCTCGTCCTTGACCTTCACGAGCCGCATGGGCGTCCGGCCCGCCCGGTCGAGCTGCCCGACGAGCTGCACCAGGGCGGGGCGGTCCTGACCGACGATCGCCACCTTGGGGGGCTTGGCGCCCTCTCCCGAGAGGATCGCGCGCATGAGCAGCGACACCACCAGCGGCACGCCGATGAGCAGATAGAGGCTGGCCGACCGCACGCCCACCCGCAGCTCCTTCTGGAGCAGGATCCAGAAGTCGTACAGCGGGACCTGGCGACGTCTCTCCTCGTCGCGCGGCGCTCGAGGGCTCATTGCAGCGCGCTCCCCGTGAGGCGGAGAAAGACGTCCTCCAGGGTGACCTCTTCCGTGGCGACCTCCAAAACGTCGCCCCCACGCAGGAGCGCTGCCGTGCGCTCCGGCGTGTCCGGGTCGGACAGGGACAGCTTCTCCGGCTCGTGGCCGTCCCGCCGGATGACGAGCAGCGGCGCCGCGTGCGCGTGCTTGAGCGCCCGCGGCGTGTCCTCGGCCACGATCCGGCCCTCGTAGAGGATCGCCAGGCGATCGCAGACCTGGTCGGCCAGCTCCATCTGGTGCGTGGTCAGAAAGACCGTCGTGCCGCGGCCCTGCGCCTCGGCGATCATCTCGCGCACCCGCCGCGCCGAGGCCGGATCCAGGCCGGCGGTGGGCTCGTCCAGAAACAGCACCTGCGGATCCGGGAGCAGCGCCCGGGCCAGGATCAGCCGCTGCTTCATGCCCTTGGAGTAGGTCTTGAAACGCCGGTCGGCCGCGTCCGCGAGCCCCACCTGGTCGAGCAGCGCGTCGATCCGCCCCCGATCGGCGCGGTAGAGATCGGCAAAGAACGCGAGGTTCTGCCGCCCGGTCAGCTGGTCGTACAGGTTGGGTGTATCGAACACGACGCCGATGCGTCGGTGCAGCTCCCGGCGCTGGCGAACGACGTCGCAGCCGGCCACGTCCGCCGCGCCGGCGCTCGGCGTGAGCTGGCCGGTGAGGATCCGGATCGACGTGGTCTTACCCGCGCCGTTGGGGCCGAGGAAGCCGAACACCTCCCCCGGTGACACGGTCAGATCGATCCCACGCAGGGCCTCCACGCCCTTGCTCCCGGAGCCGTAGCGGCGGGCCAGGCCGGCGGCGCGGATGATGGGTTCGGAATCGCTCACGAGGCGATACATTCCACTGCCCTGGGCTTCAGGTCAACTCTTGGGCAGGGGGCCAAGGATCTGGCCTTCGCCGGGGACTCTGATAGACTCTCCGCAGCATGCGACCGCTGTTTCGACTGCTGACCCTCCTCGCCCTGTCGATTTTGTGCCCAGGCTCCGGAGTGAGTCAGCCCGCTCGTGCTCCCGCCGACGAGCCCGCTCGGAGAGCCGAGCCGCCGCCGAGGCGCCCCGCGGCCCGGGAGCCCGCTCGGAGAGCCGAGCCGCCGCCGAAGCGTCCCGCGGCCCGAGCGCCTGCAGCCCGAGCGCCCGCCCGGCGAGCCGAGCCGAGCCGACCTGGCCGCGCTTCGGGCGCGC
>JBDRSE010000132.1:0-2168 GCA_043825095.1 bacterium
CAACGTGGACGGAGACGGCTGCAGCGCGGCCTGCATCGACGAGGACGGCTCGCCAACCTGCGGCAACGGGATCTGGGAGGCGTGAGAGCAGAGCGACGACGGGAACACGACGAACCTGGACGGCTGCAGCGACACCTGCCAGGTGGAGTACGACTGCGGGGACGGCGTGTGCGAGACGGCCATGGGGGAGACGTGCCCCATTTGTCCGCAGGACTGCTGCCCCTGCGGGGACTCCACGTGCGACTCGGGCGCGGGCGAGACGTGCGCGATGTGCCACAGCGACTGCTGCCCGGACTGTGGGAACGGGATCTTGAATGCGAACGAGGAGTGCGACGACGCGAATCAGGCGTCCGGGGATGGGTGCAGCGAGCACTGCGAGGACGAGGATGGCGTGGCAGTGTGCGGAAACGGGTTGTGGGAGCTCGGCGAGCAGTGTGATGACGGGAACCTGACGCCCGGGGACGGGTGCGACGATGTGTGCATGATCGAGTTCGTGTGCGGGGACCTGAGCTGTGACGCGGTCCACGGCGAGACGTGCCAGCTCTGCCCCGGGGACTGCTGCCCGAACTGCGGCAACGGCGTGCGCCAGCCAGCCGACGGCGAGCAGTGCGACACGACGGACTTCGGTGGGGTCACCTGCGCGGACTACTGCTACACCGGTGGGACGCTGAGCTGCACCGCGGCCTGCGCCATCGACGTGTCCACCTGCACGGGCACCCTGCCCACCTGCGGAAACGGCACCTTGGAGTGCGGCGAGGAGTGCGACCAGACCGACCTGGGCGGCAACACCTGCAACACCCTGGGCTATGACGGCGGGACGCTGTCCTGCGGTGCGGGTTGCGCGTTCGACTTCAGCCAGTGTGGGGCGCCCTTCCTGTCGTGCCTGGACATCATCAACAACAGCCCCACCTCGGTGGACGGCCTGTTCACAATCGACGCGGACGGCCCCGGGGGCAACGCCCCGTTCCAGGCCTACTGCAACATGACCGTCGACAGCGGCGGCTGGACCAAGATCGTGGCCACCGACACCTACAATCACGACTGGGGCCAGATCGACCCACAGATCGTCACGGTCTTCGCTGCGGCCAGCGATGCCGTCGGCGTGTACGACGCCTTCGCCTTCCTGCAGAACTACACCCAGGTCATGATCAAGAAGACCGCCGGGAACAACGACGTGGGCCAGTGGGCCGCCTACGACCTGGTGACCGCAGTGTCCGGCCGCTCGGTGCTGGACATCCTGGTGCAGGACTGCCGCACCGACCTGTTTGCCTACGGCAACGACACGGCCCACGACGGCGCCCGGGTGGAGGGCGGCCACACCTCGGCCTACAGCGGCACCCAGTACGGCGGCGCCCTGACCATGAGCGGCAACAACGGCATCAACGCGCCGGCCTACTTCTTCATGTGCGGGGTGAACGAGTCCTCGGACAACGACCAGTCCGTGCTGGCCTTCTGCGACTCCACCGGCGAGGTCAACTGGTGGGGGGACTCCTGGCGCGGCAACCACCAGTACGGCGCCCTCTGGTCCTTCTGGAACGGCGACTACCACTACAGCGGCGCCCTGCACATCGGCAACGGCTACTACCAGGGCCTCGCCGGATACAAAGGTTACGGCATGACCTGGGACGCCTACCACCAGGGCAGCTACGAGGTGTACCTCCGCTAGCCTCCCCCCCGACTCCGAGAATCCACCTTTTTGTCCCGCGTTTACACTCCAGGCCGTCCTTGATACGCTTAGTCACTGGACTGAGTTTCGAGGCCTGAGATGAAACGCGCGGATTATCGAAATGTCATTGGGTTGGCTCTGTTTTGGGCGGCGTTCGGACTGCTCGCGGGTTGCGCGGCAGAGCCGACGGACACGCACCCCGTCTGCGGGGACCGGATCGTGGAGGGGGACGAGGAGTGTGACAACGGCACGGATTGGAACAACGACTTCCTCGCGGATGCGTGTCGCACGAACTGCCTGCGGCCGCACTGCGGGGACAGCACGGTGGACACCGGGGAGGAGTGCGACGACGGCAACACGGCGAGCAACGACGGCTGCAGCGCGACCTGCGTGCACGAGCGGATCTGCGGCGACGGCGTGATGGAGGGGACGGAGGAGTGCGACGACGGGAACAACGAGCCCGGCGACGGCTGCAGCCCGGGGTGCTTTCTGACCTACACGT
>JBDRSE010000133.1:0-67571 GCA_043825095.1 bacterium
CACCTACATCGTCCAGCTCCGCTCCGACCTACCCAGCTACGGCCCCTACGACTATGAGCTGACCGTGGTGCATTAGCCTGGACTTCTCACGAGGCGCTGGCTGAGCACCTGCACCAGCAGAAAGACCATGTCCAGCTCGAACCAGCGAGAGATCGAGCGATCGAAAAGCACGGAAATCGACGCGGGGAACTCCTCGTCGACCAGCCACAGCACGAAGGTCACCGGGATCTCGGGAAAGGGCCAGAGCCGCACCGCGCGATCCCCGTGGTCCACCAGCTCCCCCCCCAGCGCGCGCCCACACCGCTCAAACCGCTCCGCATCCCCCCCAAAGGCCTCCACCGCGCTGTGCACCTGCAGCTCGTGGGGCCCCCGGAAGAACGTCGCCCCGGCCGGTAGCTCCTTCTCACTCACCACCTCGCCCGTCAGCGCCCCCCCATGCGGCCCACACAAGTAGTTCAGCACCAAAATCTGAAACACCTCGCTCATGATCCGTTCCGGATCCGGCTCCAGTTCCTTCATCGACGCCCGCTCCGGATCCACGAGAACCCGCCCGTTCAAAAACCGAACCTCATACCCCTGCCCCACCCCTGCAGTCACCCCCGGCTGCGCCAACACCATTTCCCGCGGCCGCGATCGCAAGTCCCGCCAATGGATGGGGTTCGGAGCAGCACAGCCCATGATTCGCCTCCTCCATCAGTTTCGACTACAAACCCTCCCCCCCTGTCAAGCCGCAGCGCGACAGCCGCCCCGTGACGCGCCCCAGCAATTTCGGATTTCGAGCGCAGCGAGAAACCGAATGTCTGAGCACCGAGCCGTTTTCGCAGAGTCAGCCGCCGGAGCGGAGCGTGTCCGTGCTACTATGACATTCACGCCGAGATCGGAGCGACCATGAACCGCACAACCCTGCCCCTTCTGGTGGCCACCCTCTGCCTGCTCGTGGCCGCAGGCTGCTCCAACGGCAGCAGCCACCAGGACAATCAGAACGACAACGCCGCCGATGGCGGGTCCAACGCCAACAACAACAACGCCACCACGGGCGACGCGGACAACGACGGGGTTCCGGACGACGTGGACAACTGCCCGGAGCGGCAGAACAACGACCAGGCCGACCTGGACGGCGACGGAATCGGCGACGTGTGTGACAGCGACGTGGACGGGGACACCGTGCCCAACGACCTGGACAACTGCCCGGGCATCTCCAACGTCGACCAGGTGGACGCAGACGGGGACGGAGACGGAGATCCCTGCGATATCGACGACGACGGCGACGGGATCAACGACGTTCAGGACAACTGCCAATACACCGTGAATCCGGACCAGGCGGACGCTGACGGAGACGGGATCGGCGACGCCTGCGAAGACGACATCGACGGGGACGGCGTGGCGGACGTGGACGACAACTGCGTCGACATCCCGAACCCCAACCAGGAGAACCTCGACGGCGACGCCTTCGGCGACGTGTGCGACGACGACAAGGACGGAGACGGCTACCCCTTCGACCAGGACTGTGACGACTTCGACCCCATCCTGAACCCCGGGGCGCCCGAGGTGTGCAACGGCGCCGACGACAACTGTGATCAGATCATCGACTTTCCGGACGACGCCTACGAACCCAACGACGTCCCGGCCGACGCCTACGACATCGGCTCCATCAGCGACTGCGGCGGCACGCTCACCGTGACCAACGCCCGGCTCAGCCAGCTCGGGGACGAGGACTGGTTCGTGTTCCACGACAGCGACGACACCTTCTGCTACATCTATCCCGAAGCCCAGTTCACCAGCAACCCCGGGGGGCACAGGATCTGCATCTACTTCTTCTGCGACGACGGCGCGCCGCTGCCCGGCTCGTCGGGTTGCGACATCGGCACCTGGGTCACCGACGGACCGAGCTTCGCGCCCTACGGCTGCTGCGACCCGAGCCACGTCAAGCTGGACCACGACTGCAGCAACGCGGACGACAGCGCCGACCTCTACGTCAAGGTGACGCGCAGCGCCACGAGCTGCGACAGCTACAGCTTCAACGCCTTCGACGAATAACGAGCGAGCGAACGAACAGGCGCACGCCGCGCCGGTCTACTTGGTTCGCGGCGGGATGACGGGCAGGAGCGTGATCTCGATGCGCCGGTTCAGCTGCCGGCCGCGCTGGAACTTGTTGGTCGACACCGGCTGGAACTCGCTGAAGGCGGCGGCGCTGATGTTCTTCCCGGGCACCCCGACCTTGACCAGGATGCGCACCACCTCCGCGGCCCGGGCCGCGCTGAGGTCCCAGTTGTCCTTGTACTTGGACTTCTTGATGGGGCGGTCGTCGGTGTGTCCGGCCACCTGGAAGTGACGCGGGATCTTCTTGAGCACCTTGCCGAGGTGTCGCATTGCCCGCCAGCCTCCGGGGGTCAAATTCGCCTGTCCCGCCTTGAACAGGATCCGGGACGCCATCTTGATCACCAGCCGCCCGTTCACGTTGATGATGCGGAGCTGCCCGGCGGAGATCATCTTGCGGAACTGCTTCTGTAGCTCGGCGTTGAGCGCCTTCTCCGCCGCGATCTTGGCCTTGAGCTTGGCCAGCTCGGCCTTGGCCTGCTCCGACTTGGCCAGCGCCTCATTGAGGCTCGCGAGCTCGCCGTTCGACTTCGCCAGCGCGGCCTTCACCTTGGCCAGGTCCTTCAACAGCTCCCCGTTGGCAACCTGCATGGACTCCTTGGCCCGTCGCAGCTTGTCCAGGTCGTTCTGCAGCGCGTTGATCTTGACGATCTTCTCGTCGTACTTCGCCTGGGGCACGCCGCACGCCGCCGCCCAGAACGCGGCGAGCACGACCACCGACACGATCCAATTCGATTTCGACATTGACTCAACCTCCTGAATCTGTGGTTTCGCTAATAATCCCACTCCGGCTCGAGGCTGCGAGCTGCTCTTTGCCTCCCCGATTCCACGCGGGACACAGCCCCCGGGAAGGCACATGCTAGGCCGATGCAGCCTCCAGGTCAACCGGCTGCAATCCGATATTTTGAGCCGTTTCCCTGACAAATGGAACCTGTGCGATCTTGCGGCCGAGCGGTGAAGAAAGCGGGGCCGATCTCCGCAGAATTTTCCGAATTATGGCCTTGTCTTCCCCACCCGTAGGACTAATATCCCGAGCAAAGGGATACAGACCATGGAACTCTTGATCTTGGCCATCAACGCCATTCTCGTGGGGAATCTCGTCCTCGCGAAATTCCTCGGCATCTGCCCGTTCCTGGGAACGAGCAAGCGGATCTCCACGGCCTTCGGCATGGCCATGGCGGTCGCCTTTGTCCTGGTGCTCGCAGGAACGGTGACCTGGCTCATCTACGTCGCGTTGCTCAAGCCCCTACACATCGAGTACCTGCGGACGATCGTCTTCATTCTGGTCATCGCATCGCTGGTGCAGTTCACGGAGATGGTGATCCAAAAGGTGTCGCCGTCGCTCTACGAGGCGCTGGGCATCTTCCTGCCGCTGATCACCACCAACTGCGCCATCCTCGGCGTGGCGGTCATGAACATCGACGAGGGCCGGGGCTTCTTGCCGATGCTCGTGTACTCGGTGGCGGCGGCCGTGGGGTTCGGTCTGGCGCTGCTGCTCTTCGCCGGAATCCGCGAGCGGCTGGAGACAGCGCACATCCCCGAGCCGTTCAAGGGCGCCGCGTCGGCCCTGGTGGTGGCCGGCATCCTGTCCCTGGCATTCATGGGCTTCACCGGCCTGGTCTAAACGGAGGTACACCGGAATGAGCTTGTTGCTTCCGATTCTCGTGCTTGGCGGCCTCGGCGCGGCGATGGGTGTCGGATTGGCGGTGGCCGCGCGGGTGTTCGCCGTGCAGGTGGACCCCCGCGTGGAGGCCCTCGCGGACATCCTGCCCGGTGCGAACTGCGGCGCCTGCGGCTTTCCCGGGTGCAGCGGCTACGCGAAAGGCCTGGTGGCCGGCGCCGACGTCACCCTCTGCTCCCCCGGCGGCAACGTCACCGTGAAGGAAATCGCCTCGATCCTCGGCGTGGAGGCCGTGGCCGTGGTGGAGAAAGTGGCGCTGGTCAAGTGCGCCGGCGGGCGGAACGTGGCGCCGGATCGATCCGAGTACGTAGGGCCTCAGGATTGCCGCACCGCCGTGCTCGTCAGTGGTGGAAACAAGGACTGTCGATGGGGCTGCATCGGGCTCGGGAGCTGCTCCGCTGTCTGCGAGGACGACGCTGTCGCCTTTACCTCGGACGGCCTGGCGTACATCGTACCCGAGCGGTGTATCGCCTGCAGTCGCTGCGTCAAGGCGTGCCCCCGGGACCTCATCGAGATGGTGCCCAAAGACCGCCGGGTGCACATCCTGTGCTCCTCGCAGGACCCCGGCAAGAACACCAAGGCCGTGTGCAGCGTAGGCTGCATCGCCTGCAAGCTGTGCTCCAAACGGGATGCCAGCTCCTTCGAGATGGTCACCGGCCACGCCCGGGTCCTGTATGGGGAGGGGAGTAAGGACGTGCCCGCGGCCGCGCTGGTGTGCACTCCGGGCTCCATCTGGGACATGGACAGCTACGAGCGACAGGCATGGCTCACGGATCCAGAGGCCCGCGTCCAGCTCAAAGCGCAACAAACCGAGTTCAAGGCAGCAGAACGCGCTGCCGCGCAGGCGGAGAAGAAGAAGGCTGCCGCGGCCAAGGCCGCCAAGGCCAAGGCCGACGAAAAGAACGAGGCCAAGGTCACCATCAACGACGAGGAGACCAAGCCGGCCCGGCCCGCCTCCATCTCAAAACAGGATCTCGAGCCCGCCAAATCCGCCGCCGGGCCCACTGCGGACACAACCAAGGACGAGCAATTGACCGAGGCCAAGCCGGAGGCGAAGCCCGAGGCCAAGCCGGCGGTCGACTCCCAAAAGGACGACGCGCCCGAGTCGCCCGAGAAAGGGACGGAGTAGCCATGTCCGCGAGCTTCAAGGGCGGTATTCATCCGCGGTATGCAAAGGAGCTGTCGAGCGGCGCAGCCATCGAGGAGCTCCCCCCGCCGGACGTCGCCATCGTGCACCTGAACCAGCACATCGGGGCGCCGGCCAAGGCCGTGGTGGACAAAAAGGCGCAGGTGCTGGTCGGGCAGCAGATCGGGGAGGCATCCGGATTCGTCTCGGTTCCGATCCACGCGCCCATCTCCGGCACGGTCAAAGACATCGGGCTGTACCCCCATCCCTTCGGCCTGCTGCAGGAGGCGGTGGTGATCGAGGCGGACGGGGAGGACAAGTGGATCGACCTGCCCAAGGAGCAAAACCCCGCCAAGCTGTCCGCGGACGAGATCAAGGAGCGGATCCGCAGCGCCGGGATCGTCGGACTGGGCGGCGCAGCCTTCCCCACGCACGTGAAGCTCTCCCCTCCTCCGGCAAAGTCCATCGACTCGGTTCTGCTCAATGCCGCCGAATGCGAGCCCTACCTCACGGCCGACGATCGGCTGATGCAGGAGGAGCCGGATCGGGTGATTTCCGGCTTCCTGGCCGTCATGAAGGTGCTCGGCGCCAAAACCGGCATCGTGGGCATCGAAGAGAACAAGCCCGAGGCCATCAAGGCCATGGAGAGGGCCGCCGGCAAGGCCGGCGGAGTGCGCGTCGCAGGGCTGCACGTGAAGTACCCGCAGGGCGGTGAGAAACAGCTCATCGACGCGCTGCTCGGGCGGGAGGTGCCCACGGGGGGGCTGCCCATGGACTGCGGCGTGGTGGTGCAGAACGTCGCGACCTGCGCCGCGGTAGATGACGCCGTCCGCTACGGCAGACCGCTCATCTCCCGAGTGACCACGGTCACCGGTGAGGGGGTCAACCAGCCGGTGAACGTGCGCGGTCGCGTAGGCACACCGGTGAAGACCTACATCGAGCGGGCCGGCGGCTACAAGGGGACGCCCGGCCGGGTGATCCTCGGCGGCCCCATGATGGGCGGCGCGGTTCACAACACGGACGTCCCTGTGATCAAGGCCACCGGGGGCGTGCTGGTGCTGCAGCAGGAGCAGCTCGCCTCGGGGGAATTCGAGGCATGCATCCGCTGTGGCCGCTGCGTGGGGGCCTGCCCCATCCGGCTGTGCCCCAACGAGATGGGGAACTACAGCGAGGTAGAGCTGTGGGATGAGGTGAACGCGCTGGACGTGAACGACTGCATCGAGTGCGGATGCTGCGCGTTCTCCTGCCCGGCGAATCGACCGCTCGTGCAGTTTTTCCGGTACGCCAAGCTCTGGAACCGACAACAGCAGGCCCTGGCCAAGGCAGCCGAGTCCAAGGGTAGTAACTAGCTGACGACGCGCGTAGGGAGCGGCCATCATGGCAGCGGAAGACAAAGACAAGAAACAGGACGCACCCGATACGGGTGCGAAAGAGGCAGGCGACGACGCCCAGGGCGCCGCCGCGCCTCCCGTTGACAAGGCCGCAAAACCGGCGGCCGCCGGGGAGGCCGTCGCCGCCGGGGAGGCCGTCGCCGAGGAAGAGCTCGCGCCGCACCCGCTGACGGTCGCCTCGTCACCACACGTTCGCTCCTCGGAGTCGACCTCCAAGATCATGTGGACCGTTTTCGCCTGTCTTCTTCCGGCAACGGCGTGGGCGATCTACAAGTTCGGCTTGGACGGCGCGATGGTCCTGGCCACGTGCACCGGCGGCGCGGTGGTCTTCGAGGCCGTTGTCCAGTGGTACACCAAGGGCAAGACCGCGGTGCAGGACGGCTCAGCGGCCCTGACGGGCCTGCTGTTGGGACTGACCATGCCCCCCGGGGCGTCCGTGGTCATCTGCCTGATCGGCGCCTTCGTCGCCGTCGTGGTGGCCAAGGCCGTGTTCGGAGGCCTGGGACACAACCCCTTCAACCCGGCGCTCACCGCCCGCGTGTTCCTGCTCATCGCCTTCCCCGGACCCATGACCAAGTGGCCGCTTCCGCTCCAAGAGGCGGCCGACAAGCCCCTCAAGATCTACGGCATGTCCACCACCTGGCTCGACAGCGCCGGAAAAACCCTCGAGTACACCTCGGCCAAGAGCTCCGCCGCGCTGGCCGCCCTGGCCGCCAAGGTCGACGTCGTCACCGGCGCCTCACCCCTCGCCGTGGTCAAAGAGCACTGGAAAAGAGGCACCGCAGAGGCGCTTCAGTACTCCGACTTCTTCGTGGGGAACATGAACGGCTCCATCGGGGAGGTGTCCGCGCTGCTCCTGCTGCTCGGCGCCGCCGTGCTCCTGCTCAAGGGCTACATCAGCTGGCACATCCCGGTCTCCTTCCTGCTGGGCGTGATCCTGGTTGCCGGCCTGAGCCACCTGGCCAACCCCACCCGGTACGTGGATCCGGTCTTCCACGTCCTGACCGGCGGGATCATCATCGGCGCCTTCTTCATGGCCACCGACTACGTTACCTCACCGACCTACCCCGTGGGGATGATCCTCTTCGGGCTCGGGTGCGGATTGCTGACGATGATCATTCGGCTCTGGGGAGGATTTCCCGAGGGCGTCAGCTTCGCCATCCTGATCATGAACGCGTTCACCCCGCTCATCGAGCGCGCCACGCGACCGAAGAAGTACGGGTTGAAGCCCTGGGCGGAGCCGGAGGCGAGCAAATGACCGACGAAGCAAAAGGCCCCGCCAAGCAGCAGCCGGCGCCCCCGGCCCATCAGGAAGACTCCATGGCCAAGCTGGTCCTGACCCTGATGGCGGTGGCGCTGGTCGCCGGCGCAGCCCTCGCCGCGGCCAACAACGCCACCAAGGCGCGGATCAAGGCCGCCCGGGAGCGCGTGAAGCTGGCGGGCATCAAGAAGGTGCTGCCGAAGTGCACGAACAACCCGGTCGAGGACGCCGTGAAGGTCAAGGACGCCAAGGGCCGGAAAACCGACGTGTACCGCTGCCGGATCAAGCAGGCCGACGGGTCGGCGCCGGTGCTCGCCGTGGCCATCATGCAGAGCTCCAACGGCAACAAGAACAAGACCTACTCCGGAGAAATCCAGGTGCTCGTCGGGATCGACGCACGCACTGGTAAGATCCGCAAATTCATGGGCAAAAAGGGCGCCGACGTGGCGGTCCTGATCCTCAAGCACAGCGAGACGCCGGGGCTCGGATCCAAAGTGACCGACTACGATTTCCGCAAGGCCTACGAGGGCCGCGACCTCCAGGGGAAGGACAAGACTTCCGACGGCAAGCTGTGGGTCACCAAGAAGGACAACCCCCAGCTCGGGTTCGTGGACGCCGTCTCCGGCGCCACCATCAGCTCCCGGGCCGTCACCGAGATCGTGCAGAAGGCGCTCGCGGTGTGGAACCTCAACCGGCAGGTCATCCTGACCACGGTGAAGGGCCGGAAGAAGAAGGCCACGGACGCGGCAAGGCAGCCCGAGCCCGCGGGGCAGCCCGCGCCCGCGATGCAGCCCGCGCCCGCGATGCAGCCCGAGCCCGCGACGGAGCCGGTCCTGCAGCCCGCGCCGGCCACGCAACCTGCCATGGCTGCCATGGCCGCGCAGCCGATGGAGGCGGTGAGATGAGCGACACCACGAAGATCGTCACCCGCGGCCTCTGGCAGGAAAACCCCGTCCTGGTGCTGCTCCTGGGGCTCTGCCCCACCCTGGCGGTCACCACGTCGGCCTACAACGGGCTGGGCATGGGCGTCGCCACCACGGCGGTGCTGCTCGGCTCCAATATCTGCATCTCCCTGATCCGGAACCTGATCCCCAAGAAGGTCCGGATCCCCTGCTTCATCGTGGTCATCGCCACCTTCGTGACTCTCGTGGAGATGTTGCTGGAGGCCTTTGTCTTCAACCTGTACCAGAGCCTCGGCCTGTTCATCCCGTTGATCGTCGTGAACTGCATCATCCTCGGGCGCGCCGAAGCGTGGGCCTCCCGGAACACCGTGGGCAAATCCGTGCTGGATGCAATCGGCATGGGGCTCGGCTTCACCGCCACACTCTGTCTCCTCGGCAGTGTGCGCGAGATGCTCGGCAACGGAACCCTGACCCTGTGGCAGTACCAGGAGCAGCTGGTGCAGTTCCGGCTCCTGTCCAAGTCCTCGAACCCCATCCTCGTCATGATCCTGCCCCCCGGCGCCTTCATCGCCCTCGGCTTCTTCATCGCCGGGATGAACGCCGTGATGCTCCGCCGCAAGCGGGCGGCTTAGCGGTTTTGTAACCGTTCACGGTGTAGACGGCACAGCGCCCCCGCGCGCAGCGCGGGCTACCCCTTGAGGGGACGGGAGGGGTGTCTTGAGCCGCGGAGCGGCGGATCTGTCGCTCTGGAATCGGCACCGAGCAAAGGGGCACCTTTCCGGAGATCGATCCGCCACTTCGTGGCTCACTTCGCCCCCTCCGCCCCCTCCGGGGGTACCCTCGCTACGCTCGGAAGGTGCCGCAAATAGCACACCCGAGGACACATACACGGTTTTCTTGCTTCCCTGCCCCTGAGTGCTCACAATAGCGACATGCCAGCCGAAGGCCCCATACGAGAAATCGGGCGCGTCCTACGGACCGACGGTGAGCTCGCCATCATCGAAATCCCCAAGGCCTCGGCCTGCGAGGGCTGCGCCGCTGCCGGTGTCTGCCACTCCCTGGGCGGCTCGGACCTGCGTGAGCTCAAGGCGGTGAACGGCATCCAGGCCGCCCCGGGAGAGCAGGTCGAGGTGGAAATCGATGCCAAGGCAGCGCTCTCGGCCGCGGTCTGGATCTACGCGGTCCCAACCCTCCTGATGGTGGCCACTGCCATCCTGTTCCACCGGCTGGTGGCAGCGGACTGGAACACCGAGCGCGCAGGAATCGCCACTGCCCTTGCCACCCTCGGATCCCTGGCCCTGTTCGTGCTCGTCGTCTGGCTCTGGAGAAGGCTCCACCCCCCGGACACCAGCGGCTATCCCCGCGTCGTCCGTCGTCTCGCCGGCTAGGCGGTTTCGCGACACCGAACGGGGCACGCCGTCCGGCAGCCTCCATTCACTCCGACGTGGCCGCAAACAAGGCCGCTCTTCTACCGACCCTTGCCCACGAGTACGGACACTGGGTATCGAACGTGATGCCCTTCGACTTGGGTTCCGACAATGACAACAATACCGCAAGAGCCAAGGCTGAGGCATTGGCAGAGTACTTCCCGGCATCAGTCTTCGCAAATTGGGCGGCCGATGGATGGATCGTGGGACAGGACGAGTCGAACGACGCAAAACGCCTCTTCGAGGGCAACAACGCGTACTCCTCCCTAATCGCGGATACGAATCACAGTCATTGGTACAGAAACGCGAGGGCCTTCGCTGGCGTATACACGCAGCTCATGAACACCATCGGCGCATACTCCACTGACCCCTCGATCCCCTGGGCCTACTTCCAGTCCGCCGACTACCACCAAGAGCCGCTGTTCTGTCAATACCGGGCGCACGATTGGGCCTCCACGGGGCTCTATTACTTCATCATGAACGCCTATGGCATCATGGACCTGCTCCTCGAGTGGGACCACGCCCACCGATTCGAGTTTGTCGATGACGATGAGGTGTTCCTCGGCCCCAACTTCGTCAAGCGGAACAATGTCGAGATCTACCGAGCGGCCGCGCAGCACGACTGGCTCGCTTACTTTGACGAGCGGATTCCCGTGCGGGTCTCCGCCGACCCGAGCCATGCCCACGCCATGACCAATTCCCGCAACGAGGCGCTGATCACGAACATCGCCTACACGCCGGAGCTGTCCGAGAAGTGGGTGAACTTCTTCGGCTCTGCTGGTGTACGATACAACCTGTACACATTCGGAGCTGTGGACCAGACAATTGAGCTCTATCGCGTTGGCTCGCACAAGACCGGTGGGACGCCCAACGTGGTGGCCTGGAACTCGAAGTGCAACGTCCTACCAGGCAAGAGTGGAGACTACGACGTTCCCAATCCCCAGTCTACAGGTCTCGACATCGACTCTGTTGTCGTGGAGGACGTACCCGATTACTGCCCGAGCATCGCAGGCATCTTCCAGCCCAGTCTCACCTTCACTCCGAAGCGCAGCGGCTGGTTCTACGCACTCGTGAAAGGTCATGGCGGGAGCCTGACCCAGTCTGCCATTATTCTCGCGCCGGCCGAAAACCAGATCACGGGCACGAGCCGCGGCGCGGACTCCACCTTCGACCTGAACCGCGAGTACCGGCTGGGCCAGACCCTCCCGGTGAGCTTTGCAGGCCTTTATGCGGAGAAGCGCAGCGGGACCTTCGTCGAGCACGACGATTCCCACTTCTGGAAGTTCCAGCACTACCCAGCCACCCGGATGGCTGACCGGACAGACATTGGAGATCCCACGCGTCCGGCCGGTCCGTTCGTTTCGTCGCAGCAGGGCGGAACCAACTGGAACATGCGCTACGTGATCCGGGTGGACCGGGCCGACGACGGCACCAACCTCCTGCTCCTGCCGAGGATTGGACGCCACGACGGGTCTCAGTATATCCCGCCGAATCCCACATCCATCTTCGTCAAGACAACCGTGCCCGGACCACAGCCAGGGATGGCCACAGACCTGTGGACCGTCTCTCTGCACCTGCCCAACGTCTACGCGCAGCAGCAGCCCGGCGAGGTGCTCTTCCGTCTCTTCCGCGGGCAACCCGGAACGTTCCGGCCCAACACGGAGTACGACATCCACGTGTACCTGGAGCACGACCTGCCGCCATACCGGCCGGAGACTGACACCTCCTCCTTCCAGGGGCGGACGGGCGGAGGAACGATCTACTCGAGCATCTACTCGGTGCCGCGTTGGTGCAACGGGGAGAACATCGAGCAGACCCTCGGAAGCTACCAGATCGCTGAGCGCATCGCACCCAAGGACGCAGATTATTTTCAGATCTGGTTGGAGGAAGGTGAGCATCTGAACGTCACGTACCGTGGCAAGGTGCCCGCAGCTATCGATGTCGATGGGCCCGGCAGACACTCAGACACGACCATGAGCGAAACCATCCTAAACAACTTCATGGTCAGAGGCCTCTGGAGCGGAGATACTGACCATGCAGACAGCTACGAGCAGGCTCCAGGCGCAGTCGCCAACGATTACCGCCCGGTGTTGACCGATCCTAGCCAGCTCGAGTGCCGTGACGCGTGCTCTGAAGGCACCTGCTGCGGTTGGGACGACAGAGGGAACAGGACAAACGAGTATTTTGCCCAGCGCGGCTATCTTTGGAACTTCAATATGTGCTCAGTACACGACGTGGCAAGCAGCGGCAACCCTCAGCTCGATCTGGAGTGCTCGAATACACCCTGGGGTCCGGCTCCTGCTACCGGATACTACAGCTCCTCTGCAATCGGTCTGGACAACGCCTTACATCTCTCCCTGACGGCCTTCATCAGCGGCCAGTACACCATTCGTGTGCGGAGCCAGGACGACAACGATGTGAGACTGGACGGCTACTGGAAGTGGCCATTCTGGCGTGGCATCGGCGGCGCTCCCTACACGCTGGACTTCAACCTCGGCATGATGCCCAACCCCCTGAGGACCCACTGGCAATGGCTCCAAAAGGGAGAGGACCCTCAGCCGCGCCTGAAGTGCAGTAGAGCCGGGATCTGCGGCGACGGGGTCGTGCACCCGCGTGAAGAGTGCGACGACGGAAACACCGTCAACGGCGACGGCTGCGACTGGCAGTGCTTCACGGAGAGTTGAGGAAATAGCAGATCGATGAGCCAAGTACGTACGACACAGACAGCTCGGAAGTTCGTCGTCAATCCAGGGCTGATCAGCCTTCCGATCATCTGGGCATGGCTGTTTTTTTTCGTTCCTGGCTGTGACGCGACCGGTCCCCCATACATCTGCTGGCCGGATTATCCAGTCCTGCCAGATGACGTCTATGACGCCTACTCCGGCCGTGGAGAGGTGACTGTCACGCAGACGGAGATCGAGTATTTTTCCGGACAAACCTACGATCTGAGATTCGCGATCGCGACCCTTGACGAGGACGCCAACGGCGCCGAATACGGCGTGTACGAGCCAAGATTGTATCTGAAGTTGGGCCTCGAGTTCGGCGTGATGCTGCCCTGGTGCGAGAAGTTTGTATCTGATCCACCCGATGCGCTCACCCTGTATCTCGACGGCTCCGTGAACCACTTCCGGTGCTTCGACGATCCGAGCTCGGACGCGCTGCTCGCGCTGTCAAAGGCACGTGTGACATCTGGAGACATCAGTGAAGGCGGGCTAACCTTCGTCGGAACCTACTCGCAGCACTCGAATGCGGAACGCTACGAGGTCAGAATTCACTCTTTCACAATCGTAGACCCGCTACTCACTTGTCACGACTGATGAAGGGACCACCCGATGACGAGGACGAAGTTCATGAAGCTGCAACGCCGCTTGTTTCTCATCCTCTCAACGCTATACATAGGCGCCTGCGGCGCGGCAGGACCGAGCAACAACAACGCTGGGAGTGTCTGCGGCAATGCGGTGATCGAGCCCGGGGAAGCATGTGACGACGGGAACCGGATCAATGACCCGACCTGCTCGGCCGACTGCCAGCGCTACTGTGGCGACGGGAACCTGGATGAGGATTTAGGCGAGGCCTGTGACGGTGCCGATTTCGGCAGTGAGACCTGCGAGACCATGGGCTACGGCCCCGGTGCAATCTCGTGTCAGGCGTGCGCGATCGACACGAGCGCCTGCTCGGGAGTCTGCGGAGACGGGATCTGCCAGGAGGGTGAGCACCCAGCGTGCGTGGAAGATTGTGCGGTCGTGAGCATCTCATGCGCGCAACAGAATACCTGTGCCGTGCTCGCCGACGGCTCCGCTCGTTGTTGGGGCGGCGGCTGGCTCGGGGCTGGTGAGGATTTGGTTGGAATGCAGCTCGTTCCGGTGCGGGTATTACTGGAAGATCTCGCTACCGAACCCACTGCGCTCGAGAGCGGCCAATTCCACAGTTGCGCAATCACCAAGACCGGGACGATGGGATGTTGGGGCGAGAACAACCGTGGACAGCTTGGGGACGATTCCCTCGCTCTACGGAATACACCGACAGAGGTATTAGGTATTGAAACAGGTGAGGTTGTCTCAGCAGCTTCCGATACCACCTGCGCCATCGTTTCCGGTGGTGAGGTGAGATGCTGGGGCAGCAACAGCTACGGATCGCTTGGTCTCAGCGACATCGTGGACATGTCGTCGGTCCCAGTCACCATCACGCTGCCACTGCCGGCGGAGACAATCGCGGTGAGCGGACACCACGTCTGCGCGGTGCTCGAGGACGGCACCGCTCGGTGCTGGGGAGACAATGAAAGTGGTCAGCTTGGGGACGGCCAAGGGGGGGTGGGGCAGCGGAGCGAGGTGCCGGTCGAGGTCGCGGGCGTTGCGGACGCGGCGCAGATCGCGGCGGGCCAGAATCACACTTGCGTGCTGACGGTGAACGGCGCTATCCGTTGCTGGGGCGCAAACGAGAGCGGTCAGCTCGGCAACGGAACCTTTGACAACAGCCCAAGCCCGGTCGATGTCATCGGCTTGACCGACGCCATGACGATCTCTGCGAGCACGAGCATCACCTGCTCCGTGACCCAGAGCGGGACCATCTACTGCTGGGGAATGGGAGCGTCCGGCCGGCTCGGCAACGGCGCCGAGGACGACACCAACGTCCCTGTGGAGGTCTCCAACATCGGCGCCAATGGCCTCGGCGTCGACTGCGGCCCTTGGCACACCTGCGCCTTCCTCACGGACGGCACGGCTCGCTGCTGGGGCAACGGTAATCAAGGCCAGCTCGGCAATGGCAACACCTTCGACACGAACGTGCCGGTGGAGGTATTGATTCATTAGCTGTGAGCCCTTGACCGGCAAGCGTGATCCGGTCGTACAACGCTCCTCTATAATACTCTGTAATTACTAATTTATTTGAATCATTGTGTCATTTAGTTATTACTTGTCATTATTTGTTCTTTTCTGTTAAATTCATCCCCAAGACACCAATCGTCCCTGACAGAAAACCATCATGATTTCGATGGTTGAGGCTTTTTCATGGGCTACTGGACCACGAGCGAGGTCGCCAAGTACCTGCGGCTCAACGAGAAGAAAATCTACGCCATGGTGCGGGACGGCAAGCTCCCGGCCGCGCGCATCTGCGGCAAGTGGCTTTTCGAAAAAGAGCTCATCGATCAGTGGGTCCGCCAGCACACCATCCACCCCGACGCCGGAGTGATGGGAGCCCTGGTGGACCGGATGCTCGTCCTGCAGGGCAGTGACGATTGGCTGCTCGACCAGGCCATCGGCAAGGTGCGGTCGATCATCGACCAGGCGATCGTCTCGGCCCGGGTGGGCAGCTTTGCCGGGCTCACCGCCCTGCGTGAGGGACGAGCGCACTTCGCGGGCATCCACGTCGCGGACGACGACCTCCAGGAGGCGCTCCGTCCCCAACCCCCGACCTACCTGATCGGTCTTTTCGGCCGACACCAGGTGCTCGTGGTGTCCAAGGCGCACGCGGCCGGAGTGCGCTCCCTGTCGGACGTGGTGGAGCAGGGGCTGCGCTTCGCCATCCGGCAGAAGGCAGCCGGAACCTATCGGCTCACCGAGTCCCTCGTCCGCGGCGCGGGTCACTCCATGCAGCAGCTCAAGACCGTCGGGCCCTTCACGTCTCACCTCGAGGTCGCCCTCGCCGTGAGCCAGGGGCACGCCGACGCCGGAATCGTCATTCAGGTGGCCGCCGAGCTGACCCACCAGCCCTACGTGCCGCTGCTGGACGAGACCTACCGCCTCGCCGTGCCGGCGCCGCTGTTCGGCCACCCCACGGTGGCGAGCTTCCTCGATCGTCTCATCGGCTGGCTGGACACCAGGACGTCGGCCCAGGCCCCCGGGTACTCATTCGAACCCCTCGGCAGGCTCGTGGCGCCCACTGCCAGCACCTGACCAAAGCGCGCAACGTTCATCAGGAGAAGGACAGATCCATGCAACGGAAAATCAAACTGCTCACCCTGTCGATGCTTCTTGCAGCGGTCGGCCTGATCGGGACCGGCTGTGGTGACGACGACGGCGAGAGCTACGTCTCCTCCCGCGCCTACAAGGGCCACGAGAACGACCTGGACATCAACTACTTCGTCAACGCGTATCCCAACACCGTGGGCACGCGCCTCGACGACTGCCAAACCTGTCACACGGGCGGCACCTTCACCTACGACAGCGGTGGCCAGCTCCGCACCGTGTCGTTCAACGCCTGCGACTTCTGCCACATGGTGATCCACCCGCACGATCCGGAGTACGACCAGACCCAGCCCACGGGCTTCAGCGAGACGTTGAACCCCTACGGGCAGGACTATCTGGACGCCGGGCGGGATCCGGCCGCCTTCGGCGCCATCGCCGACATCGACAGCGACGGCGACGGCTACGGCAACGCCGAAGAGATCGCGGTATTGCGCTATCCGGGCGATGACCAGTCCATGCCCGGCCAGGAGGTCGCCCCCATGCAGACCTTCTCCCTCGCGGACCTGGAGGCGCTGGACGATCACGAGCAGTTCGGGCTCGCCAACTCCAACAAGCAGCAGTTCGACTTCTACGCCAGCTACCGCGGCGTCCGCGTGGTGGATCTGCTCGAGGCCGCCGGCGTGGACACCGGCGACACCGCGATCGAGGGGATCACGGTCATCGCGCCCGACGGCTACCTCAAGGACTTCTCCATCGAGGACGTGCTGAACCCCTTCCCCGCCGGCCTGTTCTACGCGGGCCTGGACACGGCGACCCTCGGCACGGAGTGCGGCTTCGTGGAGTACCCGGACTCCATCCCCGCCGGGGTCGTGGACGGCGCCGAGATCCCCGGAGAGCAGTGGCTCCTGCTCGCCTACGAGCGCGACGGACTGGCCATCGATCCCTCAAACCTCGACATCACCTCCGGCAAGATCAACGGCGAGGGCCCCTACCGGGTGGTCGTCCCGCAGGTCACGCCGGGCATGCCGGACCGCGGCCTCAACTACTCCCCCACCACCTGCGGGGACGGCTACGACTACGACGCGAGCTTCGACCACAACGCCGGCGCCATGGTGCGCGGCGTGATCGCCATCCGCGTCAACCCGCTCCCGGCGGGCTACGAGGACTTCGACTACCGGAACGGCGGCTGGGCGTACATCGACGACGTCGAGGTGCTCGTGTACGGCTACGGGGTCACGACGCCCTGACACGAAAGCATGCTCGGCCGACTCTTCAGCAGGGCGTTCCTCGCCGGTTTCCTCCTCTGCTCGGCGCCGCGCCCCGCAGCCGCGGAGCGCATCAACGACAACCTCGAGGTCTACGGCTACTTCCAGGCCTGGATGACCATCGTGGAGGAGATGGAGGACGCCCGGGGGCTCATCCAGCACCCGAGCGGGGACGAGGCCGCTGACTATACGAGCGGGTTTCGGCTGCATCGGCTCCGGCTCGGAATGAACGTGTCCCTCCTCGGCGACAAGCTGGGAGCGGAGCTGCTGCTCAAGCTCGAGGGGGACCCGGGCATGCTCGACATCGCGGCGGTGTGGCGCCCGGTGAGGTGGCTCACGGTGAAGATCGGGCAGTTCCGGATCCCGTCCACGGCCGAAAACCTCCGGCCCGATCGGGACCTCGACTTCGTGCTCCGCACCGAGCTCTCGGACGCCCTGGCCGACTACTCACTGTCCAAGACAAACTACGCCTCGTCCCTGTTTCACGGCAACCGCTCCTATCGCCGGGACTTCGGCCTCGGCCTGGAGGTCGGGCACAGGTGGCGCCGCTTCGCCGGCCGGGTGCTGTTCATGATGGGCAACGGCCTGGGGGCGAACCTGTTCATCTCCGGTGACTCCGCCCGGGGCTTTTTGATCACGAACAAGGCGCAGTTCTTCTATGGCGTGCGGGCCGAGCTGGAGCCCTGGCCGGGGGTCATCAAGCTGGGCGGTCACTTCAACTACAACCGGCACGACAACGTGGTCTTCAACAGCGGCAGGGTGGTGTTGGACCTCGCCCGCATGAGCGGCTCCGGCAACCTGACGCAGAGCTTCGCTAGCATCGGCCTGGAGCTCGGCGCCCTGGGCGGCTACGGTCAGATCGACGAGGACGCGAACCTCGACGGGAGGAAGGACTTCCGCTACTACGGCGGCGCCGCCTATCTGCTCTGGGACCTCCAGCCGCTCCTTCGAAAAGCCACGCGCGGCGCCCTGGACCGCAGGCACCACATCGTGCTCGGGTTCCGCTACGAGCGCTACTCCACGGAATCCGACGAGGCCGGCGCCTGGACCCACAAGGCGAACTACACCGTGGGCCTCTCCTATCGCTACTGGCGAAACGTGAAGCTCCAGTTCAACGCCATCCTCCACCGCACGGACAAACCCTTCTTCCCGGACCTGGACGACGACCTCTTCGTCCTCTCCCTGCAGTTCGCGCTGTAGGACTCTGGGAGACCGTGGCCCCCCTCGGAACGAGGACGGATTTTGCAGCCCGTGGTATGATGCCGTCGTGAACGTTCGCCGCGATGGCCGCTCGAGATTCGGCTGGATTCCTCCTCTCGTCTGCGTCGCGTTTCTGTCTCGCTGCGTGTTCGATACGAGCGGCTTCTCTCCACCCCCACGACCCGATTCGAGCACCCACGACACCGGCGTCACCGCCGACGCGGCCGACGACGGCGGCACAGAGAACGACATCGACGGGGACGGCGTGCCCAACCTGCTGGACAACTGCCCGGACACTCCCAACGCGGGCCAGGCGAACTCCGACTCCGACGCGCAGGGGGACGCCTGCGACAACTGCCCCGGCTTGTCCAATCCCAGCCAGGGGGATCAGGACGGAGACGGCGTGGGGGACCTGTGCGACAACTGCCCGCACGTGGCCAATCCCGGCCAGGAGAACTCCGACTCCGACGCGCTGGGGGACGCCTGCGACAACTGCCCGCTGGTGTACAACCCCGGCCAGGGGGACATGGACCTCGACGGCGTCGGGGACCTCTGTGACAACTGCCAGGCCCACTCCAATCCACTCCAGCAGGACGCAGACTCCGACGGCTTCGGCAACGCCTGCGACAACTGCCCCACGATCCCGAATGACCAGACGGACAGCGACAGCGACGGAATCGGGGACCTCTGTGACAACTGCCCGGGGCGGTGGAACCCCGACCAGCACGATCCGGACGGGGATCACGTGGGCACGATCTGCGACAACTGCCCGGCCACCTCCAACGCCTCGCAGCTCGACAGCGACGGCGACTCCCGGGGCGACCTGTGTGACAACTGCGTGGCGGTCAACAATCCCTTGCAGGAAGACACGGACGGCAACGGCCTCGGCGACGCCTGCGACCCCGACGACGACGGTGACACCATCCTCGACGTGGACGACTACTGGCCCCTGTTGTTCAACACGGTGCTCTTTCAGGACCCGCTCGACGGCTCCGGAACCGGCTGGCTAACCGCGGGCGGGAGCTGGATGCAGGACACCGCCGGACTGCACCAGCTCGACGCCTCGAGCCTGGACGCCAACGCCTGGCCCGGGCCGAGCACCTGGTTCACCGGAGAGATCCTGGTGGAGGTCGTGGCCACGCTGGACGCCACCGCCGCCCTCCCGACGGCCTTCGGTCCCATTGTCCGGGTCCAGCAGATCGACGCGCCGGCCGGCTTCTGGTGGTGCGCCCTGGATCCGCAGGGGAGCCTGACCCTGTGGCGTTGGGTGGGCGGCGCACCCTCTGAGCGCGCGACCTCCAGCATCGGCAGCACCCTCGCCCCGGGAACCAATGTGACCATTCGCCTGCTCGCCATCGGAGGCTGGTTCGGCTGCGAGCTGCTCGGCAGCCCCGGAGCCGTGGTGGAGTCCTATGACAGCTCGGCGCTGGCCGAGGGAGGGGTCGGGTTCCACTCCACCAACGCGGCTTTCTCCGCGCATTCGATCACGGTGTACGACATCCCGACCGGGGCACTGCCGCCCTTCTGAGACCTCCACCGGGCCAAGGGTTTACGAAAGTAGATAAATGATTACATTATCGGCCAGGTTCAGAAGGTAGACATGGCAAAGGATCTGTATGAAATACTCGGGGTTTCCCGGGGTGCGTCGGACGAAGAGGTCAAGAAGGCGTACAAGAAGCTGGCGCGGAAATACCACCCGGATCTGAACAAGGATCCGGGCGCCGAGGACAAGTTCAAGGAGCTCAACGGAGCCTTCGAGGTGTTGGGCAACTCGGAGAAGCGCCAGATGTACGACGAGTTCGGACCCGACGCCGAGCGTATGGGCTTCGATCCCGAAAGGGCGCGGCAGTATCGAACGTGGAGCTCCCACGTCGGAGGGCGCGGCGCGGGCGGCGCCGGCGGTGCAGGCGGCGGCGGAGGCGGCTTCGGCGGCTTCGGCGGCGAGGGCGGCTTGGGAGACATCTTCAGCCAGTTCTTCGGCGGCGGAGGAGGGGCCCGGGTCCAGCGCCCGCAGACCGGCGCGGACGTGACATCCGAGCTGACCATCGACCTGCTCGAGGCGCTCCGGGGTGCCGAGATCGAGATCAACACCAACCTGCCCCAGCCCTGCACGTCCTGCAAGGGCAGCGGCAAGTCGGTCCACGCCACCAAGAGCCCGTGCCAGCAATGCGGCGGCAGCGGCGTCCTGTCCATCGGCGGCGGCGCCCTGAAGACCACCTGCCCCGCCTGCGGCGGCTCGGGCCAGTCCGAGGCCCTGGCCTGCCACATCTGCCGCGGCCGCGGCGCCACCTACCAGCCCACCCGCCTCAAAGTCAAGATCCCGGCCGGGGTCGCGGACGGCGGCATGATCCGCCTCGGCGGCAAGGGCGAGCCGGGCATTCACGGAGGACCGCCCGGCAACCTCATCATCACGGTGCACCAGCACCCGCACCCGTTCCTGCGCCGGGAGGGTGACGACCTCTACCTGACCCTGCCCATCACGATCCCCGAGGCCGTGAACGGCGCGTCGGTGGAGGTCCCCATCCTGAACCGCAGGGTGATGATGAAGATCCCGCCCGGCTCCCAGTCCGGGCAGCGGCTGCGCCTGCGCGGCAAGGGCGCACCCAAGCCGGGAACCGGCAACCGCGGCGACCTGTACGTGGAGCTCTCCATCAAGGTCCCCGACCAGCTCACCGACGCGGCCAAGGAAGCCGCCGAGCAGCTCGCCGCCGCCTACCAGACCGACGTCCGCGAGAAGCTGACGCTCTAACCAGGGTCTCATGGACACTGGTTCAAACAGCGCCACAGGCTAGGAGGCGTCGTCGAGCACGGGGGAGGTCTTGCCCGGGCAGATGAGCCAGAGCTGGTGGGCGGCGCGGGTGGCGGCGATGTGCAGCAGGTGCCGGGACTCGGACGTGTCGTTGTAGGACTCGGCGTTGACGTCGAGCAGGAGCACGTAGTCGAACTCGAGGCCCTTGACCTGGCGCACGTCCGTGACCTCGATCCCCGGCGCGAAGCTGAAGTCCTGCTCGGTCACGCGGCGCAGCCCGGCCACGTCGGCGGCGCGCAGGGCGTGGTAGTACATCTCGGCCTGCTCCGGGTAGCGGGCGATCAGCGCCACGGACGCCAGGGGCTCCTGGCCCGTGAGGTCCCGCAGCGCGTCGGCCAGAAACACCACCGCCTCCCCGGGGTCGCCGAAGGTGAAGGCCTCCACCGGCACCCCCGGACGGGACGCGGCCGGCGCGTCGTCGGTCCACTCCGGCCCGAGCACGGCCCGGGCAAAGCGCTGGATCTCCGCCGTGGACCGGTAGCCGATCTGCAGCGGGCTGACCTCCACCCCCTTCAAGTCCAGCGCGCGCATGAGCTGCGGCCAGTCCTCATAGCCCGTGTCGAACTCCATCCGCTGCGCCGGGTCCCCGGCGAGGGTCACCGAGCCGTCCGAGGCCACGCAGCGCAGCAGCACCGCGAGCTCCACCACGCTCAGATCCTGCACCTCGTCCACCATCATGTGCGTGTAGGCGAGTCGCTGGCCGCGAGGCCCGGCCAGCTCTCCGATGAGGCGCTGGTGGATCCGCAGCAGCAGCGCGTCGTCCTCCGGGCTGAGCTCCGCCTCGTACACCGACTCCTCCCGGTGATCCACCCCGGTCACGTTTGTGGGGGGCTCGTCCTCGTACTCCTTCGCCTCCAGGCTGTCCATCACCGCGGCGGTCTGCCGCGCGCAGGCCTCCACGGTCTGCTCGATCTCGCCCGGCGTGGGTCCGTCGGCGCACTCCGTCAGGGCGCCGAGCCGCGACCGATCGGTGATGAGCTCCGCCCAGAGCTCGACGACCCGCTCGGCGTCGGGCAGCTTACGCCGGAGCACCGCCTCCACGGCCGCCTGGGTCTCGGCCCCCAACCGGCCGTCCCCATTGCGCAGGGGCTTTCGAACCCACTCCGACAATGCGCGCAGGCGCTGCAGCAGCGGCCCGCTGCTCAACCGATGGGTGGCATCGAGGACAGCCTCGGCGCCGGGGCGCCCGAGGAGAGCCTTTGCCAGCTCCTCCCGGACGTCTGTCAGCTGCTCCTCCACGAGCCGGTCGATGAGCTCGAGCATGGCGGGGTGTTTCTTCACCACGCGCACCGCGTCGCTGGATTCGGCTCCCGAGCGGATGGTCAGCTTGGGAAGGGTGCGCCTCCGCTGGCCGCGCAACCAGTCAGACAGGGTCCGCACTCCCACGCCCGGAAGCCCCAGATCCGGAAGCACCCGCTCGATGTACGATGCCAGGGCCTTGCCCGGCACCACCACGAGCATTCGATCCGCCCGATAGCGCTTGGGCCGCTGAAAGGCCAGGAAGGCGATGCGGTGCAGGCCGATGGTGGTCTTGCCGCTCCCGGCGCCGCCGGTGACGATCAGGATTCCCTCAGAGTCCCGGGTGATAAGCTCGAACTGACTGGGATCGATCAGCGCCGAAATCTCCGGCAGGTGCTTGTCCGGCCGCAGGCCGTGGGTTCCCCCTTCGCCCAGCATCGCCTTGTGGCGTTGACGCTTCCGTCGCGACACGAAGGCCGGGCCCTTGGGCCGTAGGGCCATGCCCTGACCACCCCGCAGTCGCGCCGCCTCCTCGTCCAGCTTGCGGAAGGAGCCGTCGGACTCCCGGACGAACACGCCCTGAGGGGCGCTGACCCGCCGCAGATCGCCCTCCACCACGGAGAGGGTCCGGCGCGCGGTGACCAATCCTTCTCGCCGTCTCCCGGCGATGTGCTCGTCGTAGTCGTCCCCCTCGTCGTACCGGTAATACAGGGCGCTGATGGGCGCGTTGCGCCAGTCCACGATCACCACCCCGGCCGTGGCGTTGATGTAGCTGCGTTTGCCGATGAAGATGTCGCGGTCTTCTTCGTCCTCCAGCAGCTTCAAGTGCCCGAAATAGGGTGATGCCGGGTCCACCGGCACCCCGCCCTGCCCCCCATCTCCCCGCGCTGCCCGGATGGCGGCCACGCGCATCATCTGCTCGGCCAGGGGGGCGATGTCCTCGGCCTTGGCCTCGATGACCTCGTCCCGGAGCTCGATTAGCTCGTCGTCGAAATGGAGGTGTGATTTCGGAGGCTCAGCCGGTCGCAGCCCGTGGAGGTGCGTGCGCACCCGATCCAGCTGGGCCAGCTCCTCGCTGACTACCGGATGCCAACCCTCGCGCGGGCTGTCCAAGGGTTCCTGGGGCACGTCTCAAGGCCTCGTTCGGGTTCCTAAACAGTTGACCATACACCACTCGTCGAGGGTGTCAACGGACAGATATCGAGGAAATGCGGAACCGGTCACTTCATACTGAAGAGCGGCGTTCAGTCTGGGCGGACCGAGCCGGGCGGAGCGCCATGCGGCTGGATGCAAGGAGTGACGATGGAGAATATCGGGCCATATTTGACTGAGGAACGACACCGCAGACAGCCGTATGCCGCCCGTTCCGGCGACGGGAGCTCAAACTGATCGCCGCTCTAGGGGCAGTAGCGCGAGGTGGGGTTCACGGAGTTGCAGGTGCTGAGGTAGGCTGACTGGCCGGCGGGGACGGAGACGACCTCGAGGTGGATGTGGGGGCCGGTGGAGCAGCCGGAGTTGCCGACGTAGGCCACGAGCTCGCCCTGGTTGACGTGGGCGCCGTTGGAGATGCCCGGGGCGAGGTTGTCGATGTGCAGGTAGTACACGAACAGGTCGTTGGCGGCGTTGTTGGGGTCGCCGCAGTCCGACTGGAGCTTGACGAAGTTGAAGGCGTTCCAGCAGGCCGCATCACAGCCGTTGTTGTAGCAGTTGGGGTAGCCGAGGGCGCTGGAGACCACGGTGCCGGAAATGCCGGCGTAGATGGGCGTGCCGTTCGCGGCGCCGTAGTCGATGCCGTAGTGGCTGCCGCCGCCGCCGCAGGCGGTGTAGCTCTGGGTGAGGGTTCCCGGCGGGATCTCCAGGCAGCAGGTGCCTCCGCCGGTGGGGACGCACTGGTCGGGGGTGCCGGGGGGCATCATCTGGCAGCCGTTGGGGCACGTGGTTTCCGAGGTGGTCGTGCCGTTCTGGCAGTAGTAAAGGACGGTGGCAAGACCGCCGGTGAGGTTTCCGCCACAGTAGTATCCGTTGCCGGAGGTGGCCGAGGCGCAGGGGTCGCTGTCGGGCTGACACTCGTCCGCAGTGCCGGGCGGGTTCACCTTGCAGCCGCTGGGGCAGACCTCGGTGGACTGGGTGACGCCGTTCGAGCAGGTGTAGAGCGTGCCTACGGTGCCGCCGGTCAAGGTGTCGCCGCAGTAGTTGCCGTTGCCGCTGGTAGCCGACTGGCACGGGTCGCTCACCACGGGGTTGCAGTCGCCGTTGGAGCAGCCGTTGGAGCAGGCGATCTGCATGGTCGTCACTCCTCCGGCGCAGGTGTACAGGCTGCCGTGGGTGGCCAGCCCACCCAGGTCGGAGCCGCAGTAGTCACCGTCGGGCCGGCCGGCACAGGGGTCGGTTGGCTGGCACGCGGGCACTCCGGCGCAGTCGGAATCGTCGCAGTCGATGTCGCCGTCGCCGTCGTTGTCCACCCCGTCGTCGCAGTACTCGGTGGTGCCCTGGCAGCCCTGGAGCTGGGCGCAGTCGGAATCGTCGCAGTCGATGTCGCCGTCGCCGTCGTTGTCCACGCCGTCGAAGCAAATCTCGTTTCCCTGACAGGTAGGGGTGGAACTGCAGTCGGAATCGTCGCAGTCGATGTCGCCGTCGCCGTCGTTGTCCACCCCGTCATCGCAGGCCTCTACGCCGGCGCAGTCCGGCTCGTTCACGCAGTCTGAATCGGCGCAGTCGACAGAGCCGTCTGAGTCGTTGTCCAGCCCGTCGCCGCAGATCTCGGGCGGCGCGCAGGCGACATCCCCGGTGCAGTCGGGGTCCTCGCAGTCGGTGAAGCTGTCGCGGTCGTTGTCCCAGTCGTCGTCGCAGACCTCCGCGTGCACCTGGCAGCGGTCGGCGAGCTCGCACTTGGGATCGTCGCAGTCCACGAGCCCGTTTTGGTCGTCGTCGACTCCGTTGTCACAGGTCTCTCGGGACGAGCTGGCCGCGCAGCTCATCGCCAGGAGTGCGCAGAGGCAGAGCGCCACGGTCCAAGCCTGGTCCAGGGTACGGTACATGGGTTCCCTCCAGCGTGGATTGGGGTATCCCGACAGGGCTATTGTAGCAGCCCTCGCGGGTCCGTTGAAAAGAGTTGTACCGTACACAGCGGAAATGGCGGTATCGTTGATTGGGCTGGAGGTCCATTCATGCGGCATACATATCCTGGATTTGGCTTCGTGTTGGCAGCGGTTTGCAGCCTGGCGCTGCTCGGCTCGGCGTGCGGTCCAAAAGCCACGGGCACCGGCTCCGACAGCGGGGTGGCAGGAGACGGACAAGCCGATGTGTACATCGCGCCCGTCTGCGAGGGCGGCACAGACCTCGACGGTGACGGCTATGGGCCTGGGTGTCCCGCCGGCCCGGACTGCGACGACACCAACGAGTTCGTGCACCCCGGCGCCCCGGAGGTGTGCAACGGGGAGGACGATAACTGCGACGGCACCGCGGACGAGGGGGTGCTGTCTCCCTGTGGAGACTGCAACCCCCACTGCACCGCCGAGGAGTTGGGAATCGCGCCGTTCCCCATGCCCGCCGACGACCCGGACCACGTCCAGGCCGATGGGGTAGGCCTCGATCCGAACGGCGACATCATCCTGGACGAGAGCAACGTCGACTTCAACTTCATGTGGGTCGCCAACACCAACGACCTGGGCGGCCGGGGTACGGTGTCCAAGATCGACACCATCACCGCCACCGAGGAGGCCCGCTACTTCTCGGTCACCTGCTTCGGCAATCCGTCCTATCAGAACGGCCTGTGTCAGGACGTCGCCGGCCGGGACGTGAACCAGGGCGCCATGGCGCCGTCCCGCACCGCGGTGGACTTCAACTTCGACGTCTGGGTCGCCAACCGCACCTTCAACACCGGGGTGGCGCCGTCCGTGACCAAGATCGCGAACAACCTCTATGACTGTGTCGACCGGAACGCCAACGGCGTCGTCGACACGTCCCAGGATCAGAACGGGGACGGCACCATCGACACCGACTGCGACGCGAACGGCGTCCCCGACGACATCACCACGGTGTGCAACAACGGGCTGCCGCCCGAGTTCCTGGGCCCGGACGACGAGTGCATCCTGTTCACCACCCTGTTCGGGGACAACGGGGACGTCGGCCGCTCGGTGTGCCTAGACGGCGGTGACCAGTACTACGGCGGGGCGGGCAACGCCTGGGTCGGAACCAACGCCCGCTCGGGAACGAACCGGTTCTACAAGATCGACGCCACCGCGGGCACCATCGCCGACCAGGTCGACATTCCGACCGGTCACAACCCCTACGGCTGCGCGGTGGATTCCGAGGGCATTCTCTGGTCGGCGAGCCAGGCGTGCTGGGACGACGGGGCGTGCTTCAGCAACCCCACGGGCCGCCTGATCTTCTTCGACGTCTATAACATCGCGAACGTGGGGCCGCTGGTGCTGCCCCCGGACAGCGACACCCAGTTCTATGGAATCGGGGTGGACTCGGACGACAACCTATGGATGGGAGGTTGGGGCACCTCGGACACCTTCCGCTACCGGCCCAACCGCCAGTCCTTCGGAACCCTGGGGAACGGGACCTGGACGCGGATTCTGACCAGCCAGGTCCTCACGGACAACACCGCGGGCATCGCCGCCGACCTGCGCGGCTACATCTGGGTCGCCTCCGACAGCAACGGCCACGTGCTGCGGATCCCGCAGTCCATCGCCGACGGGACGTGGCCGGGCAGCGTGGCCACGCTCTACAACTTCGGACAGCCGGGAGGCATCGGAGGCCAGATGCGGGGCGTGGGCGTCGACTTCAGCGGGAACATCTGGGGCGTCAGCCACGACGCGAGCCTGGCCCGCCGCATGGACGTGGACGCTGCCGGAGACCCCGTGGGGACCTTTGCCCAGGTGGCCACGGGCGTCAATCCGTACACCTACTCCGACTTCACCGGATACGGCCTCCGGAACTTCACCCGCCCCAGGGGCACGTACACCTACCTCATGGACGGCTGCGCCGAGCCGCAGACCACGACCTGGGTCAGCGTGCAGTGGAGCTCCACCGAGCCGCCGGACACCCGCATCCGGCTGCGGGTCCGCACCGGGGACGGGCAGGGCGCCATGGGGAGCTGGTTCGGGCCCTGGGACACCTCCCCGGCCGTGCTCGCCGACCCCCCGCTGGGTCCGGTGGACCCCAACCCGTCGCCGTACCTCCAGGTGGAGTTCGAGCTCTCCACCGACGTACCCGAGACGACCCCCGTGCTCCACGACTTCCAGATCATCCGGTCCTGCAGCACGGGCCCGGAAGGGTAGGGCGCCATGATTGCGCGCTCGGTGCTGATTCTGGCAGTGGTGGCGGTCGGCCATCACTGCGCTCCCCGCTCCGGGAGTACGGGCAGGCCGCCTGCGGCGGGCCCAGACGCGCGGAGCGGCGCGTCTCCCCACCGGCACCCGCCGCCGCCGCGGAGGGACCCTCCGCCCCCTCGACGCAAGGTGCGGCCGACCCCGGCCCCACGCGACGCGTCAACGCGTCCCGCTCCTGCGCGCCCCGCACAGGTCGCAAAGGACTCTGATGGAGATGGCATCGCCGACGTGGACGACAAATGTCCCAACGATCCGGAGGACCGCGACGGCTACCAGGACGAAGACGGCTGCCCAGACCCGGACAACGACGGGGACGGCATTCCGGACGCGATCGACAAGTGTCCCAACCAACCCGAGACGATGAACGGCCGGCAGGATCAGGACGGCTGCCCGGACTGAGCTACGGTTTCTTTCGATTGGTCGGGCACACGAGGCGGCCCTTGCGGTGCACCAGGCGGCCGTCCTGTCGCTGCCACAGGCCTCGATTCCAAACGCATCCGTCCCGCCAGTTGTCGGGGCGAGGCGTACAGACAGGGTCGGTCCACTTCCAGCGACTGTCCTGCCAGACGTGCCGACCGCCGCGCAGGTAGTGACCCGGAGGGCACCGGAGTGTGACGACGAGCGCCTGGGGCGGCATCGTGGTGGGCACGAGCACCACCGGGTCCTTCTTCGGTGACGGGCAGCCGCCGCCCTGCAGACCCGCCGCGGCGGTGATCGCAATCGTGAGCAGCGCAGTGATCCACGTGTGTCGAGTCATCGGTTCCCGGGAGAGGCCTCGTGCATAGAATGGCCCTGCGGTGAACGATGATAAAGGTCCGAGGCCATTGGCGCAAGGATCCACGAGGGGCCATTTTTTAGAAAACCCGGGTATAACTGTCGGAACGAGGATTCACTGGACCACCATGACACGATCCCGAACAGCTTCCCTGCTCCTCATGACCCTGACGACGGTGGGAACGCTCGCGGCCTGCGGGCCCACGAACGATGGAACGACACCGGAGAACGACTCCTGGACAGTCGTGGCCCCCGGAGGGAATCACACCTGCGGGCTCCAGACCGACGGTCGGCTCTGGTGCTGGGGCGCCAACAGTGAGGGACAGCTCGGAGACGGCACCCTGGTCGGGGGGAGCAACCCCCGGCCGGTGGGGCTCGTCCTCGAGGCGGTCCAGGTAACGGCCGGAGCCCACCACTCGTGCACGGTGCTCATGGATGGCTCGGTCTGGTGCTGGGGCGCCAACCGACGCGGTCAGCTCGGGAACGGCTCGACCTCGGCGAGCGCCCAACCGGTCGAGGTGGCCCTCCCGGCGGGCGCAGCCATGGTGTCCGCCGGCTATGCGCACACCTGCGCGGTGCTCGTGGACGGCTCGGCCTGGTGCTGGGGCGCCAACGGCAGCGGCCAGCTCGGTATCGGCAATGCGGTGGGTCCCGAGGAGTGCGGCCCCCTGCCCGAAGATGTCTGCGGCACGACGCCCCAGGCCGTGGAGGAGCTCGCGGACCTATCGGTCATCTCCGCCGGCGGCTCGGCAGAGGGCTCACACACCTGCGCCCGGTTGGAGGACCGCTCCACGTGGTGCTGGGGGGACAACAGTGAGCGCCAGCTCGGTGACTCCACGCTCATCTCCCACAACGCGCCGGTGGAGCTCACGGATCTGATCAATGTCACCTCGCTGGCCGCCGGTGAGCGACACAGCTGCGCCCGGCTGGGAGACGGGAGCGCCTTCTGCTGGGGACGCAGCTTTGGGGATCCGTTCTGGATCTCGACGCTCGACAGCGTCGACTCGGTCTGCGCCGGCGGGGACTTCAGCTGCGGCGTCGCAGGTGATCGCACGGCGTGGTGCTGGGGAAGCAACGGCGAAGGTCAGCTCGGCGACGGCACCAACCTCGACCGGGTGGTTCCGGTGCAGGTGGTTGGGTTGTTGGTCGTCGCGCGGCTGGCGGCGGGGGGGCGGCACGCCTGCGCGGTCACCGACGCCGGTCAGCTCTGGTGCTGGGGGAGCAACAGCGACGGCCAGGTCGGTGGCACCAGTCTGCTCAGCACGAACCTGCCCACCCGCGTCATGAACTAGCTCGTGGGGAGGAGAGGAGGCACCCTCGCGCGGCGAGCTCGGCGCGGAGGGTCGGGGCGTCGGTGAACACGATCGAGGCCATCCCGACGGCCTGGGCCGCCTCGCAGTTCTTCGCCCGGTCGTCCACGAACAGGCAGCGGGACAGGGGCACTCCGAGGGCCTGGGCCGCCCCCAGGTAGGCCTCCGGATCAGGCTTCCGCACCGCGGTCTTGCACGACACGAACCGCCAGCTCATGAAGCGCGACAGCTGCAGCCGGCTTTCGATCATTCGATACCAGACCGGATAGTTGGACAGCGCATGCATCTCCACGGCCGCCCTTCGCAGATCTCGCAGCAGGTCCTCCATTCCGTCAAGCCACCGATATGCGCGCTTCATCATCGCCTTCAGCCCCTCGCCGTCCACGTCGCGCCCGTCCGAGAAGAACCTAGGCAGGAACGCGGCCTCGTCCGAGGAGTCGATCTCGAACTCCAGCCAGGCGGTCGGGTGCTTCTGGTGGAGCAGCTCGTCGAGGCTCAACCCAAAGAACGCGGGGACCTCGACGTAGAAAGGGTCGTACACCAGCGTGTTCATGACGTCGAGCAGCAGGATGGGGTGGTGCGACGGCACGCTGCGCCTAGCGCTTGTGGATTCGAATGGAGCCGTTCCGGGTCTGCAGACGGAGCTTCCCTCCCCCGGAGCCCACCTGGCCCGCGGCGCGCGCACGGCCCGACTTCTTCAGGCTGAAGTCACTCTTGATCGAGCCGTTTCTCGTTTTCGCGTCAACGTCGGCGGCAAAGCCCGGCGGCGCGATCAGTCGAACGGAGCCGTTGTGCGTCTCGGCCACGCAATCCCCCAGCCGGGTCACCCCGTCGGCCAGGGCGATGCGAATGGAACCGTTTCGGCTGCGCACGTCGAAGGCCTTGGCGGCTCCTCGGATCTGGATGGCGCCGTTGCGGGTGGAGAGCTTGAACGGCCCGGGAGTGTTCTCGGTCTTGATGGAGCCGTTGCGGGTGCTCGCCGTCAAGGAGCCCGTCAGATTGACGAGGCGCACAGACCCGTTCCGGGTTTCCAGCGTCACCGGCGTGCCGGGCGGGACCCAAACCTCGAAGCTCACGCCGTACTGCTTGGTGAGGCTCCCCGACGGGTGCTCCGCCGTGATGCGCAGGACGCCGGCCTTCTTCTTCACGACCATCGTGATGTCCTTGAGCATGCCCTGCGGATTCGAAGTGGCGCGGGCCTTTTTCAACGCCTTGATCTTGACCTTTCCGACCCGTCCGGCGTGGACCTCGATCCGTCCGTTACGCGTTTCCAGGTGGACCCCGGTCCCCGGCTCGACCTTGACAGTCTGTTCGGTCTGCTCCTCTGCGGAACGCAGGGCGCACGACGTGAGCAATATGGCTGCGGCTGGTAGCAGGGCTTCGAGTCGGCGGACAGGGTACATGCTCTACTCCTTGGGAATGCAAGTATTTTACGGCGGTTCCACAGATACCGCAACACTGGAGAGGCAGCTTTGATTCCCGAGAAGATGCGGGCGCTGCACGTCGTCGGGGTCTTAGGGCTCCGGACCCATCCCAACAGAAACGACCGTGTCCTGAACGCGGCCCCTTGTTATTTCCTAGAAAAGAGATAAGTTAACTTCCGGGACCCAAGATCCCCGAAGAACGCAAGGAGGAGAGGAAATGAAAACGACAAAGATATCAGAGGTGCTCGACCAAAAGGGACGTCGCATCAGCAGCATCGGTAAAAACGAATCCGTTGCTTCGGCAGCGAAGAAGATGGTCGATGACAAGATCGGTTCGCTCATCGTGACCCACGGAGGCGGCATCGCGGGGATCATCACGGAGAGGGACTGCCTCCGTTTATTGGCGCAGCCAGATCGGTCCGCCAAAGAGACGAAGGTTCATGAGCTCATGACGTCGGACATCGTCGTGGCGCAGGCCCATTACACCCTCGAGCAGTGCCTGAGCATCATGACCGAAAAGCGTTGTCGACACCTGCCGGTGCTTCAGGGTGAGGAGATCGTGGGAATCATCTCCATCGGTGACCTGGTCCGGGCCGCGGTCGAAGTCCAACGCGCCGAGATCCACTTCCTCAACGAATACATCCGTGGCGACTACCCCGGCGTGGCGGCGGTTGCCAACTAAACAGCATCCCCTTGGCTGCTATCCATCGCGCGATCCTGCGTCGGTCACTCCGGTGCGTGCTCACGACCCTTTAGGTCGCTCCGCGCGACTTCCTTGTCTCCCGCGTGTCTCACAACCAATGTGACGCTGTTCAGCGAGGTCTGCCCCACCGTTTACGGAACCAACGTCGCCAAATACGGTGCCTCGCCGCTGCTCCGATGCGGGTGTCAACGACACGTCGGCCGGACAACCGCCGAAGGGTTTGATGCGCGTTGAAGCCGAGATGGTCGTCCCGCCTCGTGTACGTCACCAGCAGGCGCTGCGCGGCGCGCGTTCGAAGGTCGCGCAGCCGTCTGTTCGCCCGTCGAAAGCCCCGACTGACGAGCGCTTCCCGTCCTTGACGCTGATGTACGGCCCACCAGCTCTCCCAGCGGCGTGATCTGAGTCGCCTCGTCTTTGGGGACATCCGGCGACTCCAGCGAACCCGATAGCTGTGATTCGTGATCCGGCGCAGGGTCTCGGCGGCCTGCCGACGGACCGCTCCGCCGGGGTGATCCAGCGCGCTGATCAGCGGCGGCACCAAACGGAGATCCATGATGGTCCGCGCCGTGCGTGCGGCGAGGAGAACCTCCGGAATCGCTCGCTGCCCGCGACGAGCAGGCAGCACGCTTCGTTGGGAGGTCAGGGCGCGCCGGAGCAGCCCCACGGCCCGGGGAGAGGCGAGCTTGGCCAGGACTCCGTAGGCGAGCCGGAGCTGCGCACCGGTACGCCCGGGATCAGAGATTCGCCTCTGGGCGCCGAGCTTGGAACGCTCGAACCGGGGGTCCCCCCGGGCGACACCACCGCCGGGGCGACGGATCATCCGGGCGAGCTCCGCGATGACGGTGACATCGTCCCGTCGCCAATGCGCCAGGGCGGCCAGGGCCGCGCGACGTACCCGGGCGTCGCTGTCCCGGAGACCGTACCGCGCCACCTCGGGCGCGCCCTGGGCCGCGTTGAGCCGGCGCAGAAACGCAATGATCCCAAGCCGCACCGTGGGGTCGGGATCCCGGAGACCACGCAGCAGCGAACGAATCCGTGCCTCCAGCGCGTCAGCGTACGTTTTGACTCCCGGCCAGAATGGCGCCCGGTCCACGCACCCCTCGAGCCGGTCCTGCCGCGTACAGTAGATTCGCACGTGCAGGTGGTCGTCGTGGGGGCGGCTGTCCCCCGGCTGATGCAGGATTTTCTCCGCGCGGGCCAAGAGCGCCTCCGGCTCTCGAAGACTCCGGGCATGCTTCAGGAGCGCCTCCTTGAGCGGGTTCGCCAGGAAGAGCCACTGCGCCCGTACCGTGGGGTGGCTGAGCAATGCCTTGACCAGCGTCCAGTTGCGCGCCACGTCGAAGCGATATCCACCGGGATGAATCGAGCGGAGCCGGTCATCGATGCGAAACAGGCCGGTGGCCCGCACCGGCTTGCCGCGACGTCGGAGATAGAAGGCGATGTCAGCGTCCCGGCCGGCGTTGTGGGAGTGGCTCCACGGGAGGCCGCCGCCGCGCTGGAACGACAGATTCCCCACCATCATCATCGCGCCGGGGTGTCGCTTGGCTACCCGCCGCGCGCCGTGCAGGAGCAGCGACACCAGCTCGTCCGTGCCGTACTGGGTGGCGCGGGCCCTCCAGCGAGGCATTACGGCGTGATGCTTGCCCTTCAGTGGGAGCCGCGCGGCTCTCAGAATCCGCCCTCGGGAGGTTGTGCCCAGGCTCACGGAGCCCTTTGCTCGGCCACGGGCTCGGAGGATCTCGAGATAGGCCGGGACGTGAGCGGGAGCTGTGC
Organism: bacterium; assembly: GCA_043825095.1. Taxonomy (GTDB): domain Bacteria; phylum Myxococcota_A; class Polyangia; order HGW-17; family JAJRWW01; genus JBDRSE01. Next base: position 33,625 of record JBDRSE010000133.1, read on the forward strand.
GCTTTGGAACGGGCCGGGCAGGCGCTTGTCGCGCGCGCAGCAAGAAAACCGTCCCCTGGGGTCTAGTCGTGGCGTTGACAGGCGCCTTGGAAATGGGCCGGGGGCGGGCCTGAACGACAGAGGCTCCTGCCCCCTGGATCACACCCAGCGCGAGTATCGGTAAACGAATGCAGTGGCAGGACGTACCCATGAGTGAACGCTCCTGTCCACTGTAGTACATTCCGCGAGACGCTCAAACTTCCTCAATCCTCCCATGACAGCAGGACCCAGTGCGGTGCGGCCGCGCCGTCCGGCGGGATCTCGGGGCGGGAGATCAGCAGCCGGGCTCCGGCGGCGGTGGTCACCACGTGGTCCCGCCGCTGATAGCCGTCGTTCCACCATTCACCGCTCAGTCGGCGTGCCGGGCCGGCCGAGGTCAGGGTCTGCCACCGTTGGTCCAGCTCCAGGGCCGACGGGACGCTGTCCCAGGGCGCTCCCGGACGTTCAGGACCTTGGGCGCCTCGGATGCCCCGCGCGCGAAGGATCTCGGGCTCGTGGGGCACCCGCCGGGCCATGCGGAGGGTGCCGGCGTGCTCGGAGGTCTCGGGGTCGTGTCCGGCCAACGGGTCGTGTCCGGCCGGGGTCGGGGGAGGCGGGGGCTCGTCGTGCTCGGCCAGGGTTTCCGGGACCCAGTGCCCATCGGCTTCCTCCAGGTGGGTGTCTGCCGCCACAGGGCGCACAACACTGTCCGAGCCGCACCGGGCGCGGATCCGGGACAGGGTTGCGTCCAAGGCCTCGGGATCCCGAAAACGCGAGCGAAACAGGTTTCCCTGCTCACCCCGTACGGCAGAGACCTTCTCGAGCGCCTCCACGCCCACCGACACCACCGGAGCGGGCAGGGTGAGGGTTTCCAGGGTGGCGCGACACAGGTCCACCAGCGGCCCCAGCCGGGCGGTGGGACGACTCAGGCCGACCTCTCGGCGGATAGGTGGGTGGTCCCCTTCGAGCTGGAAATGCAGCCGCAGCCGCGCCACGTGAGCCCCCTGGCGTTCCAGCGTGCGCAGCAGGCTGACCAGCGCGCCCCGCGCCCCGAACACCAGGGCGTCCAGGGTCTCGGCGGGCGGTTCCAGGGTCATCTCCGCCAGCCGGGCGCTGGGGCCGCCACAGGTGATCGGCCCCCGGGGGTCGATGCCACGCGCCAGGTCTCGGGCCGCCAGGCCGGCCGCGCCGAAGCGAATCTCGAGGGACGGGGCGGGCAAGGCGGCCAGCTCGCCCACGGTCTGCAGGCCCATGGTCTCCAGCACCTCGTGCAGCTCCGGATCCAGGGGCAGCAGGGCGAGCGGGAGGAAGGCCAGGAACTCGGCGTCCTCTCCCGCGCCGGGGGCGCCGGCCTGGCCCGGGGGGATGACGGTTACGGGCGGCCCGGGCAGCCGGGCCGCCGCCTCGGCCGCCACCACCGAGCCGGCGATGGCGACCCGAGCGCCGGGATACCCCGCGTTCACCGCGGTCGCGAGCAGCTGCTCGGCCAGGGGGCGCTCCCCTCCCAGCCGCTCCCGGCCCGAGGCATCGAGCCAGAAGCAGCCCATGCCCGCCCGGGTCACCGCCGGGGTGTGCTCCAGCAGCCGCGCGGCCAGCTCCTCATGGGCCCGGGCGTAGACGGCGTCGTCCCAGGCCATCAATCGCAGCTCGGCCGTGCAGGCGCGTGCCCGGGCCACGGTGTGACGCTCGGGCCGCACACCGGCCTCCAGGGCTGCCCGGTTGGCCATCTGGACCCGGGCGCGGTTGCCGCGACCCACCACCAGCGCCAGGGGGCGCGTGTCCGGCTCACCAGCTTCGACCGCGGCGTGCTCCGCCACGGCGATCGGGAACGAGGGGATGTGCACACAGCCGATGCGTCGGGACCGTTTCACGGGGGACCTCCACCTGGGCGGGCGTTCCGCCCTTGATCAGCGCCGCGGTCATGGGGGCAGTCCGGGGCGGCGTGGTGTTTCTGCCGGTCAGGGTCGGGCTCGTCGGGGTCAGTTGGAGGCGCACCGAGGCCAGCGCAGCGCCCCCCCCTCGGCGTCCGGCGTCGCTGGGCAGGACGACCAGCAGGGCGCTGGACGATTCCCGGGCCAGGTGCGCGAACCGCTGGGCCGCCTGCCGCGGCGGGGCCGCGCCGTCGAGCACCACCAGGGCGAAGAGCCCGGTGCGGAGCAGCAGGTCGGCGCACCAAGGCCCGTCCCGCGGATCGGAGGGGCGGACGAAGGTCAGGGCGTCCGATCCGGCCGGCGCCACCTCCACCCAGTCCGCGGCTGCCAGCGTGCGCCCCGCGTCCACCAGGGCCACCTTCTCGCGCTGCACCGTGCGCCACACCAGCTGCCGGAGCAGGGTGGCGCTCCCTCCGGAGCGCGCAGCCACCCACTCGGTGACCTGTCCCCGGGGAAGTCCGCCGTGGGGCAGCAGTCGGTCCAGGGCGTCCACTCCCGTGGACAGCACTGTCTCCGGGCGCGCGAGCACCGGCGCGGCCGCTGGAAAGCGGGCGCGGAGCTGTGCCTGCAGCTCGGAGATCCGCGCCTCGCGGGGACCGTTCACGGGCAGTGGGATTGGAATGGATGACATGGTCCCCTATACTGAACATATTTACAGTATCAAGCCGCGACGGAAGCGGCAAGGAAAAAGTGCTGCGAACGGCCGAAATCGAGTTCAGTCGTTGTCCTCCGGAGGAGGAAGCAGGGGCAGGTCCGCCTGGAGGGGGCCGGGGGCTTCCGGCACGAAGCACTTTCGACAGCGGGCCTCGTACACGTCAGTGTCCCCGACCACGATGCGGGAGGTGGACGAGACGATGCGCTGGCTCCGGTTGGCTGGGTTGCCGCACTTCACGCAGATGGCCAGGACCTTGTCGACATACTCCGACACCGCCATCAACGTAGAAACCGTCTCAAAGGGCTCCCCCCGGAAATCCTGGTCCAACCCGGCCACGATCACCCGCCGCCCGGCGTTGGCCAGGGACTCGCACACCCGCACCAGCTCCACGTCGAAAAACTGCGCCTCATCGATGCCGACCACGGTGGCGTCCCCCACCTTGTCGAGCATCTCGGGAGCCTTCTCCACCGCGCGGCAGTCCAGGCGCACGTCCGCCCGGCTCACGATCTCCGTGGTGGCGAAGCGGTCATCCAGCTTGGGCTTGAACACCAGCACCCGCTGACGGGCGATCTTGGCCAGCCGTAGCCGGCGGATCAGCTCCTCGGTCTTGCCGCTGAACATCGAGCCTACGATGGTCTCGATCCAGCCGACGTTCTCCGGACTCGGATGCATGTGAAGGCTCCTGGGCATCACCCATGCCTAACGCACGCGCCGCCCGGATTCAAGTGTTGGGAAGCTCAGGGAGCAGTTCACGACCCGAAACACAGGATCTCTTCCTGCTCGAACTCCGCCCGGCAAAAGCCTGCGGGCGGGTCGCAGCTTTGTAGGTTGCCCAGGCACTCCTGCCGGTCGATGTAGGCCTGGCGGCACTCCTCCCCACCTTGATTCAGATAGAATTCGTACCAGGCGCGCTCTTGCTCGATGCAGTCCTCCATCGTGGAGAAGGTTTCCTCGAATACGCTGGGGCTACAATCAGCATACCGCTCGCAGAATTGCTCGGCGATTCTGGACTCCTCGCTTTGACAACCGGTGAACACGAGAAACACGAGCGTGAAGCTCAGGACGACGAGCATCAGCATCTGGTTTTTCATCCTCAGCCTCCCACGCACTTTTTTATCAGGCTCGCGGGGGCATTGACCAGTACTACCGCTCAAAGGCAATTGGCCTCCAGCCAATCGGTCTCGGCTTGGCAGTAGTCTGCCGGCGGATCGCAGCTCTGGCGACCAACGCACTGGAGTCGCTCGATCCAGCCGTCGCGGCACGCCGTGCCATGAATCGCCAAATAGTAGTCGGCCTGTTCGATCTGTCCCTCGAGACAGTCGTTCACAGAGGAGTAATACGATTCGAATTCGGTCGGGCTGCATTCAGCCCACCGCGCACAGTGCCGCTCGAGTATTGTCTCTTCTGTCTCTTCCGGATCTCCTGTAACGCCGTCGCTATTGCAGCCGACGAACGCAGGAAGTGCGAGCGTGAAGCTCAGGACTACGAGCGACGACATTCGGGTCTTCATCGGGTCTCCTGCACGCTTTGCATCGGATACTGGTGAGGGTAGCAGCTTTGCGGTGGGCGATACAGTCGCATGGAAGGGGCAGTACAGGGGTTCATTGACGTCGACCGCTTCATTTGCTGAAATGGGCGGTCACAGGCTAGGCGCGGTTTGCATCACACAAAAGAACGCACGCGCAGCGAGGCCGCTGTCCGGCGTTCGGGAAGAGACACCACATGAGCCATCAGAGCTCCCGGAAATTCAGCCTCGGCTGGGTCGTCATCAGCTACTTTTTCCTCTTCGGAGGGCTCCTCCTGGCCGGCGTGATCTTCGGGTTGCTCAAGGCCCGAGGCACGTGGGTCCCCTACGCCGTTTGCGGGGTCGGCGGGCTCATCGGCGGCTTCTTCACCGGCCAGGCCAGCCCGCACCGCTCCATCATCGAGCCGGCCATCGCCGGGGCCCTGATGATCGCGACGTTCTGGCTCTTCTTCTTTGTCACGCCCGTCGGGACGTGGGTCTTCAGCGTGGCCAAGGACAAGATCGCCCAGACCGGGCTGATCATCGGCGCCCTGAGCCTGGTGGGCGGGGGCGCGGGGGCCGTGCTCGGCGAGCTGGCCTCCGGCGACAGACCACCGCCCCGCAACGCCTTCGCCTGGATCGGCTACTCGACGCTGATCACCCTGGGCGCGCTCATGGCGTTCTTCGTGCTTCTGGCGCTGGCCATGATGCGCGGCGAAGTCCACAACAAGGATGAGGCGGCCATCGCCGTCCTGATCGCCATGGGCGCGTCGGCATTCTTCGGGTCCATGGTCACCCAAACAGCCGCACCCCGCCGCGTTCTCATTCCGTCCAGTCTCGGATTCGTGGTCGCCGGCGTGCTGATGATGGTGCTGGCGGCGCGGCAGGATGCACCGTCCAACGCCATGGCCGGGTTCACGGTCATCGTCGTTCTCGGGTTCGGCATCGCCGTGGCCGGCGCTGCCATCGGCTACGCAATCGTGCGTGGGCGTATCCGTGCCACGGAGGCCGAAGCCCAGGGAGTCGCCGTCCCCGGCACCCCGGGCGCCTATCCGCCGGCTCCCGGCGGCTACCCCCCGCAGGGCGGCTACCCCCCGCAGGGTAGCGGCTACCCCCCGCAGGGTGGCGGCTACCCCCCGCAGAGCTGATCCTGATGTGATCCGACACTTCTGCGGCGGTGGCTTCAAGTGGGAGTGACGCGCGGCTCACGCGTCCGCGGTGGGTTTGCGGTAGAGAGCGCCGACGGGGCAGATGTCCACGCAGCGGAGGCAGTCTTCACCGCAGTCGCAGTCGTGGTCGGCGAGGGGGGCGTTGTCAAAGGTGGACAGGCGGGTCTCGAGGCCGCGTTGGGCAAAGTTGAGCAGGCCTTTGCCGACCTGCTCTTCGCAGACCCAGATGCAGAGGCCGCAGAGGATGCAGCGGTTGGGGTCGAGGCCGAAGAGGGGGTGCGAGTCGTCGATGGGGAGGCCGGGCTCGAGCTTGCGGAGGTTGCCGGAGCGGAGCTTGACCTTGGAATTGCGAGAGACGTGGCGGAGGCCGCAGTCGCGTTTGGCCGGGCAGACCTTGCAGTCGAGGTGATGGGTCGACAGGAGGAGCTGGAAGCCGGAGCGCACGAGGCGCTGGACGGCCGGCGTGTCGGTGTGGACGACCATGCCTTCCTGGACCGGCTCGGTGCAGGAGGTCACGGGTTTGGAGCGGCCTTCGATCTCCACGTAGCAGAGGCGACAGCCGCCGAAGGGGGGCTCGCGGTCCGGATGGGCGCAGAGGTGGGGGATGTAGATCCCGGCTTCTTCGGCGGCCCACAGGAGGCGCTGGCCCTCGGAGGCTTGGACGGTTTGGCCGTTGATGGTGAGGGAAACAGTGGGTGTGACCGTTGCCATGGCTACTTCTCCCCCCCGTCTGCGGGCTCTGATCGGGGTTCCTGGGGGGGGAGGTCGGCGAGCGGGGAGATCTTGACCACTGCGTTATACTCGGGCGGGCAGGAGGTCATGCAGGCGTTGCACTTGACGCACAGGGACTGGTCGATGACCTTGAGGCGCTTGCGGTTGGTGAAAATAGCTTCGACGGGACAGCTGCCCACGCAGGCGTCGCAGGCCCGGGCGCACTGCTCGGGCACGATGTAGTACGCCATGAGGGCGTCGCATTCGCACGCCGGGCAGCGCTGCTCGCGGATGTGGGCGTCATACTCGTCTCGGAAGTACCGCAGGGTGGTGAGCACGGGGTTGGGAGCGGTCTTGCCGAGGTTGCACAGGGACCCGGCCTGGACGTCCTCGGCCAGCTCGACGAGCCGGTCGAGGTGCTCGGGGGTGCCGCGGCCTTCGGTGATATCGGTGAGCAGGTCGAGCATGTGCTTGGTGCCGATCCGGCAGAAAGTGCACTTGCCGCAGGACTCGCGCTGGGTGAACTCGAGGAAGAACCGCGCGGTCTCCACTATGCAGTTGTCCTCGTCCAAGAGCACCATGCCGCCCGAGCCCATCATGGCGCCCACCGCGTCCAGGGCGTCGAAGTCGATGGCCACGTCGAGCTCGGAGTCGGGCAGGCAGCCGCCCGAGGGGCCGCCGATCTGCACCGCCTTGAACTGTTTGCCTTTGGGGATGCCGCCGCCGATGGTGAAGATCAGGTCCCGCAGGGTCGTCCCCATGGGGACCTCCACCAACCCGGTGTTCACGGTCTTGCCCGCGAGGGCGAACATGGCGGTCCCCTTGCTGGACTCGGTGCCCACCCTGGCAAAGGCGTCCGGCCCCCGGCGCAGGATGAAGGGCAGGCTCGACAGGGTCTTGACGTTGTTGAGCACCGTGGGGCGTCCGAAGAGTCCCACCTCGGCCGAGCGGGGCGGGCGGACCCGGGGCATGCCGCGGTGCCCCTCGATGGACGCCATCAGCGCGCTGGATTCGCCGCACACGAAGGCGCCGGCGCCCTGCATGATCTCCAGCTCGAAGTCCCGGCCGCTGCCCAGGATGTTCGCTCCGAGGAGCCCCCGCTCCCGCGCCTGGGCGATGGCTTTTTGCAGAACCTTCACCGCGAGCGGATACTCGGCGCGGACGTAGATGAAGCCCTGGGTGGCGCCGATGGCGTGGGCCGCGATGACCATGCCCTCGAGCAGCGCGTGGGGGTCGCTCTCGATGAGCGTGCGGTCCATGAAGGCCCCCGGGTCCCCCTCGTCCGCGTTGCAGATCAGGTAGCGGGGCTTGTCGAACTGTCTGCTGAGCGCCCACTTGCGCCAGATGGGGAAGCCCGCGCCTCCCATGCCGCGCAAGCCGGACCGCTCCACCAGGTCCACCAGCGCGACGGGCTCCTGGGTGAGCGCCAGGGCGAGACCCGCGTAGGCGTCCATGGCGATGGCGTGCTCGATGGACCAGGGGTCCACCACTCCCGCGCGGGCGAGAAGGCGGCGGCGTTCCATTCCGTACCGGGGCAGGTAGTGGAGGGGGGGCACGAGGTCGTGCTCCTCCAGCCCGCCCAGGAGCCAGTCGTAGAGCGGGGCGCCGTCCACGATGTGATTCCGGACGATGCTGCCGGCGAGGAACTCGTTCACGTGGTGGTACACCGTGGGGGGGAGCCCCGGTGTGGACACCGTGACCATCGGCTCGGCGTAGCAGTGTCCCATGCAGCCCACCGCGATGACCTGGGCGTCGAGGGAGGCCTTGGCTACGACCTCTCGAAACGCTGCCTCGACCTCCAAGGCGCCCGCGGCCCGACCGCAGGTGGCGGTGCCGACGCGAATGATCGAGCTGTCCGGGGAGAGCAGCGCGGCGGTTGCCGACAGAGCGTTCTCCAGCAGGGACTCGTAGGCTGTTGCCACCGGACCGGTCATGGCGCCTCTCCGGTAACGCTGTCGGAGGAGTCGTGCGAGGAACTGCCGGAGGGGACATCGATCGTCCGGGTCCGCTTGTGGCGCAGGAGGATGCCGTCCACCTTGGTCGGCGACATCTCACCGTGGACCTCCTCGCCCACCACGGTGACCGGCGCCATGGAGCAGCATCCGACGCAGGCGACACGCTCCAGGCTGTACTCCCGGTCCACCGAGGTTTCGCCCTCGGCGATGTCGAGGCGGCGCTGCCAGGAGTCCAGGATCACTCCGCCCAGCTTGATGGCGCAGGCGGTGCCCATACACACCTTGACCTGGTGTCGCCCGGGGGGTGTGAAGCGGAACTGGTTGTAGAAGGTCGCGACGCTGTAGACCTTGGCCGGAGAGAGGTCGAGGAAGCGCGCGACCGCGAGCATGGACTCCCGGGGCAGGTACCCGAACTCCACCTGTACGGCCTGGAGCAGCGGGATGAGCCCGCGCTGCGAGACAGATGCCCCTCGACCAGCGAGCAGGCGGTCGGTGCGCTCCGACACCTGCTCCTCGACGGGGGACTCGTTTGTGCTCGCTTCGCTCAACGCAGGATCTCCGGGTCTGAGGAATTTATGAACATCTCAGCCCGCGGTGCAACCCTTGACCACGAATATTCGGATCTGTATGTGTTCACGCGGGTGTTATTTGCGGCACCTACCGAGCGCAGCGAGGGTGCCCCCGGAGGGGGCGGAGGGGCGAATTGAGCCACGAAGTGGCGGATCGATCTCCGGGGGTGGCGCCCCATTGCACAGTGCCGAAACCAGACCGACAGATCCGCCGCTGCGCGGGCCCTTATACACCCGATTTCGCCGTGGTTGGCGTTTTCGCCGTGCTCCCCGGGTCCTCTTCCTCGATGTCCCCGGGGCGGCCGTGTTTCTCGAATTCCCAGATCAGGCACGCCGTGCGGTGTTTACAGTGGTTTTTAGGCTGCCGACAGGCGATGCACTCCTCGCACAGGTAGCGATCGTACTTCTGGCAGTGCACGACGGCGTCGCGTTCCGGGTGTTGAGAGCAGGGTCGGTCGAGCGTCATCGGAAAGCCCTGGGAATCGGTTCAGGGTCTAATATAATCCGCTGAACGGATTGGCAACCACCGCCTGACTCGAGGATCGCTCATGCGCCCGACGCTTCGCTCACTCGCTGGTTTGTGCACACTCCTGCTCTTGGCGTCGCTGACGCCGCTGCTGTTTTTGTTCGGGTGCACCGGCGGGTCGGGTGGCGGCGGCAAATCGAAGGCGTACGGCCCCGTGCTGTCGCTTCTCCTGCCCGCCGGCAAGAAGAACGCCACGTGCAGGATCGAGCGGCGCAGGACCCGGTTCGGGCAGACGTTGATCATGCTGCCGCGGGAGCTGCAGGTCACGCGGACGGACACCGGCGTCATCGATCGCTTCCGGGAGCGGATCAACCCCAAGGAGTGGCGCCTCGCCGCACAGCTCTTCATCGATGCGCGCCCGGATGGGGCCTGGCTGAGGGCGCAGTACAGTCTGGTGGGCAAGCGTGTGGGCGCCAAAGGACCGCGGCTGCTCTTTCCCTGGCCGCCCAAGCCCGGGTCCTCCCGCGAGGTGGTCTACCGGATCCTGGATGGACGTCTCGCCACCGGTACGGTCACCGTGACCCGCTACGGCTTCTCCCAAACCGTGAAGGGCACCGAGTACAAGCCCTGTCTCGAGGTTCAGGAGGCGCTGAGGTTCAAAAAGGGCGGGGGGGTGGCGCTGCGATCCGTGTATTGCACCGGCTTCGGTCGGGTCGAGATCGAGACGAACAGCGAATCTCCCCAAAAGGAAAAGACCAAGCTCGTCGACCGCACCCTGGAGTGTCGGTAGCGGGGTGGTGGGGAGTCACTTCCGCGTGACATATCCCTTGGGGGTGTGCTGGACGCGGTTCTCCATGATCAGCAGGTCGAGGTGCTTCTCGATCATCTGGGACTCCCAGTAGCGCGTCAGGGCCGGGGCATAGGTGTGACCGTGGTAGATGGGAGAGAGGTCTACGAGCTCCTCCACGCTGCGGGGCTTCTTCACCAGCTCGGCGATGGCGCCGTGTCGCATGGTGATGACCTCGAGGTACCGCTGGAAGCGCTCCTGGATGTCCTTCCGGATCACGCCCGCGTGGGCAGACACCACGAGGCGGGGCTCCAGATCCATGAGCCCCTGGATCGCGTCCTGGAGCTGCTGGATGTCCGACTCCCGGTCCCCGTACCACGGCCCGAACATCAGCAGATCGATGTCCCCGGCCACGAGGATCCCGGTGGCCGTGTCGAAGAAGCACATGTGGTCCACGGTGTGTCCAGGCGCGTGAATCGCTACGAGCCGGGCTTGGCCGAAATCGAACGCCGTGCCCGCGTCGTAGGTGTCGGTGGCGGAAGCGCTCTCGAATCCCATGGACCCCTGGATGAACGATTTGTAAGTCTGCTCCAGGTGGGGCGGCGCGAACCGCTTCACCATGGCGTCCATTTGGCCGAAACCCTCCGAGCTCATGATCGGCACGTGGATCGGAGTTTCCTCGAACATCCAGCACCCGGAGATGTGATCCGGGTGGGCGTGGGTCGTGAGGATGAGGTCGGGTGTGGCGATCTCCATCACCTGATCGAGCTGAGAGAGCCCACACCCTGCGTCGATGAGCGCGACCACTTCCGAGTCGATCAGTACGGAATGAGAGAACGGATATTGCCCGTTGTTGGCACCGGGAACGAGGAACATTCCCGGGTGTATGGGCACCAGCTCCATGGACTACGAGTCTAGCCAACCTCAAGACAAGGTCAAAGAATACGAGAAGAATGAAGATTTCGGTGGAGCCGGTGCGGTCCGGCGCGGAGGGTTGCCAGGGGCACAGCCGTTGGATTGGCATTCGATAAAAACCCACGATGCCGGATGGTTGAGTGATAGTCCCTGCCGGTGATTCGAATTTTGGTGGGACTATCCTGGCGCGTTGACCGCCCCCTGATTACCCCGTAGACTCCCCGCCAAGAGAGTAGGAGCACCAATCAACATGAAAGCGAATGCGATTTACCGCGGGGCGACCCTCCCCTGGATCATCACGGCGCTGCTCGTCACCACGGCCGGTTGCGGGTTGAAGCTCCGGCGCATCAACACCAGCGTGCAGCGGCCGAGCAACATCGCGGTCTACTTTGCCGTGGAGACGCACAACGGCTTCCCGGTGGCGGGTCTGGAGGCCAAGAAGTTTCGAATCTACGAGGGTGGCCAGCTCATCTCGCCCTATGAGTCGAAGCAGACCATCCTGAACCCCGACGTGGCCGTGTCCCACGACATCCTCCTGCTGCTCGACCTCTCGGGCAGCATCGTGCAGTCCGGCTCGCTCCCGAATCTCATCGCCGCGGCGAACATCTTTGCCGGCCGCGTCGCCAAAAAGAACAAGGTCGCCGTCTACGGCTTCGACGGTCGCAAGCAGCTGATCCCCTTGGTGAGCTTCACCAGCGACATCGCCACGGTGCAGAGCGGCCTGGATCGGCTGAAGAGCCACAAGGTCCGGGATCCCTCCACCAACCTCAACGGCGCCCTCGTGCACGCCACGACGGCGCTCGAGAAGCAGATGGCGCACGCCACCCAGCCGCTCCGGTTCGGCACTATCGTGGTGTTCACCGACGGCACGGACCGCGCGCACCGGATCACGGCCAAGCAGATGTTCGAGCGGCTGGACAAGTCCTCGGTGAACGTCTTCGTGATTGGGCTGGGTGCCGAAATCGACGGGAGCCAGCTCTCCAGGATCGGGCGGGACGGCTTCGTGAAGGCCACGGACAAGCAATCCATGACGAACGCCTTCACCCGGGTGGCGCAGCGGATCGAGGCTGCCGGACGCAAGTTCTACCTGCTCTCCTACTGCAGCCCCGCCCGGGCAGGGAAGCATCGTCTACGCATTGAGGTCACCTACGACGGCAAGAGCGGATCCCTGGAGCACGAATTCGACGCTCGTGGCTTCGGGCCCAACTGCGACCCCAAACGCAAGCCCAGCTTCTCCCTCCGCCAGGTGCGCCTGAAGAAATAGCGACCCCCAATTCGGTGGCTGCTCGTCCGTCCTCGCTCCCTCCCACTGGGACACCTTGATATTTATTTCGATTTCGCGGTACCTTAAATGACGAAGTCAATTATCGGGACGCCGGGCGCGTCCGCGGAGGGAGCCCAATGCATCGATGGAAGCGTGTGATTGCCCTGGTCGGCTGCGCGGCGTGGTTGGCCTTTGGCGTGGGGTGCGGTGACGACGACGGGGCCGCCGAGATCTGCCACAACCTGGTGGACGACGACGGCGACGGCCTGATCGATTGCGACGACCCGGACTGCGCCGGCTCCTCTCAGTGCCTCGGCGTCGAGAACTGCACCAACGGCATCGATGACGACAACGACGGCGCGGTGGACTGCTTCGACACCGCGGATTGTGCCTCGCACCCGAGCTGCATGTCCGGCTCGGAGATCTGCGACAACCACGGCGACGACGACGGCGACGGCCTCATCGACTGCGCCGACGTAGACGACTGTGCCTCCGCGCCGAACTGCACCGGACCCCAGGAGATCTGCACCAACGGAATGGACGACGATTCGGACGGGCTCATCGACTGCCTCGATGACGACTGCGACGGCCACCCGGCCTGCGTGACCGCCTCGGAGATCTGCAACAACAACGTCGACGATGACGCGGACGGGTTCACCGACTGCGACGATCCCGACTGCTCCTACGACCCGAGCTGCAACATCGGCGGTGAGATCTGCAACAACGGCATTGACGACGACGCGGACGGGCAGATCGACTGCCTGGATTCCGACTGCGCGGCCAATCCCGCCTGCACGGGCGGCTCTGAGATCTGCACGAACGGAATCGACGACGACGGCAATGGCTTGACCGACTGCCTGGATCCGAGCTGCCTGAGCGACCCGGCCTGCGCCACCGGCGGCGTCGAGAACTGCACCAACGGCATCGACGACGACGCCAACGGGCTCGTGGACTGCGACGACTTCATGTGCATGATCGACCCCGCCTGCGGTATGGGCATGACCGAGGACTGCACGAACGGCATCGACGACGACGGCAACGGCATGGTCGACTGCGCGGACTTCGTCTGTTTCCTCGACCCGAACTGCGGCTTCGGCGGCACCGAGGACTGCACCAACGGCATCGATGACGACGGCAACGGCATGGTCGACTGCGACGACTTCTTCTGCATGATCGACCCGGCCTGCTTCGGCATCGGCGGTGAGATCTGCGACAACAACATCGACGACGACGGCAACGGCATGGTCGACTGCGACGACTTCATGTGCCTGCTCGACCCCGCCTGCGGCGGCGGCTTTCCGTAGGCCGCTTCCCGCAGCAGATCCAGACCGACCATCTCATCCCCGGAATCCGCCGACCTGGCCGAGACCAGCGAGCCTCGTGTTCGCGTATCCGCTCGCGCATGCGCGAGCGCGCGGTCCGAGCACTACCGGCGGATCAGCCCCTCCAGCGTCCGGACCCAGACGCAGGCGTCTCGGTGGTGCCGCCACTTGCCGAGGGCATAGCGATAGGCGCGGATGGCGGCGGGGCGAAGGTCCCGGGCGACGTGGGTGCGGGCCAGCTGCAGGAACATGGCCGTCCCGGCGGATTTGTCTGCGCCCTTGATGGTGTTTCGGAAGTAGCGGAGCGCTTTTTTTCCGTTGAGGCCGGCGTAGGTTCCCACCAGCGCGATGTCGCCGCGCGCGGCCTCGATCAAGGCCCGGGCGCTGCGGCTGGAACGGGTCGAAGCCCGGAGCTCCACGAGGGCTTCCTGATATCGCTTCAGGCGGAAGAGGCTCCAGCCGAGCTTGTACATGGCGTAGGGCGCCACTTGAAGATAGAGCCGACGCACGAGGGAGTAGATCCCGAGGGCTGTTTTGTATTGTCCCACGTGAAAGTAGAAGTCCCCCCGGGCGAGCAGCGCCCACGCCAGGTATCGGGACCGAGGATGCTCCTTGAGCAAGCGGCCAAAGTGCTTCAGCATCGCTTGCCGCTGCTTCAGGGCCCCCTTGGCGTCCCGGCGGGCATCGGCGTTGGCGCCCTCCTGCATGGCCAAGACACCGAGCTGGTAGAGCACCTCGTCCATTCGCTTGTAGCCCCGATGCCGTGGGTCGTCGGCAAGGGAGAGATAGTGCTTTCGGGCCCGAGCTCGCCACTGTCTCGCCTTCGCCGGCGTTTCGTGACGGTGAGCGAGGGCCTGGCACAGCGCCGCGAGCTGCACCACGAGATCCCGGTGGCGCGAGGTTCGGGGCGGCGTTGTCCTCAAGGCCCCCCGCGCCGCGCGGAAGCGTTTCTCCACGGCCGTCCGGGTCTCGGTCGGCAAGACCCCGGACCCGCCCCCCGCAATGCCTGCGAGCCGAGAAACCGGCTTCCTGGCGAGGGCAGCGGACAGCTCCTTGCTCGACAGACCTTTTCGATTCTCCTTCGCGCACCGCCGCAACCAGTAGCGGGAGCGGCGGCGTGAGGACAAGATAGTCTGCGGAACTTTCCCGCGGGCAGCGGCGTGGGATGTCAGCGCCACACGCGCGGAGCGGGGAAGCCGGCCAACCGGGACGTGCGAAAACAGCGCGCATAGGGCGAAGCCGGTCCAGATCGGACCGGTTCGACTCGCTCGGTGCCTGCGTTCGCGCGCCATGTCCCAGAGTGTGCCGCCCTCGGGGTTCCCTCGCAAGCCCTACGACCAGGGTAGGGGACAGGAGAGGAACCGGCACGTTCGACTGCCAAAGCGCTTGTGAGGCCAGCGTCCTTCTCCTATAACTAAGAACAATGTCGCCTGACCACGCAATGACCAACGGGCTTCCTGCCGACTGCCGACTGCTCCCGCTCTCAGAGGGCGCGCTGCTCGTCTCACGCACCCACGCGGTGTTCTGTCGCGTGCCGCAGCCCGAGCTGCAATCCGTGGAAGCGCTCTTGCAGGGCAACGGCGCCCTGAGCGAGGAGCTCCGAAACAACCTGGAACGCCACGGTTTTTTTGGCGACCCGCGGCCGGCCGAGGACGAGCTGCCCACGGTGCAGCTCCAGCTCACCAACGCATGTAACCTCAAGTGCTCCTACTGTTGCACCAACTCCGGTGTGGCCCGGGATCCCGAAGTGTCCTACGAGCGGCTCCTGGAGGTGGTCGATCAGATTCCGGTCGTCTACGGGGGCCAAGCCCGGATGGCGATCCTCGGAGGAGAGCCGTTGCTGGTTCCCTGGGCCGTAGATCTGGCCGAGGCGATCGTGGAGCGCGGTCTGGAGCTGACCCTGTTCACCAACGGGATGCCGCTGCGGGACGCCGCCCTGGCGAAACGCGTGGCGGCCCTGAACCTGCGGGGCGCCGAGGTTCGTGTGAGTCTGGGTGGGCCCACGCTGGAGACCTGTGACGAGCTCTCGGGCGCTCCGCGCTTCGAGGACGCCCTGGCCGGAATCGCGCAGCTCGCCGCCGCCGGAGGCGAGGCCGTGGTGGACCTGATGTTCACGCCGGAGCTCGTGGAAGACGTGGCCGGCTCGCTCCGACGACTTCACGAGCTTCTTCCGAAAGGCACGCGGATCTCCCTCGGCGTACTCTATCGGAGCGGGCGGGAAGAGGGGGCGCAGCTCTTTCCGTCGTCGGCCACACTGGAGGCCGCGCTGGATCGGGTCACCTTCGAGGCGGGCGAAACCATCCCGGTGCCCGAGCGCAGCCCCACCACCTTCCGCCGAGAGGCCTGCGGATGTGCCCTCGGGAATCATCTGAATGTGCGCAGCGACGGCGCCCTGTTCACCTGCTTCAAGATGGAGGAGCGGGTGGGCCACCTCGACGAGGAAGGCTTCTTGGACACCGCCCGTCGCATGCAGGAGTCCATCCATCCGGCCAGCTCGCTACCGGTGTGCGCGGACTGCGCCCTGGCCACGCTGTGCGGGGGCGGCTGCCGCGCGGAGAACCTGCTGTACACCGCCGACGCCGGCACGCCGGTCTGCGGCCCCTGGCGCGTCCGGTTGCTGTGTGAGCTGCTCGCCGAAGATCACGTGGCCGCTTTGCACTGGCCCGTGCACCATCTGCTCGCCGAGGCTTACCGGCGCGGGATCGACGCGCCCGAATCGCTGATCCCCAAGCGACGGTCCGACAACCTGTTGGAGCAATGAGGGCATGTGTTCACGGGGGTGCTAATTGCGGCACCTTCCGAGCGTAGCGAGGGTTCCCCCGGAGGGGGCGGAGGGGCGAAGTGAGCCACGAAGTGGCGGATCGATCTCCGAGAGGGGGCCCCTTTGCTCGAAGCCGATATCAAGGCGACAGATCCTCCGCTCCGCGGCGGAAGACTCCCCTCCCTTCCCCTCATAGCCCGCCAGCGCGGGAGCGCTGTGCCGTCTACCACGTGAACGGTTACCCATGAGGTGAGCAGCAGCTTACCGGAACCGAACGATTTTCTGATCGGTGAGTCGGTCGAAGGAGAACCGGAGCGTACCCACGCTCAAGGGAACCTTCACGGTCACCGTGCGGACTTTCTTGAGCTGATTCTTGGCGCAGACGGAACTGGCAAACAGCACGAGCTCTCCGCGCGCTCCGGCGGGTAGCGTGTCTCCGCGGGTTGGGTATTTCTGCCCGGCTTCCTGGTGGAAGAACGTGGCCCGCTCCACGGTTTTACGCTGCCCGTTGAGGGATAGCTCGATGGCGGGCGCTGCGACCCGAAGCGGCTGCGCCGAGGTATTGCGCACCTTGAGCGTCGCGAGGAAGTCAATCCGCTGGCTGGCAAAGCAGCCCTGGTTGTTGACGTTCTCCTTGAGCCAGACCTGGGATTTGTCCTCGACCACGATCCCGGGGATGGGCTCGACCCGCGGCTGGCCGAGCTGTTTGCCGAAGAGGGTCTTCGAAGTGCCGAGGCTGAGCACGACCGCGGTCACCAGGAGCGTCGTTTGCAGGAGCTGTCTCAAGTGCGGGTTCCCTTCAGCGCCGCGTCGCCAGTGTACCACAGCCGCGCATGGGCCATAGTGGGCTGGTCACCGCCTGTGATTCTGCTCGGAAACCTCGAAAACGTTGATATAGTCCGCCCATGAGCGGAACGCTCGACAGCCGTCGGCACCTCGGATGGACCGTGTCTTGTGTCATGGCGCTCTTCGGGAGCGCCTGCCGCGATCGGCCGCACCAACCCCAGGTGCAGGCGCGCCCGGCGCCCACCCTCCCGCCGGCGACGCCGCAGCCCCCTGCCGCGTCGCGACCAACGGCTCGTCCCGGACCCCCTGTGAAGCCGCTCCCGGGCTGGCTCGCCCCATACCAGCCAGTGGCCCGCCGCATCGTCCGACACGCCCAGACGCACGAGCACGCCTGGAACCGTCTGCTCGCCATCTGCGACGACATCGGTCCGCGGCTGGTGGGCTCCGCGGCGAATCGTCGGGCCGTCGACTGGGCCATGCGCACTCTCCGCGCCGAGGGGTTCGCCAATGTACGAGCAGAGAAGGTGCTCGTCCCGGGCTGGGTGCGGGGCCGGGAGTCGCTCACGCTTCTCGCGCCCCGGCGGGCCGAGCTTCCCTTGCTCGGGATCGGGCTGTCGGTGGGTACACCCCCCGGCGGCATTACAGCACCGGTGGTCGTGGTGTCGGGGAAGGGGGAGCTGAAGCGGCTGGGGCCCGGGGTCCGGGGCAAGATTGTTCTGTTCAACCACGTGATGCCGCCTTACGATCCGAAGCAGGGCACCGGCTACGGCAAGGCTGCCTACTACCGCGTGCACGGAGCCTCCCTGGCGGCGAAGCAGGGCGCCGTCGCGGCCCTGGTCCGGTCGGTGACCGCGCACAGCCTGCGGACGCCGCACACGGGGATGATGGAGTACGACAAGGGGGTGCCCAGGATCCCCGTCGCGGCGGTGACCGTGGAGGACGCAGCCCTGATGGCGCGGTTCCAGAAGCGGGGGATTCCCGTCCGGGTGCGGCTCGAGATGGGGGCGAGGAATCTCGGGAACGTTCCCGCGTCCAATGTCCTCGCCGAGCTGACCGGGACGCAGAAGCCCGACGAGTACGTGCTCATCGGCTGTCATCTGGACTCCTGGGACACGGGCACGGGCGCGCACGATGACGGAGTGGGTTGCGCCATGGCCATGGCGGCCCTCACCACGATCCGGGAGCTGAAGCTACGCCCACGGCGCACGGTGCGGCTCGTGCTGTGGACCGCCGAGGAGCTCGGCCTCCTCGGTGCGAAGCGGTACGCCAAGGAACATGCGGCCGAGCTGTCACGCCACGTGGCGGGCATCGAGGCCGACGCCGGGGGATTCCGGTTCACGCGGCTGGGCTACGAGCTGTCCAAGAAAGGCGGCTCTCACCCCGACGCAGTGCGACGGCTCGGCCAGCTCCTGCGCCTGGTGGCGCCCCTGGGAAAGAAGCCGTTCCTGCAGAAAGACTGGAGCGGCGCGGATCTCGTGCCGCTGCGAGAGCGGGGCATTCTGCTGCTCGGGCTCATCACCGACGTGCGGCACTACTTCGACGTGCACCACAGCCCGGCCGACACGGTGGACAAGATCGATCCCCGCGACCTCCGGGACTCCACGGCCGCCATGGCCGTGCTCGCCTACGTGCTCGCCGATCTCCCGTTCCGGTTCCTACCGGCCGCTCCCCGACCGTCTCGGTAGGCCCTTTGTTTCGTTTTACCGCTTGGCGTGCGGGTATTCCGGGGCGCGGTCCTGGAAGGTGAGGATCTTCTCGAAGAGGATGTTGCCGTCACGGATCTCGATGGCGTCACCGATGGTGCGGTTGCGGGACCAGGCGTCCGGGCCGGCGACGATGTCCCCTACGTAGGGCCAGCAGGGCTTGCTGTGCTCCAGGGAGGCCGTGTTGTACAGGTACGATGGGGAGTGGTCAACAGCATAGTAGGTGATGCCGTCTCCCACGTCGAACATGGGGTCGTCGAACCGGGTCGGCCGGGCGAACTCGAAGCCCATGGCGCGGTCGCAGCTGACGTCCACGATGAGGGTTCCTTTCTTGAAGGGACCCAGCTGGTTGTTCGTCACGAACATGAGCGGGTTGTCCGTGTTCTGGTAGACGCAGTTCACGATGATGTCGCAGGTGGAGAGCTCGGCGGCGAAGGAGCTGAGCGCGCCGTCCGGGGCTCGGAGCATTGTTTCGGGCGGGTTCCCGGGATTCCGCACGTACTGGCCGTACTGCACCGTCGGAATGGTGCAGAGGACCGAGCCCGGCGGCCGCATGGTGTACACGGAGATGTCGTGGTAATCCAGCGCGCGCAGGGCGTGGACCGCGCCGCGGCCCGCGGCGCCGAAGCTGATGATCGCGCACCTCCGGGGCTGGTCGTGCCAGCCCTTGGTGCCGAGGAGCTGCAGGGAGTGCATCACACTGCAGTAGCCGGCCAGCTCGCTCTGGGTGTGGAAGAGCCACACGTCCCGCTTTCCGTTCGGGCGGTAGGTGTACATGTCCTCCATGGCGATGAAGGTCATCTTCTTTTCGAGGGCCACCTCCACGATGTCCTCGTTCTGCACCGTGTGCACCGCCCCCCACAGCACCTGACCGTCCCGAAAGTGGGGAAAGTCCGCGCTCGTGGGCTTGAAGAGCATGACCGCGTCGCAGCGGGCGAAGAGCTCCTCGCGCTCGAGCAGCCCGGCCACGTGCGGCGCAATCTCCGCGTCACGCATGCGGAACCGCTCCCCATACCCTTTTTCCACGAAGACCTGCCGCTTCGTCTCGTCGTCGAAGAGGTGGAAGTGTGCGGGGTGGATGGCGACCCGCCTCTCGTTCTCCTTGGTGGAGGATCCGATCATCCCGAGGGTCAGCTTGCGTGCGCTCATGGAAGCTCCTTTCGAGGGGCTGCGGAGTCGACCGATTCGACGGCATCGCAGTGTATCCGAGAGAAACTTGAGCTACAATACCCCGTGGCCAGGAAAGGCGTCGGACGCAGCGCATGCTTCGCAGAATTGGACCGTTCTCACTGGCACTCGTCACGGCGCTCGTGGCGGCGCTCGTGGCAGCGCCGGGCGGCTGCGCGCGCAGCGCCTCGCGCCCGACCACGCGGCCCGCGGCTGGTCGTCCTGCCCCCCCGCCGCGCCCCGCCCTCAGGCCGCCCGGACGTCAACTCGCGGCGCGCAGTACCGCGCCCGAACCCGCCCGTCGTCGCCCACCCGCGGCGCGGCGCGTCGTGCCGGCGATTCCGGTGAAGTACATTCTCTGGACGACGACGGCCAGCGCCCGACGGGGGCAGAACGGCAGGCGGCTCACCTTCGGCTGCCGGCCCCAGGGGCAGCTCGCGACGATCTGGGGGACGACGACCTACACCGACGACTCCTCCATCTGCACGGCCGCCGTCCATGCGGGGCAGATCACGGTGGCGTCCGGAGGGGTGGTGACCATCGAAATCCGCCCCGGGCTCGCGTCCTACCCGGGCGGCGCGGCACACGGGGTGCCCAGCGGAAGCTGGGGCCAGTGGTCCGGCAGCTTCGTGTTCATCGGCTCGGCAAAGCCGTTGCCGGCCCAACCGCCCGTCGCGCCGGGCGGCCCCATGCGGATCCAGTGGAGCACCAATGCCCAGGCCTATCGCACCCGGCTGAGCAAACGTTTTACCCTCTCGTGCCCCGCCGGCGGCCAGCTGGGCAGCGTTTGGGGCACGGGCATTTACACTGACGACTCCTCCGTCTGCTCGGCGGCCGTGCACGCGGGCATCATCACCAAGGCCCGGGGCGGCACGGTCAGCATCGAGATGCAGCCCGCCCAGGGCAGCTACCTGGGGTCCGCCCGCTTCGGCGTCACCAGCCGCAGCTGGAATGCCTGGCAGGGCAGCTTCATCTTCGTACGGGGCACGCAGTCGAGTCCTTGAGGAATCACAAAAGCTGTCGCGTTGTCGAAATCAAGTGGTGAAGCGCAGGTCCCCCTGTCCCCCCCCCTCTGGTGTGACTCTACGGACGATCAGCCGGCTGCGCCGCGGAAGGGATTTTCCACTGTGACGCCTTGATAGCGAAATCCAGGCTGGAGATCCTCGGTCAGCAAGGTGGGGCAACCGGCAGAGCGCGCCGCCTCGAGGATCAATGCGTCCCACAAGGAGAGCTGATGCCGGCGGCTCAGCGCGATGGCCGCCAGGACCATAGGTGCATCGATCTGAACCACCGGAAGTCGAGCGAGCTGCGCGACGGCTTGCTCCGCGGCGGCCTCGTCGAGTGGGCGCGCGAGCTTTCGTACGACGGCCACGTAAAATTCCTGGAGTACCTGGGTGCTGAGCACTGGCTCCCAGCAAGTGTCGGGCTCCTCGAAGATGCCCAGTGCGCGCTCCCGCTTCTCCGGCTCGTCCTCGTCGTAGCAGTAGACGAGCACGTTGGTGTCGATGAAGACTCGTCCCTTCATGACTCAACCCGCATCGGGTTTTCCACGCTGACGCTCGTGAAGCTCGCCGCGACTCCAGCGCCTCCCTCCCGCCCCGCTACCCACACTCGCACCTCGGGCGAGCCCGGCAAATGCCGCTCGCGCCTCGACGAGATCCTCAGGATGGGAGAAAGCCTCTAGAAAATCGCGCAGTAAGGCGTTTACCGAGGTCCCTCTTTCCAGGGCGCGGAGTCGAGCTCTCTTGAGCAGTTGGTCGTCGATCGTGATGGTCAGATTGGCCATTCATGCTCTCCGTGTAGCACTGTATCTGTGTAGCACGGGTGATACATAATGACAAGCGATCTGCAAGAATCGTATGTGTTCACAGGGGGGCTATTTGCAGCACCGCCCGAGCGCTGCGAGGTCCCCCCGGAGGGGGCGCGGAGGGGACGACTAAAACTGAAGCTTGAGCGTCAGGCCGGCCTGTTGGGGGCCGAGCACGGGGAGAATGGACACGGTGGGTTTCCGCGTGCTGGCGGGGTGGGTTCGCGCCGCTTCGTTTTTGCGGTAGCTGAGCCAGACGATGATCCCACCGGCCGCGGCGATGGCGAGACCTGAGCCAATTCCGGCCCAGGCGACCTTGCCGAGGGTGATGGACCGATCATAGCGCGACTGGTAGTCGCTGAAGGGGCTGCCCTCCTCGGCGCCCTCCACGTAGAACTTGTCCGTGAGGGAGACGATGCCCACGACGCCGCCCGCCAGCGCAATTGCCAGTCCCGCGCCGAGGGTGGCCCAACCGGCCAACCGGAGCTGCTTCCGCCGCTTGATCCTCCCCTCCCGCGCCGCCCTCTGCTCCCGCTGCAGTCGCTCCTGGATCCGCCTCCGCTCCGCCTGCTCCCGCTGGAATTCCTTGCGCATGGCGAGGGCCTTGGCCTCGGTCACGAGCCTGACCTCCTGCACCAGGTTCTGGCCCGCCTTCAGGTTCACCTTAAGCGTTTTCTCGACGTAGGAGGCTTTCGAGACGACGATCACGAAGTGGCGACCCGGCTCGGGCTGGATCCGGATGATCTTCGTGTTGGGCGAGGTCCCGGCGTCCTGCCCGGCCACGGTCACCGAGGCGCCGGGCACATTGACCCGAACCTGCACGGTGGCGATCTTCTTTCTCAGGCGAGGAATCCAGACTGTATTGGCGGCCTGCCAGTACTTGTGCGTATGGTCCTTGAACTCCCGGACGAAGCTCTCGAAGTTCTGGAGCGCCTCCACGTACCGGGTCAAGTAGTTGTAGGTCAGCGCGATGTTGTAGAAAATCTTCGGGCTGGGAACCAGCTTGTACGCCGCCGTGAACTTGCTCAGCGCGTCGGCGTACAGACCGAGCTCCATCTTCTCCGAGCCCCCCTTGAGCAGGATGTTGGCCTCGGCGCGCTTCGGATCCACGGGCGGTGTGCGGGGGACCGGACGCACCGGTGGAGGGCGCTTGACGCGACGTCGCCGCTTTCGCCGGCGCGCGTCAGCGGTGTTCAGTGTCGACACGAGAAACAGCAACGCCCAGCCCACGACGAGGAACCTGCTCGCGGTCCGACTCGGTTTCATGTCCAGTCCTCCCAAGCGTTTCGGTTGCGTGCAGCCATCACTATATCATGTCGAAGCCGCCCATGGTCGGTCGCATCACCGGGCGCGGGTCGTGCATGGCCGGTGGGGGCCGCCAGGCGGGCCGACGACGGCGTCGATGGCCTGCCTGACCCATGGGCAGCGGCTCGTCCTTCTTCACCAGCGTCACCTGGATCGGAAGGTTCGAGAAGGGAACCCAGTCAGCCTCATAGGTGTGGTATCCCGGGGCCACGATCTTCACCTTCACGGCCCTGGTGCGATGGCGCGGCACCTCGAACAGGCGGCCGGACACCTTCTTGTCGTTCACGTAGATCGTGTGCTTGACCAGCGGGGGCGCCACCTGGAACTGCAGCACCACCAGGTCCTGTTTCGGCTCCGAGGGCGCGGCGTCTGGGGAGGCCATGACCGCCGCTGGGGGCGGAGCCGGCTTGGCAGCCCCCTTCTTGTCGTCCCGCCGGACCAGCAGCACCGCCGCCACGGCCACGGCTGCGATCAAGATCCCGATCACGATGAACAGCCCTGCGCGACCGCGACCGGAGAGGTCCGTGGTCCGTCCCGTCCCGGCGGTCGTGATGGAAATCCGGGAGTCCATGCCGTCGTCGCCCAGGTTCTCGGGGAGGGCCGGCATGGGGGTCGGCGCCGACGCCTCCCCGGCGGCGAGCTTCTCCAGCACCGGGATCAGCGCGTCCTTCAGCTCGGCCGCCGTGCTGGGTCGCGCCGCCTTGTCCTTGGCCAGGCACCACAGGATGATGCGCTCCAGGTCCGAGGGAAACTCGACCAGGGTGGACGGCTTCACCGGCGGCGTGTGCACGTGGGAGTTGACGAGCTGGTACACCGTCTTCGCGGCGAAGGGCGGCTGCCCGGTGAACATCTCGTACATGATCACGCCGAGGGAGTAGATGTCCGAGAGGTGGTCGACGTCCCGGCCGCGGCACTGCTCCGGAGACATGTACAGCGGCGTGCCGATGGGCACCCCGGTACGGGTGTGGCCGACGGAGATGCCGTCCTCGGTGAACTTGGCGATGCCGAAGTCCAGCAGCTTAACGTAGAAGCCGCCGCTGGGGTGGTCACCCAGATAGATGTTGTCGGGCTTGAGATCCCGGTGCACGATGCCGCGGCCGTGGGCTGCCTTCAGCGCGTCGAACACCTGGCGGAGGATGGACAGCGCTTCGGTATAACCCACGGTCTTGACGTCCTTGAGGTACTTCGCCAGGCTGCGACCGGCGACGTACTCCATGACGAAATATTGGGACTCGTCATTGAGCTGCCCAAAGGAGAAGATGTCGATGATGTTGGGGTGCTGGATGGTGTTGACCGCCTTGGCCTCGGCGAGGAACCGCTCCATGACCTCAGGGTCGTCCGACAGGGACGGCTTCAACACCTTGATGGCCACCTCCTTGCCGATCAGGGGGTGAACCCCGGCGAACACGGTTCCCATCCCGCCCTCGCCAATGACGCCCGACACCCGATACTCGCCCACCATGGTGCCGATGAGCGTGTGGTCCGGACGGCCGAGGATCGTGCCGTCGATGGTGTCCTCGGTGGAAACGGCAGCATCGTCCACCGCAACGATGAGCTGCTCCGCCTTCCCGGGATTGCTGGGGGTGGTCCTCGCGAGCTCGTCACCGCTCTGCAGCGTGGCGTCCATGGTGTACAGGCGATTGCCGCAGGCGCCACACTTCTCAGCCGTTGAGGAGTTGAGAACCCCACACTGCTGGCACTCGATTTCCGCCTGCTGCAAACCGCGATTCCTTCCAGGTTCTTTGGCACTTGGACGATTGGGCCCCAGTCTAAGGACGAAGGGGGCAGGGTGTCAAGCGTCTGCCAGGAGCCGAAAGGACTTGCCATTGCCATAGTCGCGGATCCGGAAAAACACCGCAGCCAATGACGTCCCCTGCTTTCGGATTCGAATCGGTCGGTCACCACACCCGCAGCAGGCGGGCGCGCTGCCGGCCGGCGTTGTTGGCCGTGGTGTGCTCGGCGAAGGGCGCCCCGGTGTTCGGGTCCAGCTCGCCGCATTCCACGTTCGCGATCCGCACGCCGACGGAGTAGTAACCCGGAACAAGGTCCTCGGGAACGGTCCACTGGAACCGGACCTGCACGGTGGCCGGATAGGCGCCGACACCGAGCTGCTGCTCGTCGATGAGCTCCAGGGAGCCGAGGTGCCCGGCCGGCAGCCCCTCGAGCCCGGAAAAATCGTCCGGATCATCGACGCGATCCCAGGGTGTGGTTTCCCAGTACAGTCCCACCAGGGCTGACTCCACCGGGGTCTCTCCGAGATTGCGCACGACCACGGTCACCGTCACAGAGTCCCCGGGCAATGGGTAGCGCGGACGGAAGCTGATGTCTGGCGGATTGACGGTCAGGTCGGGCTGGATCGTGCGGAACGAGTCACCGGTCACGATCGTCAGCTCCTCGGGGAGCGCTGCCTCCGGCCCGACGGTGTCGCTCAGAAAACCGGTCAGGCTCTCGTAGAGCGGGATCCCGGTGTCGGTGAAGGGCTCGCCGGTGTCGGGGTCACGAACCACCACCGAGTCGACGTCCTCGCCGGTCACGGCGTCCTCGGCGATGATGAACCCCTCCAGGGTTCGGGCCAGGGTCGTGATGATCGAGTGCGCTCCCACGAGGCGGTACTCCACCTCCGCATCGGGCGGCGCGCCGTCCACCAGCACCGTGCCCGGCACGACCCGGGAGAAGGCGGGGGCGGTAGAGTCCAGGAGGTAGGAAACACGCCCCAGCTGGACCACGTCCAGGCTCAGCTCACCAGAGGCGCTGGGCATGATGTCGCCGAGCACGTCCTGCAGCGAATGGACCAGCTCCACGGCGTACTCGGCCACGGTGAGGTCCTCCTTCACCGTCTGCGGCAGCCAGAAGAACGAGAGGTCGTACCGGCCGGGTCGGAAGGTCACGTAGGCCAAGGTGTCGTCATTGGAGCCGACAGCGTCCATTTTGTGCATCGACAAGACCTGGTAGGCCAGCTCGAGGTCGATGGGTCCGGGGTGGATGTGCGTGCGATAGGTCGACGGCACCACCATGGGAATGAACACCTGGCCTGCCCCCTGAAGCGGCGTCACGGTGTGCAGGAACGCCGCGTTGATCAGCTTGCCCATGGCGCAGCGGGTGCGCTCCGCGCTCCCCAGAAATGTGTCGCTCCAGCCGAGTGACGCGCGCCGGCTCGGGAAGCGCAGGTCCACACCGGTCCGCAAGGTTTCCACCACCGCTGCGGTGGGAGGATCCTCCGGGAGGGACGAATCGATCTGCACCAACCCGGAGTCCACCCACTGTACCGTGTCGCCGGCCGTGTCCACCATCAGATCGGCCCGCGCCACGAAGGCGCCGCCTTCGAGCCCCTGGAGCACGCCGGTCCGCCCGCCGGCCGGGTTGTCGAGGAAGAGCGCGTGATTGAGACGCACGTGGGAGTGGCCCGACAGGATCACGTCCACGGCTCGCCCCGACACGGGGCCGATCCCTTCCCGCGCGATGTGCTCGTCCTTGCCGGGGGGAATGTTGACGCGGTCCCCGAGGCCCAGGCCCGCGTGGCTCGCCACGATGATCACGTCGATGTCCTGGGAGTCGAGGTCGTCGATGGCAGCGCCGATGTAGGTCGAATCCCGCGGATCCGGGTTGTAGAAGGTCATGCCCTGGACGTCCGGGGACTGGGCGTTCAGCACCCGGAAGAACTGCGGATCGCCGACGACCTGGGTGTACACACCCGCGTCCGTGACGACGCCGATCACCCCGACCCGGACCCCGCTGGCGTCGAGCACGGTGGTCTGCTGGAAGAGCCGCTCGTCATTCGGATCCTCGAAGGCCGTCTCGAACAGGTCGGCATAGTCGGACACGTGCGGGAGCAGGGTGGAGGGATCCACGTTCCCCCAGGTGATCCGCAGCGGATGGCCTTTCCCATGATCCGCGAACTGATCGCGCACGAAGAGAATCTTGTCCGCCAGGAAGGGGAGGCCGAAGTGGAAGTCGTGGTTTCCCACCTGGTAGACGTCCACGCCGATCCGGTCCCAGGTGAGCAGCAGCGCCTCGAAGGAGCCCGGCTCGTCCTGGAAGAGCGTGTTCTCGAAGTCGTCACCCTCGTTGAGCACCACCGTGGGAATGGCCGCCGCCGCGTTGGCGGCGCGAATCTCGAGGATCGCCGAGGCCAGCCGCGCCAGCCCTCCCTGCGGGTCCCACTGCGGCCCCCAGGGCTCGAGGTGCGCGTGGAAGTCGTTGAAGCTCAGCACGCACAGCGGCCGGCGGCTCCCGACCGTGGGAGGATAAACCCACAGTGGAACCAGCACCGGCCAGGCCCGGTCCCCCACGAGCTGACTCTCCACCACCACGCGGCCCGTTCGAGCGCCCAGGGTCGGAACCGTGGCCGCCGCGCCGTCCGCGCCGGTCACCGCGCTCTCCACAGACAAACCGGCCTCTCCGCCGGTCATACCAAACCGCTCCGGCGGCTCCGCACGAACCCGGAAGGACACCGTGGCGCCGGCCATGGGCTGCCCTTCCGCGTCCAGCACGCGCACCCTGATCGGCGCCAGCACGTCCCCGGGGCGCCCGACCTGATACCGGCCGGACACCACCTCGATCGCCGGCACGTCCACCTCGGGTGGGGGCTGCTCCTCAGCAGGCTGCTCGCCGCAGCCGCCTATCAAGATGGCCAGCAAGCCGAACGCCAAGCCGGCGGCCAGTCCGATCCTCGTCGAAACGCGCGTTGGATAACCGCTCAGATTGTCCTCCCTTCGCCTTGGAGCTTAGCATAGTGACCCAAGTCGAAAGCAAAACTTGCTGCTCAGCAAATCGACAGCCGAAAGCACGGGGATTTCGGATCGGATTCCGCCCGCTCGAAGTCGGAAAAAGGACGAAAGGTAGAGTCAAAGGCGCAGCAGGATTCCCAGCCCGCCACGTCCGCCCAGCAGCAATCGACCTGCCACATTCGACGGCCCCCCGACCAGGCCGCCGACCGTCACGGTGATCGCCGCGTTTCTCCGCTTCTTGGAAAAGTAGAACGCCATTCCCAGCTCGGCCGGCATCAGGAAGAAGGGTCCCAACCCCGGTTGTCCCACCTCCTTCGGGCCGAAGCCGATCGAAGGCCGGAGGGTGAACGAGATCGCGAAGATGCCCCACCGGTGCCCGACCCCCAGCTCGAAGTCGGCGAGGCCCCACCCGAACGTCCCGTAGTCCTCCTCGTACTCGCTCACCATGTGCTGCACGGCGCCGGTCACACCTCCACCAATGGCCAGCAGCCGCTCCGCACGGTACCTCACGCCGATTCGCAGCGAGCCCCATTGACTGGCGCCCAGAAAGAAGCCTCCGCCTGCTGCAGCCCTGATCGGGATCGAGAGCCTCTCGGTCGCAAATGGCTCCACCCGGAGAACACCATCGCCCAGGTGTGGAAATCCGCCCGCCACCTCCACCCCGAGAGTGGTCCCCCTGCGACCTCTTTCGGCCATCGCCACAAACCCGGGGTAAACGGGAGGTGAGTATGCCGCGGCACAGCTCGAGAGGATCGCGGCCAGCGTTACCAGCAGCAGAAAACGTCTTGACTTAGGGCAGAGGCCGTTCCCGGCGGCCTCACGCTCATCCTCAACCCGCAGGCGGAGGGCTCTCGCCTGCCCACGAGTACTCACGGCCCTCGCCACTCGATGATCGAGCACAGCTCAGTTTCCGGATCGCAGGGGATCACGTGACAGTCCTGATCGACCACGCCGGCTGTGACCATGTCCCAGGCGTATAGTATCGATTGGTCGGAGCTAAGGATCTCTCCGTAGATCAGCCACTGACAGGATGGTCGCAGCCCCCCCCAGCGCATGGACTGCATGGTCAGTCGCCGGTTGATCCCGGTCTCGAGGTCGTAAAGGTATAGGTCCCTGCTGTTCCCAGGGAAGCTGCCGAAGCTGTGGCGGTAGTCCACCACCAGCAGCAGGTGCCCGCCGATAGGGCGGAGGATCTGATCCGCGGTCTCGCCGGTCACCTGCTCCTCGATGCCGGTGTCGAGGTCGACCACGTACGCGTCCCAGGAGCCGCCTCGTGCCTCGTTCCAGGCCAGCCGCCGGCCGGAGACCGTGGGGCAGAGCAGGTACGGTGAGTCGAGGTACAGCCGGTCGGTGATCCCGGTCGGGATGTGATGGTAGAAGATGTCGAAGGCATTGGGTTGGCTCGGGCTGAGTGCCTGCCAGGTGACGTACTCGTCACCGACGTCGTAGCACCGCTGAACGTTCTGGTTGTGATCCGCGAGCACCACCTCTTGGCCCGTGGAGAGCTCACGGAGGACAAAGTCATACACCACCGCCTGTTGAGGGTCCCACTCGCTGGAGAGATATGCGACGTGAGAACCGTTGTACACCGGCATGATCTTCGGCCAGTTGCCGTCAGTGAGCCGAGTCTCCTGAGCGGAGCCAAAGTCGTACCGGTATAGCTCGGCGCGGCGGTCGTTTTCGGCGTTCGGGAAGTACGAGAAGTAGAAATCCGAGTACACGGTTCCGCCTGAGGATACCGAAGCGTTGGTTTGGCCTCCAACTCTCGCCGCCACCACGCTCTCCAGCATGGTATCCAAATCGAATGCAAAAAGATCCCCGCCCCAGGACGTTTCAACGGGACAGCGATATTCCGAGTAGACTACACGGCGCCCATCCCAGTCCACCGAGTCGATAATGTCCTGTCCTGTTGGTGGCAGCCGGATCAGCTCTCCGGGAAGGAGCACCTGGGGCTGCTGGACCGGCACGTTACAGTCTGGATAGACGAGGGCATCGGGAGGTGCTCCGTCCGGGCCGGTGTCGATGACCGGCATCACGTCCGTCAGTTCCACGTCGCGAACATCGCCGTCCTCAGGGGCTCCTCCGTCGTTGTTTCCGGCCACAGAGGAGCCCTCGCAGGCCGCGCCCGCGACCAGCGCGAACAGCCCTATCGCCCAGGTGATTGCGCTGCGGCTCATGGCTGCACTGCCACAGCCCGCACGGCGAACCCGGACGACGCCGGAATCAACAGGTGCGCCCCCATGTGCCGGCCGAACCAGGCCTCTACCTGGCCGAAGGGCAGCGTCGCCTCGTGAAGCGGGAAGGCCGGGTCGCTGATATCGAACACCTCCACCGTGCTCGGGAGCGAGCAATTGGCGCTGGCGGCGAAGCACTTGTTCGCCTGGACGTGGTTTATCTCCGCTACGAGCAGCTTGCTCCCGTGGACCCGGAGCGAAACCGGGACCTCCGAAGTCAGCACGATCCCACCTACCTCGATTTCCTGTGCGGTGAGCCGGAAGGTCTGGATCGCCCGGTCGCGCTGGGCGACATAGAGGACGTGCTCGTGTACGGTGACCGCCAGGGCCTTGTCGGTCGTCGCCAGGGTTTCGACTGGCACAGGGGAGGACGGGATTGTGAAGTCGACGACTCCGACTCCGAAGGGCCCCTGCGCGAGGTAGGCGGTCCGCCCGCGCAGGGCGACATCGAACGTGACAGCGGCGGAAAAGGCCTCTCCCACCAGGGCCATCTGGGTCGGGTCGCGCGCGTCGATGATCTTCAGGCCGTTGTTGCCGGGACCGCGGACGTAGGCCACCCAGCGCCCGACCGCGGCCAGCCCGCGGCCCTTGTTGCCCAGGGGGAGCCGCGACAGCCTCACCGGCGCGGCCGGCTCAGCGATCGAGATCGCCTCGAGCCCCTCCCTGGTCGATAGGTACGCGGTCTGTCCCACGACGGCCACCTTCTGCACCGACCAGTCGGTGGTGTACGAGCCAACATCGACCAGGCTTGCCTCTTCGACCGCGAGCCGAAAGGTCGCGCTCTGCTTTTGGGGGTAGCCCGGAGCCGTCGAAACCACCAGGCGATAGATCTCCCCGGGCACTGCGGACCACGCCACCGTGGGCTCGCCAGGGCCGTCCAGGCTCTGGTTGATGGTGTTGCCGCGGACGTCCTGCACGGCCAGCCGCAAGTGCGGTTCGCTGGAGACGATCCTGGCCCGGTGAATCTGTCCGTAGGGAGCAGCCACGTCCGCGGTGAAGGCGCGGATCGCCTCCCGGCCGTCCCTGATCTGGTCGTCCAGCGTCGGGTTGGAGAGCAGGCGCTGCTCCTCGAACACGCCCAGCGCCAGATCGAGCTCCCAGATACTGAGCTTGTAGTCGTCGACCTGCGACCGAGCGGGTGAGAACCAGAGCCGGTTTCGCCGCGGGTCGTACATCGCGAAGGGCCGGTCGCTTCCCGGATCCTGGGGCAGGACGGCGCTCCCGTCGCCGAGGAACGTCCACTCGCCGGTGATCAGGTTGACCTGCCAGGCGTCGGTCTGCGACACGCCGGACGAGCCATCGCCTCCATCTCCTGACCCCAACCCACCCGCGCCGGTCTGCGACGCGCCGGACGAGATGCGGCCGCCGACCACCAGGGCCCGGCGGTGGCGGCCGTCCAGAGCCAGCCCGGGCTTGATGCGGGCCTGCGCCAGGCGAGACGTCGGGAGGCGGTAATGACCTCCGCTGCCGAGGTCGTAGATCCAGACCTCGGACACCGCGTTGGGCTGCTCGCTCCACGGAGAGGTCCGGCTCCCGCCCACGATGACGAGCTGCCCGAGCCCGGCATCGTACGCGGCGGTGTGATCGGCCAGCTCGCCGAGCCAGTCCATCCTTCTGCTCGACACCGAGCCGTCGGCCAGGCTCATTCGTACCAGGGTGTTTGGGCGCAAGATGCCGGAGGCGTCGGTCGTCTCACCGAGCAGGAAGACCGCGTTCTGCGGGTTGGAGAAGAAGATCTGCGGATCCGTCACCCGCGGCACCGCAACCGTCGGACCGAACAGCTCCTCCCAGGAGAGCCACTGGTTCGTCTCCCGATCGACGAGGCCCAGATACAGGTTCGGCGGCTCTGGCAGCTCGCCGGCGCTTCCCGAGCCAGGCGAGTAGGCGAAGACCACCGACTCGGCGGGGTGGCTCAGGTTCAGCTGCTGCGTGTCGGCCTGCGCGCCGGCGAACACCGCGGCGTCGAGATTCGGCATGAAGCCGGTTTCCGTGCTCACCAGCCGGAGCTCGGACGGCTGCAACGCGCCGGTCCGGAGGGTCATCGTGGCGAAGTCTCCTGTGAGGGGATCCTCGAGCATGACCCAGGACCCCGGTCGCTTGGCCAGGTGGAGATCATCCGGTGCCAGGGTGCCGGCGATGAACCTGGCGTCGGAATTCGGCAGTTCGAAGTCGCCCAGAAACATCTGCAGCCAATCGCAGCCCGGGTCCGAGTCGTCGAAGGTGCCCGCCGGCAGGAAGTCCGACGTGACGAAGTTCCCGGTGCCGAGGCCGGGGTACCAGCTCGGATCGGTGAGATCGGCGCCGAGATCGGGCTGCGGGTACTCGACCCGGACCACCGACAGGCTGTTTCTCAGCTCCAGGCGGTCCGGGGCGCTGTTCCAGGGGTACTCCGTGTCTTCGAGATCCGGCGGAGCGAACTTGTTCTGACGCTGCCACGGCCAGTCGATGGCCACGTGCTCCTGGCCCAGCATCTCCGGCCGGTACTCGACATCCTTGAACCTACACAGGTCGTCATAGACCTTGAACGTCTCCCCGGCCTGTGTCATCAGGTTTGAAAAGGCCGCTGAGCCCCTCTGGTTGCAGCCGGGCACGGGCGCGTAGTCGAACTCGACGAACAATCCTTGATTCGCATAGGTTCCAGCGGGAGTGCAAGTTGAAGTTTCGCACTGCAATGCGTTATGGGTCGGGTTGCACGCACACACGCCCACGGTTGTCGGTCGCAGGAAGCCCTCGCGCCACGCAATGCCGCGGGCGTCGAAGTCGATGGAGGCGTGGTAGAGACGGCAGCTTATCGGTTGGAGCTCACCGGACGACCCAACGCTGCCGATGCTGATGCCGCGGTGTGAGTGTGCATCCACCACCGGTGGCGTTGTGTGGTGCTGGCACTGGTCACCCACGCCGTCACCATCCGTGTCGGGTTGCTCGCAGGCTCGGGTCCCGATCTCGGTGATATCGACGCTGATACAGCCCGGATTGGAATAGCGCTGGGCACAGAGGTTCAAAACGTTTTGCCAAGACTGATCGTTAATATCTTCTATGGACTCTGCGAAAGCACAGGCCGGGTCGCTGAGCAAGACGCAGTTGTCGGGCGCAGCGGTCGAGCTGCAGTTCCGGAGACAGACGGGATAGGTCCAGCCGGCCTGTCTTTCGATCAGCCCCCCGCCGATGCCGGACAGGATGTCTGCGCACTTCTGCTCGCATTCCAGCTCATGGCCGACTGAGATCGGTCGGTCGCACGCGCCGTCCAGGTCGGTGTCCACCGTGAGGAAGGGATTGTGAGGATCGCAGTCGTAGGGATCAGGGATCCCATCCCAATCGGAGTCCGCGATCCTGCAGCTTGTATCGAAGCTCCCGGCGTAGCCGGGAATCAGCTGTTCAACTCGCTCTGTGTCCCATTTCAACGCTGTTCGAACGGGATTTGCGCTTCCCCATGTCAATGTACCCGATGGTACCTGGTTATCGGGACATCCAATACGATTCAGGCCGCCACAGAACTTGTTGTACTCTGCGTCGTAGACGTTTTCACCGGGGTATTCATGGAACCAGCTGCCCGGCACACCCCAATCGCCAAGAGCAGGGTTCACGATCCTCGGGACATTGGCAGATCCGCCTAGATAGCCGGAGCTTCCGAAGTCGTTCCACCATGCGCTCGATCTCTCAGTCGGCATGAAGATGTACCGCGGGTCCGCCGTGTAGGTAGCGAACGTGTCGACGAGGTTGACCCCGATGTCTTTCCAGGCCTCTCCAACATTCCCCATGTACGTACGTTGGAGTGATGTCAAAGACTGGTAGTGCGCCAACGCATCGGGATGAGCGAATCCCGTGGATCCTTGTAAATGAAAGTCGTACCCGCCGACCCCATACAGAGGCAACCCCTCCCAGCCCCCGGAGCAATCCTCGCCTATGCCGGGGCCCCACTGGCTGTGCCCGCATTGTTCACAAAGATCGTGCGTCGGAGAGGTGATCGCAGTCCCGGTCCTTGTAGCAGCACTCGGTGATCGTCGGGAAGCCGGTGGGCACTGTAATCCCAAGCCCGTCGTTATCCGGACGGGAAAGCCAGTAGTAGGCGCTCGCCGGGTTGGGTACAAGCAGGATGCCTGTGGCCAAGAGGAACGTAACGACTATTCTGCAGGTTCGAAATAGTGGTGCGATGTAAGGCGGGGGGGGGGGGGGGGCGCTATTTTGGGATGT
>JBDRSE010000134.1:0-50890 GCA_043825095.1 bacterium
CGCGCCACCAGCTCCTTGCCCGTGCCGCTCTCGCCGTGGATCACCACCGGAAGATCCACGTCGGTGATGCGGTCCAGCAGGTGGAACAGCTCGGTCATCCGCGGCGTGCTGCCCACCATGTTCGAGTAGTCGTACCGGACCTGCAGCGCCTCCTGGTTCTGCCGCAGCTCCGTGCGCATCTCGCGAATCTCCGCCTCCTGCCGGGCCACCTTGGAGGCCAGCTCTCGGTTGAGCCGCTCGATCTCGTCCCGGCGGGCCTGCAGCTCCTCGAGCAAGCGGGCGTTCTCGATGGCAATTGCGGCCTGCTGCGCAAAGTCCCTGACCAGCGCCAGATCTCCGTCGGAGAAAGCGCCGCGCCGGAGCCGGTTGTCCACGTAGACCGTGCCCACGATCCGCCCCTTGACCCGCAGGGGCACGGCGAGCACCGAACGGATCCGCAGGCCGTGCACGCTCACGGCGTTGGAAAACCGCTCGTCCAGGGCCGCGTCCACGGTGACGACCGCCTCCCCCTGGCGCGCGGCCTGCTCCGCAATGGACTGGCTCAAGGAGAACTCACCGGCGACCAGGTTGCGGCGATCCATGTTCCGGGCGATCCGCACCTCCAGCTGGTCCTCCTGATTCATGAGCAGGATGAAGCCCCGCTCGGCGTCGATCAGCTCCAGCACCGCGTCGAGCACCAGCTCCAGCAGAATCGGCAGCCGGAGCTCGCTGTTGATCTGCTTGTTGATCGTAAGCAGCCGCCGCAGCAGGACCGCCTCGTGCTCGGGCGCGCCGATCACGCCGGACGGGGCCCGGGCCCCTTGCGCCTCGCGCAGCTTGCGCCGCTCCCGGGTGAGCAGCACGGCGTCCGGATCCCGGTCCCGCAGCTCGCCAAAGGCGTCGGGGAGCAGCTTCCGCTGCGCCTGCTCCCAGGTTTCGGCCTTGTCCAGCAGGCGGCGCGCCTCGTCCACGAGGCCCTGCCGACGCGCCAGCGCACCTTGAATCACCGCGGCCCGCCACGCCAGCTCGCGCATGCCGGAGGACTCGAAGAACCCGACCGCCTCCGCCACGGCCGAGGGCTCGTCCCCCGGCTCCCCGCCGGCCAGCACCAGGCGACCGCGGGCCAGGGCTGCCAGGTGCGTCACCTGGGGCTCGTCCAGGGCTTTGAGCAGCTCTTCGAGCTGCGCCAGGGCCTCGCCGGCCCGCTCCGGTCGCCTCACGGCAGCCCAGCTCTCCAGCTCTGCGATGCAGGCGTAGGCCTGCTCCCGGGTCGCGCCGATCTCGGTGAAGACCTGCGCGGCCTTCCGCGCGAGCTGGGCGGGCTGCCCCTTCACCGCCGCCGGCAGCCTGCCCGAGAGCTTGCGACCCTCGAGCTCTGCGCGCCGCTTCAGATCGCTTCCCAGCAGGAGCAGGTAGCCACGCAGCAGCGGCGCGCCGATCCGCTCCGCCTCCTGGGCCATCAGCGACAGCTCCCGGGTCGCGCCCTGGAGATCTCCCATGGCCAGCAGCAGGTTCCCCAGGTTGAACAGCGCCGCCGGCAGCTCCCCGGTGCGCCCAAGCTGAATCATGCGCCGCACTGACATCACGCTCGGGGGAAGCGCCTCGGCAAAGCGACCCCGCTCCTTGAGCACCGCACCCAGATTCCCCGCGTAGAGCGCCGCCCCGTGCAGGTCGTGGTGGCGCTCGGCGAGCAGCGCGGCCTCGGCGTAGCTCTCGGCCGCGCCGTCGAGATCTCCGGCGGTCTGCCGCACCATGCCGGTGAAGCCGCAGGCCCGGGACAGCCGGGCCTCATCTTGAGCAGCCCGGGCGCGGTCCGCCAATTCATCGAAGAACCGCTGCGCCGCCTCGAGCTCTCCCGCCGTGTATCGGGCGAGACCGCCAATCTCCAGCAGCCAGACGCCGTCGAGCCCGCCGGGAGCTTCCCCGACGTCCGGGCAGAGCGCAGTCGCCGCGTCGAGCTCTCCCAAGGCGAGCAGGACCCGCCCGAGGATGGCCTGCGCCTCCACCCGCCGGTCCGAGGACGCACCGCTGCCGGCCAACGCGCCGTCGAGCACCTCCCGCGCGGCCGAGAGCTCCCCGCGACGCTGCAGGGCCAGCCCGCGCACCGTGGCCGCCCAGAGGCGCTCCGACGCCTTGAGCTTGGCCGGGAGGCCCTCGAGCTCAGCGAGGCCGTCGTCATAGGAGCCGCTGCGCACCAAGGCTTCGGCAAGCCCCAAGGCCGTGATGTGTCGGCGGGACCGGGGCTGGGCGTCCCGACCGATCCGGAGCAGGCGCGCGGCCTGCGCCCACTCCCCGCGCCGGGAGCACAGCTCTGCGGCCCGCGCGGCCAGGGCCGGCAGCCTGCGATCCGGGGGCCCGTCGGCGAGGTGGTGGACCTGGGCGATCAACGCCCCCTCATCCCCTGCCTCGGCGCGCACGGCGTAGAGCTCTGCCAACCGCTGGTGCAGCCGCGGCAGCCCGTCGGGCATCGCCTCGCTCAGCGCCTCGGCAAAGGTCTGGTGCGCGAGCTGTACCTGCCCCTGGGCCAGGGAGATCACGCCGTGGTGCTGCAGCAGCTCCAACGCCTCCCAGGCCTCCACCGGCGACAGCTCGGCGAGCTGGGCCGCCCACTCCAGGGGGATCGCCCGGCCGGCCGCGGCGAGCCCGAGCGCAAAGCCTCTCTCCCGCGACGGCAGCTTGGCCAGCCGCCCGGCAGACACCTCCAGGAGCCCTTCTCCGGTGAGCCCCGCGATGTCCGTCTCGGCGACCCGACGACGATCTCCGGCCTGTGCCCAGGCAGCCCGCAGCAGCCCGGCGATCAGGCCCGGCAGCCCGCCACTGGCCGAAAAGAGCGCGTCCACGAGCTCCACGGTGGGCTCGGCTCCCAGGCTGCGGGTGACGACCTCTTCCACCTCTGCGCGATCCAGGGGCTCCAGCTCGCGCTCCAGCGCCAGGCCCTCCACGTCCAGCAGGGTGTCGCCGGACGCGCGCACGATCACGGCCAGTCGGCCCAGGGCCAGCCCGGGATCCCGCCGCAGCAGGGAGAAGAAACGACGCAACACCGCGCCGTCTACGTCGCCGTCCTCGATCACGAGGATCGTGGGCCGCGCGGCCACTTCCTCGAGCTGGGTCACCAGCTCTGCCAAGGCGCTCTCGTCGGCCAAAGACATCGAGGCCGAGAGAACCAGCGGCCGAACCGCCTGTGCCAGGCCAGCGCCGGCGGAGTGGACAAAGGGCTGGAGCGAACCCTCCGCCGCCCGGAGCTGCAGCCGGCGAATGACCGCACCGGTGAGTGTCGACCGTCCGGACCCGGGCTCTCCCCGCAAGATCACCACCGCCGGGCTGCCCACGGGCTCGGCGTCGACAAGCAGCCGCGCACCCAGAACCCGCGCGACGTCCTCGAGGAGCTCCCGGCGACCGACCATGCCCGCGGCCAGCAGCGGAAGCCCCTCGTCGGCCTCTGCCAAGCCCAGGGACACGCGCCGGCGGCGGCGGCCGATCTGCTCCAGCAGCACCCGCGCCGAGCGGGGGCGATCCTCCGGCGCTCGGGACAGCAGCGAGTGCACCACATCGCTCAGACCTTCGGGCACGTCGGGAGCAACGCTCCGCAGCGCTGGCGGCTCGCGCTCCAGCAGCGCCCGGATCCGCCCGGACAGGGACTGCCCCTCGCTCTGCCCTCGGGGTGGGACTCCCGTCGCGAGCTGGTAGAGCGTCGATCCCAGGGCATACAGGTCGGTGCGCTCGTCCGGACAGCCGGCGAGGGCCTCCGGCGCCAGGTGGTCGAGGGTGCCGGCCACCTGACCCGAGCCCAGGGCCCCGGCCACCGTGGAGAAGCCGAGATCGATCAGCTTGACGTCGCCGTGGGCAGTGCAGAGCAGGTTTTCCGGCTTCACGTCGCCATGGAGCAGCCCCTTGCTGTGAATGTGATCCAAGGCGGAGGCCACGTCCGTGACGATCTGCCACAAGAGCTCAGACTGGCGACGCTTGGCGAGCTGCG
This sequence comes from bacterium, assembly GCA_043825095.1. Classification (GTDB taxonomy): domain Bacteria; phylum Myxococcota_A; class Polyangia; order HGW-17; family JAJRWW01; genus JBDRSE01. Next base: position 3,956 of record JBDRSE010000134.1, read on the forward strand.
CCACGACCTCGGCCGGATTCTTGCCGGGCGAGAACTCCGCCGTGAAAAAAAGTCGCCCGGGCTCGAGCACGGAGGTGCTATCGGCGACCTCCAGGTCGAAGACCCTGAGCAGGCGGGGGTGATCCAGGCGCGCCAGCCGCACGAACTCCCAGCGCAGCCGCTCCAGGGCCTCCGACTCGGCCGCCGCGGAGATCGCTTTGAGCACCTTGACGCGACCGGCCTGGAACAGGTCGGCCACCTTGTAGACGATCCCTTGACCTCCCTCACCCAGGGTCGCCAGCACCCGGTACCGAGAATTGATGGTGACCTCGGGGTCGCTGCGCCGCGTGCCGGAATCTGTCAACTTTGTTGTCACCTAGTGACCTCTATATCGCCTGTGTTCATCCTAAGTTATCGAAAACTGTATATCATGTTGACACAGTGGTTCGGAATCTGCAAGGTCCGGGCCGAAGGGCCGGGTTTTTGGGAAATGAATCCGGATCGTGTTATGCTCCTTCGGTCATGCCTTACTGCCCCGAGTGCGGATCCGATGCGCTTGCCACCGACGCCTTCTGTGAGGGGTGCGGTGCGTCCCTGATCCGCGGCCAGCGGCAGCCGCTGTCCCGCAGCCCTTCGGCCGCCGAGCCCGGAGCCGCCGCAGAGCCGTCCGGACAGATCGAGAGCGCCTATCCGGCGCTGCGCATGGGAAGGCTCCGCCGCCGCGGTCAGCGGTCCCGGCCCAACGTGCGCGCGGACGCGCCGAAGGAGCGCACCGCTCCGGTTGCGCTGGAGAACGACCTGGAGCCGGCCACCATCCTCTCGCGGCCAGACTTCGACGACGTGCGGGAGCCCGAGCCGCCGCCCTCCACCGGCCAGCGGTACGTGTCCGAGGAGCTGGAGCACGAGCGCGAGGAGCCGCGCCGTCCGAAGCCTCCTGCCCCCTTCGAGGACCCTCCCCACACCGCGCCGCGCCGCCACCGGACAGCGCCCATGGACGCCTTTGCGGACGAGCCCCTGGCGCCGCCGGCCCGGGAGCCGACACCGCCCAGAAAACCCCGGGTCACAGGGTATGACGCGCTGGCGCCCAGGGACGTGGAGCGTGAGCACTCGCTGCGCGTGACGAACCGGCCTGAGATCTCCCAGAAGAAGGACGCGACCCGGCGACGTGACGAATGGGGCACTGCCGACGAATCCCGGCAGGTTCAGCGGCCCCAGGACGTCTCGGACACTCGCAAGCGCCTGAGCGAGCGCTTCGCAGGCCTCGACCTGGACATCGAGGACTCGGCCACCGAGCCCCCGGGCAAGCGACGGATGGATCGCGGCCGGCTCACGTCACCCCGGCGCACCGACGTCAGGACCAAGGGGATCGCCGCCGAGTACGAAGAGGACGCGGTCCTGTCCGAGCTGGCCAAGCACTACTCCCGGGAGTACACGGGCCGCGAGGGCTGGAACCCCGGCGCCTTCAGTGACTCCATCGCCTACACTTTTCGCGTCGTCGGCCGGACCGCGGGACGCTCCATGGCGGTCAGGCGCCTGCGCAAGGATCGCGAGGCGCGGGAGCGTGTGCGGCTGGATCAGCTGAGCGAGCTGGGCGAGGTGGCGCTGTCGCTCCGGAACCTCGACACGCCGCTGCTCGACGACTACCGCAGCCGGCTGCTGGAGCTCCACCACGAGCAGGAGATGCGCGAGGACGAGGTGGACTCACTCAACCAGCAGGTCGAGGAGTCCCGCCGCAGCTTCGCCCAGACCGAGCGCCACAACCACGCGCTGCGGGATCAGCTCGGAACCCAGACCAAGGGCGCAGAGGACAAGCTCCGCCCGGTGGAGGCGGACTATCGCGCCGCCCTGAAGAAGGCCCGCGCCGCAGAGGACGACGCCCGGGCCCTGGGCAGACAGATCGATCACGCCCGGGGCGAGCTGAGCAGCTTGACGAACAAGGAGGGCGCCGGGGACGAGGCGGCCCGGCTGAAGCCCAAGATCGAGCGCTGGACCTCTGAGCGGGACGGGCTGCTGCGCGAGGTGCCCCGGCTCAATGAGCTGGCCGCCGGACTGGAGCCGGAGATCGAACGGCTGCGCAAGGACCTGGACCGCCACAAGCAGCAGGAGCGCGAGCACCGCGAGACCGTGCTCAACCAGGAGGCGGAGCACAAGCGGGAGGTGCAGCGGCTCGAGGCCGAGGTGGAACGAATTCGCGTGGCCATCGAGAAGATCTCCGGCCAGCGCCGCACCCTGTTTCAGGAGTGCGGCCGACAGCTCGACATCGACCGGCCGGACCACGACCACCTCGAAGAGATCTACGGTGAGCTGGACGCCACGGCCACCGAGATGCGCCGGATCGACCACGAGATCGAGATCGCCCAGGCCAAGCCCGTCCCCCTCGACTACGGCGCCCTCGCCCGCGCCGGGGTGGCGCTGTGCGGCTGCATCTTCGTGCTGAGCTTGATTCTGTACGCGCTGAGCTGAGACCTGTTTGGAAGGGCGTTACGGGGACGGAGCAGGAATACGCTGCGCGAGTCCGGATCTCGCGTCCCCACGCTGGCCCAGCAGAAGGGAGGCGGCGGCGGCTATCTTGCTCTGGTCAGCCGCCGGCAAGCCGTCCGCTCCTGTGCGGCTTTCCCATCCCCTCGCTTCTGCAGCAGCTCTGCCAGGCGACAGTGGATCTCCGCATCAAAGGGATCGATCCCATTGGCGCGCCAGAGGTGGCGCTCGGCCACCCGGGGTCGCCCGAGCGCCAGGGCCGCCCGAGCCCGGGCCACGCGCAGCGCCGCGAGGCCGCTACTGTAGGGGAGCGCGCGGTCGATCACCTGCGCCGCCTCCTTGGCACCGGCCGCTGCGACCCCTGCCGCGCCCTGGCGCAGCAGCAGCCTGGCCAGGATGTTGGCGGTCTCTCCGTGGGTCCCCTGCACCGCCTCGAGCGCCTTGCGGTACTCGACCACCGCCGCGCCGGTGTGGCCACGGGCCCGCAGAATGGCGCCCAGTCGACGATACCTTCCGAAGGGCGTCCGGGGACTCCCGGCGCCCCTGGGCGCGGCTTTCTTGTACCGTCTCTCCGGGGGCGAGAAGGCCGGCACCGGCTTGGGCCCCTGGGCCCGCAGCGCGGCCCGCCAGCGGGCCAAAAAGGGCTGGAGCGCCACGCCGGTGACCTGTCTGAGTGCCCGGTCGATGGTGTCTCCGGCGGCCAGAGACTCCAGCAGCCGCCGGAGCGCAGCCACCCCGTGCCTGCGGTGCAGATGCAGCACCATGGACGCCACCTGGGCGTAGGCGAGGGCCGCCTCCTGGTGATCCTTGAGCTTGGCAAAGGACGGCATCATCCGCTGGAGCGGTACCAGCCGGCCGGCCCGCAGCCCGGTGGCCAGCCGGTGCTGCTCCAGCACCGAAAGCGTTGTGGGATACGGCTCTCGCCAGAGCTGCATGAGGTGGCTCGCCAGCCCCTCGTGCAGCCACAGGGGCACCCGATGGCGCGCCTTCACCTCGAGCACGTAGTGCACGTACTCGTGCGCCAGGGTGTCCAGCCAGCCATAGCCGGTCACCAGGGAGCGCGGCGTGACGATCATGATCCGGTGATCCCGGCACAGGGCCGTGGTCCCGGTGCGCCGGATCTCCTCGAGCGTCAGCGGGGAGGTGGCGGCCAGCTCCTCGGCCCCGGGGTGGATCTCCACCCGCACCGGCCCGTCCGGCACCAGGCCGAGCTCCTTGGCGAGCACGGCCCGGATGCGCTCCAGGGCTTGGGTCGCGTAGGGCAGCAGGATCGACTCGAGGCCCTTGGGATACCGGAACACGAAGTTGCCCGATGCAGAGCGATGCGTCTCGTACAGGCGCGTCACCTGCAGCACGGCCTCCACCGAGCCCAGCGCTCGGGCCCGCGCCGCGGCGAGCGACAGAGCCTTGGGGAGGCGTTGCAGGAGCGCCTGCGCCTCGGCGTACCGCCCGAACAGGTAGTGATGCCGGGCCCGGGCCACGGCCACGGACGGATCCTGGGGCGCGGTCACCTCCAGCAGCCCGAGCAGCGCCTCCGCCTCCCGGAAGTTCCAGTCGTCGAGCTGTCTCACGACCCGCCGGCTGAGGGCCGCGGCGGTCGGATGGCTCGCCGGAGCGGCCTCGGCGTCCGTCGAGCCGCAGAGCATCACCGCCAGCGTCAGCGCCCAGGCCCTCATCGCAGCAGCCTCTCATAGTACCGCTTCAGGGCTCTGCGATGCCCTGTGGGCCAGGCGGTCCGCCCACCTTCGAGGATGAGCTGCCGCAGCTCCCGCGGGAGCGCCCCGCCGGCCGGAGGGATCTCCACCTTACCCTGGTCGTCGTTCTGGGCGCCGTCCGCCCCGGAGCTGAGCCGCCCCTGGCGCTCGAGCTCCTTGGCCGCGCGCTCCAGGGCGTCTGCAGAGGCCTGAGCCGCGGCCCGGGCCGACTTGGCCTCCCGGCCCTGGGAGAGCTGTTTCGCAGCCTCCCGCATGTGGCGCGCCGCCTCCTGGAGCAGCTTGGCAGCGCTGCCGGGGCCGTCACCCGGCAGGGATTGCCCGAGCTTTTCCGTCTTCCGGGCCAGGTCCGACTGCCGAGGCGCGAGCCCCGGGCCCGGCTTCTGCCCGCCGCTGTCGAGCTGACGGTTGAGCTTCCGCTGCGCCTCGGCCAGCTCCCGCACCGCCCGGCCGCTCCGGTGCAACGCGCGCTCGCCAGGGAGCGGGAAATAGCGACGGAAGCTGTCCAGGCCCTCGGTCAGCGCCTTCTTCAGGCGCTCCATGCGCTGCTTCAGGTCCTGCAGATCAGCGGTGGAGGGCTTGCCCTTGCCCGCCTGACGGCTCAGTCGATCCAGCAGCCGGTCGGTCTTCCGTCGATCCAGCGCGTAGCGATTCACGTGCTGATCGATCTGCTCGTCCTGGAGCGAGCCCCAGAGCTGGGAGAGCTCGCCGAGCAGCTGCCTGAGCCGCTCCAGCCGCTTGGCGATGCGGCGCTGGAGCTCTTTGCTCGGGTGCCTGCGGAGCTCGGCGGAGAGCCGATCGAGCTCCTTTTGGAGCTGCGCGATCCGCTCACCGAGCGCCTGCATGCGCTCCAGGGTGGCCCGCCCCACCAGCTCGTCGAGCTGCAGCACGAGGTCCTCGAGCGCGCGCACCACTCCGTCGTGACGGGGGAGCAGCGCCGCGATCCCCTTGCAGGGCTCGACCTTTCCCAGGGCTGACGCGGCCCGGCGATCCGCCTGCAGCACTCTGAGCAGCAGCTGCTGCAGCTTGGCCACCGGCCCCTTCAGGCTCGCCTGGAGCAGCGGCGGGACCCGGCTGGCCGCGCGCGCAACGCGCAGCAGCTCGCCCAGGTCACGGGCCAGCCGCTGCTCCCGGGGCCGGGCCTTGGAAAGCCGCGCCAGCCGCCGGTCACAGGTGAGCCTGGAGTCTTGCTCGAGCCGGTCCGCCAACCGGGCCGCGGCGCGGTCCAGCAGCTTGGCCAGGGCGGCGAGAAGCTGTCGCTCCGGTGGAGTCGGCCCCACGATGACCACGGTCTGCTCCGGCGAGCGGCTCTGCTGGGAAGAGGCCGTGTCCGAGCCAAGGGACCGGTTGTCCCGGGCCTCCAGGTGAAACCGCACACTCTGGCCGGGCGTCAGCTTGAGCTGCCTGAGATCCCACCGCAGCTCTCCGGCCAGCCGCAACCGCCGCTCCTTGCCGAACCGCGGGCCCCGGCCCAACACCTGGGTGCCTTGGTCGCCGAGATCGGTGCGCCACGCGAGCCGGACCTCCACCAGCCCATAGTCGTCGTTGACCTCCCACCGCAGGGGCAAGATGCGGGCTCGCGGAAGCGGCAGCGTGGGATCCGCCGGCTGCACGGTCACCTCGGGCGGCAGATCTCGCCGGATCGTGAGCAGCGGCCCGGTCTCCCCCAGGTGCCACTCGCCAGACTCGGCGCGATAGGCAAACACCACGGGACCCTCCCGCCGCGGCACGAAGCGCACCCGGAAGGTGGACTCCCCCAGGAGCGTGGCAGGCACCAGACGTCCTCCGGGCAGCAGCGCCTGCGCCGCGGTGACCGGCCGGGGGGCCCTCGCCTGCACGGTCACCTGAGAGCCGCGCAGAATCGCGATGGGTGTCCGGCCGGGGGTCACCACCTCCCGCGGCAGCCCGGTATAGCGCGGCGGCCGGATGCCGACCCGCACCTCGGTCACGCCGGAGCCCGACACCAGCACCGGGAGCCGATCCCCCCGGGCCGCACCGAACCCTGCCAGCAGCTTTTGGAGGGCGCCGGGTACGAAAGCCACTCCAAGGGCCGAAACCGTGACCACGACCACCAGCAGCCAGGCGGCCCGACCCACCCACGAGAGATCCACGACGATCTCCGGGGGCGCACCCGCGAGCCGGCGCGCCACGGCGGCGGCATGGCAGCCCACAAAGGCCTGGGTCCGGTCCCCGGGCTGCGCCTCGGCGCCGAGCTCGAGGGCGCTCCACAGATCTTCGGCCAGCGCCGGATCGCTCCTGGCGAGCCTACGAACCACGACCTGCGGATCCCGACGGAAGCGGAACACCAGCGCGGTCACGACCCCAATCACCAGGAGCGCCCCGCAGCCGAGCGCGGCCCACAACCCGGGGGCGGTGCGCGACACCGCCCCGCCGCCGGGCAGCCAAACCGCCACGAAGCCCACCATCCCGAGGGCCGCCAGGAGCGTCACCGCGGCAAGCTGTCTCAGCGACAGCCGCGTACGCACCCGTCGCACGTACCGGTCGATCCTCGTCGTTGAGGACGGCACGTGGGACGGTCGATCAGGGGTCGCAGCGGAAGAGCCCATCCCCTATTCATAGGCCGGTCGAGGTCGGAGCGCAAACCAGGACGTGCTCCCGCCGGAAACCCGGAAACCCCTTGCCCTGCTCAGGAAGGGCGTGTTATGCAGATAGTCGTGAAAAGTCCAGGCATTAGCACTTATTCAACCTGTGGGCTTCAAGGCCGAATCACGGCCGATGGGACCACCAGACAGGGGCATCCCATTTGGCGCCGGCAGATCTAGAGCTCGTCTCCCGCTATCGAAAGGGAGATCAACGCGCGTTCGAAATCCTGGTCAAACGCTACCAGCGTAAGGTGCACGCCCTCGCCAACGGCATCCTGCGCAACCCCGAAGACGCCCTCGACATCACCCAGGAGGCGTTCGTCAAGGTCCACCGGTATCTGGACAAGTTTCAGGGCCAGGCGAGTTTCTACACCTGGCTCTACCGGATCGTGGTGAACCTGTGCATCGATCACCTGCGCAAGTCGGGCCGCGCCCACAGCGTGGAGTACGACGACGCCATCGATCGCACCCATGGGGTGCTGGCCGCGGCCGACATCGTGCCCAGCCGGCTGAAGACCAACCCCGTCGCGGCGCTGGAGGACAAGCAGCTCTTGGAGCGGATCCAGCAGGGGCTCAGTGAGCTGTCCCCGAACCACCGGGCTGTGATCGTCATGCGCGAGCTGGAAGGCCTGTCCTACAAGGAAATGGCCAAGATCATGAGGTGTTCCAAGGGAACCATCATGTCGCGGCTGTTCCACGCCCGGAAACGACTCCAGGATTTTTTGCTCGCGGCCCTGAATGAAGGCTCGGACGAAGACGTCTGAACCCCTAAGAGGAAGAACCATGAGTCTCGACGACAAAACCCTGCAACGCCTCCACGACGAGGATCTCGAGCCTGAGGAGGCCCAGCGGATCCGGGCGGAGCTCGGGGACGAGGATCGGCAGCGGATCGCTTCCCTGGAGCAGATGCGGCTGCTGATCCGCGCCGAGGCAGAGGCCGCGGCGGGCGCAGTGGAGCTGGACGGCCTCTGGGAGGCCGTGCAGGCGCGGGTTGCCACCGACCACCCGGCCTCGGGCTGGGAGCGGTGGAAAGTATGGCTCAGCGAGTCCATGGGCGCCCACCCCTTCCGATGGGTCACCGCGGGCGCGGCCGCGGCCGCGATCGCGGTGCTGTTGGCCGTGGTGCTCACCTCGATGTGGAGCACCGGCCCCACGCAGAAGAAAGACACCCAGGCGAAAATCGAGGTGCCCACGGACGACCTGGACATCGAGCGGCTGGAGTTCAAGGGCCGCCATCCGGACATCTACGAGATCAAAGACGGCACGCGCAAGACCACGGTGATCTGGGTGCATCCGGACGAGGAGGATGACGACGACAAGGGCGCCGACGCCGACGACAACGGAAGCGCAGGGCCGATATGAGGTCCCGACTCTTCAGGGTCTGGCTCCGCTCCTTCACTGCCCTCACCCTCACCGCTGCCTTCACCCTCGGCCTAGGCACCGCTCCGGCGTACGGCCGAAAGTCCGCGGCCGCGAAGACCTCCCAGCTCACCGCCACGTGCAAGGTCCACGTGATCCAGGGGCAGCACGCGCCGGGTCGGTTTCCCAAGGCCTTGCAGCACCTCAGGCGGCGGCTCGACGCCCAGCCGTTCAAGGTCTTCCGCTCCTTCGCGCTGCTCAAGGTGACGAGCCTCAGGCTGTCCACCGGTCAACTCAGCAGCAAGAAGCTGGTCGGGCCGTATCGGCTGGAAGGGCAACTCCTGTCCCAGCTCCTCTCGGCGAAGCATAGGCGGCGGTTGCGCTTCGAGCTCGCGCTGTATCGGCGCCGCACCAGGTTCCGGGCGGCCAAGCGGCTGCTGAAGTCCACCCTGGTCCTCGACCGCGGCGGCACCATGTTCCTGGCCGGCCCCCCCCACAAGGGCGGCAAGCTCATCCTCGGCCTGACCTGCCGATGATTCGGTTGTATGTGTTCACAGGGCGGTGCCATTTGCGGCACCATCCGAGCGAAGCGAAGGTACGCCCGGAGGGGGCGGAGGGGGGGAGCTGAGCCACGAAGTGGCGGATCGATCTCCGGGGCCCCACTGCACATTGCCGCAGACCGACAGATCCGCCGCTCCGCGGCTCTAGTCACCCCTCCCGTCCCCTCAAGGGTAGCCCGCGCTGCGCGCGGGGGCGCTGTGCCGTCTACTACGTGAACGGTTACGTTCCGTTGTTTTGCCCAATCCCCACCCTGCGGGCATGATGCTGGGACAGGGCAGGGTTTCCTGACGACCAACGGACTACGGATCGATGACCAGACACCTGGACACACCTCCGGGCGACGAGAGCCAGCAAGACAAGGCGAGTCGACTCTCCCGGAGCCGGGCCCAGCGTCGGAGACGCCGCAGACGCTGGATCGTCGCCGGGGTGGTGGTGCTGCTGCTTTGCGGGTTGACCGCAGCGGCGGTGATCATCGCCCCCCGGCTCGGCTCCCGCCTGGTGCGCAAGCGGGTGATTCCCGCCCTGGAGAAGCGGTTCGGGCGCAAGATCGAGGTGGGCCGGATGCGCGGCGGACTGAACCGCCTGGTGCTCTGGAACGTCAAGGTGCGCGGCCCCCTGGACTGCCCCGGCAAGGCGCTGATGCACGCCGAGCGGGTCACGGTGACCTACGCCTTCTGGCCGCTGCTCCGGGGCGAGCTCGCCCTGCGCAGCCTCACCGTGGAGCGCCCGCGGTTCTGCCTGCGGCGACTGGCCGACGGCACCGACAACGTCACCGACCTGATCCTCAAGCTCGCCCGCCGCCGGCTCAGCCGACGCATCCAGCTCAAGCTCACCGAGATCGAGCTCAAACGCGGCGCGCTCCTGGCCTGGGACGACCGACGCCACCTCCGGCTCCGCGCCCCGGCCCTCACCGCGCGGCTGGTGCCCGGCGGCGAGTCCACGATTACCCTGCAGCGGATCTGGCTCGAGACGCGCCAGCTGTCGCCCCTGCAGGCCCAGGCGTTGACCGTGCACTTCCGCACCCGGCGGGGGCGGTTCGCGGCCGCCCCCCGGGTGACGTTCCGGGGCGCCCGGCTGCGGCTCCACGATCGGCTCGTGCTCACGGACATGGGCGGCACGGTCTCCTCGGACAAGGGCTGGGTCACGGCCCGGCTGCACGGCGGCTACGGCGACGTGGAGCAGACCCTGTGGAAGGCCTCGGGCCGCGCCCGGCTCAAGGACCTGTGGACGCCTCACCGGGCCGCGGCCGAGCTCAAGCTCAACGCCGAGCGATTCAGCCTGGATAAGCTCGCGCCCATCCTGCCAGCCAAGCTGATTCCGGATCCCAGTCGCGCCGAGCTGAGCGCAAACCTGGACCTCAAGCTGGCCCAGGGCAAGCTGACCTTCTCCGGGCGCGCCGCCCTGTCGGGCCTCACCGTCCGGGACCCCTACCTGTCCCGGCTGCCCGTGGAGAACCTCGGCTTCGAAGGGCGGGTACGCGGCGTGTACCACATGGGCCGCGATCTGCTGAAGATCGAGCAGGCGCAGCTCAAGCGCCGCCGGCTGGAGCTGAACCTCACCGCCGAGGTGCTGCGGCTGCGGCGTAAGCCAAGGATCAAGATCGCGCTGGAGATCCCCCGCACCCGCTGCGCCAATGTGCTGGACGCCATCCCCGAGGGCATGAAGCCCCGGCTCGCCAAGTTCGCGGTGCAGGGCTGGTTCGACATGCGGCTCCAGGCCGAGGCGGACTTCCACTACCTGACCACCTCCAGCGTCTATCTCGGCGGACAGATCAACGCCCGGCAGTGTCAAGTCACGGCCGTGCCCTGGGAGCTCTCCGCCGCCCGCCTCGCCGCGCCCTTCGGCCACGAGATCCACGACGCCGGCCAGAAGTTCGGTTTCGAGGTCGGCCCCGCCAACCCGGACTTCGTTCCCCTGGACGAAATCTCCATGCACGTGCAGAACGCGATCCTCACCACCGAGGACTCCCGCTTCTTCTTCCACCGGGGCTTCATCCCCCATGAGTTCCAGTCGGCCTTGGCCAAAAACCTGATCGCCCGCCGATTCGTGTTCGGCGCCAGCTCCATCACCATGCAGATGGTGAAGAACGTCCTCCTCGGCCGGGAGAAGACCCTCGCCCGCAAGCTCCAGGAGCTGATCCTCACCTGGTATCTGGAGCGGCACCTCCGCAAGAAGCGCATCTTCGAGATCTACCTGAACGTGATCGAGTTCGGCCCGGGGATCTTCGGCATCGGCCGCGCCGCGTCGCACCTGTTCGGCAAAGCGGCCAAGGACCTGGCGCCGCAGGAGGCGGCCTATCTGGCTTCGATCCTGCCGAGCCCCAAGCGGCACTACAAAAAGTTCTGTCTGCAGAAGGTGAATCCACGCTGGCGGCGCTGGGTGAACCGCATCCTGCAGATCATGCACCGGCGACAGCGGCTCAACGCGTCCGAGCTCGAGCTGGCCGTGGTGTCCCCCATCCAGTTTTCGGACAAGGAGCTCGGCTCCTTCGCCCAGTGCATGGCCCGGTTGGATCGCCTTCGCACCCCCTAGCGCTCAAAAATCTCGCTGGTCACTCCGCCTGGAGTTGTGGTTCAATCCGCTGGAGCACCGAGACGGCGCCGATGATCAGCTACACCTTCATCTTCGACGAGGAGACGCGAATCAGCTTCAAGGTGGAGGAGAACGCCGACACCTCTGAAGAGCAGCCCGGGGACGAGGTGCCGGCCTGGCTGGCGCTCGGCAACCACAAGTGCGACCTCTGCACGTTTCCCGCGGGCAGCCGGAAGACCTGCCCGGCCGCACTCTCCATCCGGCCCGTGGTGGAGGCCTTCTCCACCCGCCTCTCCTACGAGGAGGTGATGGTGATCGTGGGCGGGAGCCGGGGCCGGCTCGAGACCACGCTGGCCACCCAGGCCGCCGTGCGCTCCCTCGCCGGCCTGCTGATGGCGCTCTCCGCCTGCCCGGTGATGCGCAAGCTCCGACCCATGGCACACTACCACGTGCCCTTCGGCACCCGCGAGCACACCATGTTCCGGTACGTGGGCATGTATCTCACGGCCCAGTACCTGCGCTCCACAACCGACCGGGAGCCCGACTGGACCCTCAAGGGGCTGCTCCAGCTCTTCCGGGAGCTACACCAGGTCAACAAGCAGCTCGCCGAGCGCATCCGGGACGCCTCGGTGCAGGACGCCACGGTGAACTCCATCATCTTCCTGGACACCTTTGCCACCGCGGCCGAGCTGGATGTGGAAGAGAGCCTGGCCGACCTCCTGCCCTTATTCTCTGCGCACCTGGACCGGTAGAACGGCGAGCCGCCAGTGCGGAGGTGGGCTCCGCACTGCACACCACGACCCGATCTCCGCACTGCATCGCCGCACGGGCAACGCGCTCCGCAGCGTCGGGCGGCGAGCGGAGCGTCGGGCCCCAGGTCCCGACGCGAATTCAGCACGCCCCTCGGCCCTTGCGGAGATCCAGCCGCCGGCCCTGGCGCCGGTTGACAAAGCCGCGGGCCTGACGCAGAAAGACGACCCATGATTGATCAGAGCTGGGCCCGCCTGCCCGACGGCCGCGCGCTGTGTTACGCCGAGTACGGCGACCCCCGGGGCACTCCCGCCTTCTTTTTCCACGGCTGGCCGGGCTCCCGCCTGCTCGGCCGCCTCGGTCACCGGGCCGCCCGGTCGCGCGGCGTCCGCATCATCGCCCCGGACCGACCCGGCATCGGCCGCTCGGATCCCCATCCCGGCAGGCGCCTGCTGGACTGGCCCGCCGATGTGCTCGCCATGGCAGACGGCCTCGGCCTCGACCGGTTCGACGTCGTCGGATACTCCAACGGCGGCCCCTACGCCCTCGCCTGCGCCGCCCGCCCCGCCGCTCGCCTCGCCGGGGTTGCCGTGGTCAGTGGCATGGGGCCCACCGACTCTGCCGGGGCCAAACTATCCCTGCCCAGGGAGGTCCGCGCTTTTTTCGCCGTGAACAGGCGGGCCCCCTTCCTGTCCCGCCTGGGCGTCCGGGTCATGTCCATCGGTGCCCGTCAGCTCCAGACCTTCATGGCCACCCAGATGTGGGCCGTGGCCCCACCCCCGGACCGCGAAGTGCTCCGCAGAAAGGACGTGTTCAAGGCCCTCAAGGCCGAATATGCCGAGTCGTTCTGGCCCGGTCCGGTCGGTCTCGACCACGAGATCTCCCTCATCCGACGTCCCTGGGGCTTCGATCTCTCTGAGGTGTCGCGCAGAATTCTGCTATATCATGGCGAGGCAGACGCTAATGTGCCCGTGGCCCTGGCCCGCCGCGTGGCCGCAGAGCTGCCCGACTGCCGGGCGCGCTTCCTCCCTGGAAAGGCGCACCTGTGGTTCGTGGACAGCTTCGGCGAGGTGCTCGACGACCTGGCCGACCAGCGCAGCGAAACCGAGAACCGAGGGAACAAGAAATGACCGAACCGACCCAGCGCCTCTACGTTGTTGTGGACACCAAAGGCAGCGGCCGGGTCCTGGGAGTGTTCGACTCCCACGACCGCGCCGCCGACATCGTCAACCGCTTCCCGAGCTACTACAAGCTCTACGAGTGCCGGCTCAACCACATCGACCCCGAGGTCCTCGGCTGGGCCGACGACGACGAACAGCGCCAGACCCTATTCAAGCTCATCGAGTCCGAATCGTAAACGCCCCATTCTGTTCGCCTTCCCGCCCCATCAAAAAAAACACGCAACCGGTCCCAGCGCCTGCCGACAACCGTGGGCAAGGCGGGCGCAGCACGGCCTCGCCCCGCCGACCAGCAAACCGAGTAGCGCGCTACTCACGAGGAGCGAGTCATGAAAACACACCTGACAAAGAACGGACGCGAGCTTCCCCTGCGGCTGATCTGCTGCTTCGTCCTGGCCACGACGCCCATGCTGTCCGCCGTGACCGCCTGCGGCTCAGACGCGACGGACCAGCACGACGACGCCGGGACGGAAGATCCACCAGAGGTCGATCTGGAGCGCCTCACCGGCTGGATGCTGCTCCGCCGGGGACCCGCCCCGGACCCCATCCACGTCACCGGAGAGGCCACCCTCGGCACCAACGGCGACACCCTCCACTTCAGCGGCGAAGCCCCCAACGGCGACACCGTGTGGATGAACCTGCAAAAGACCGGTCCCGACACCCTCCAGGGCACCTGGACCGGGCCCGGTGGCGCCGAGGAGCCGGTCCGGCTCACACTCGATCCTGCCAGCCTCGGCTTTGCCGGCACCGTGGGCGAGAGCCCCCTGGAGGTGAACCAGGCCGAGCCGTTCCAACAGACCGACACCGGCGTCTGGATCCGCCGCTCCGACCAGGCCACCGCCCTGTTCGCCCTCGACGTCGGCCTCGGAGGCAGCTCCGCCCTGATCTCCATTCTCGACGAGGTAGGTGAATGGCCTGAGCAACTGCGATACAAAGGCCGGGTGAACGCAGCCGGAACCCGCATCGAAGACAGCAGCCTCTACGCCCTGCGCTACGCCAGGGGCACTGAGCTCTACGCCTGCCTCTGGGACCGGGACGTGGCCGAGCAGCGCTGCCACACCTTTGACCGCGCACCCGCGCAGTCCCCACGCAACGGCGTCTGGATGGCGGGCAACAAGAACCACGAAAATCTCACCGAGTGGTCCCTTGGCGTCATCGTGGAGCACGGCAACACCCTCTACATCCACGAGCGGGACGAAACCCTGTACGACACCTACTACGGCCTCGACTGGGCCCTCCGGGCCGTTCAATCAGAAACCGGCGCGTACCGCGACACGGACCACGGCTACTACACCGACGTGGACTGGGTCGGTAGCGTCAGCCCCTCAGAAACCCGCATCACCGGCCGCTGGGAAGAGTGGGACGAGTACTACCATTCCTATGATCGCCTCGTCTCCCCCGCCGACGCCCGCGTCACCGGCGAGGCCTCCAGCCTCTCGGTGGACTGGTTCGACGCACCCGACGGCTACCCCGAGCCAGTGCTCGGCAACGCCTCCGTGGTCCTCAGCGGCGACGACCTCACCATCGTGGACCAATCCAGCGACGGTCGCGCCTACCGCGTGGACGCCGTCTGGACCGGCTACCAGTTCGAAGGCCACTGGTACGACGCCGACAACCCCGAGGACACCTCCCCCTGGCGCGGCCAGCTCCTGCACGGCGGCTGGTACCTCCACGGCACCTGGAACAAGGGCGAGTACTCCTTCCTCTTCTTCCCCATCCTCGACCCGGCTGCCCCGCCCCCTGACGACTCCCTCCGGATCTACGCCGACCCCTACGCCAACTACGCCGCCGTGGGCCTCGACTCCGATACCGGCAACCTCACCATCCTGCACAAAAAGCAGGACCGCCTCGTGGGCGCCACCATCACCACCCAGGCCGGCCCGGTCCAGGTCAAGCTGGACGAGCGCCACCGCATCTCCTCCATCGTCGGCCCGGAGCGTACCCTCACCTTCCACTGGGCCTCGGACAGCAGCTCCGCCGAGCTCATCGACGACGACGGAACCCAGCAAAACACCTACACGATCCACCCCGACTGGAGCGACGACGCACTCCACGCCAACATCAATCAAGCAGAGTCAGAATCCGGCCGCGACCTCACACAGCTCCGCGACTGGCTCGACGAAAATCCCGGTCGCATCGCCGCCATGATGTCCGGCGCCCTCCCCGCCCCGCGCCTGGACTTCTCCATCGCCTCCGCGACACACCTGAAACACGGCGACGACTCCGCAGACCCGGCGCATCGTCTCATCTCCGACATCGGTACGGGAGTGACACTGATGACCCTTGGGTACAACGGCGCTGCCTTGGCCGTGGGCGCTTTAGAGGCAGGCAGCCTCCTGGGCGCCATTGCGGCTTGCTGGGCCGGTGGGCTGTTGTTTGTGTTGGGAGCAATCTTCATCGCCTTCGCGCTTCACATGGCATTTGAATGCGAGCCCTGCACCATCGCCTGCTTTGCCGGCTGTGCTACCTTGTGACTTCAAGCCATGCCTGAATCGACCAATTCAACACCGGATTCTCCGCCTGTCCAAGCTGCTACTCCCTCGCGCTGGCTCGGCCCCACGGTCGGGATCGGCTTCATCGCCCTCATGGCTTCTCTCACCTACGCGCACCTGGTGTCGGACTGGCACCAGCTCGACTGGTTCGGAAGGCTCACCAGGCCGATTGGCATCGTCTTTACCCTCTGGGTCGGGATTCAACTGGTCAGGCGACGTCCCTCGGCCTACTGCTCCGGGATGCTGTTTACCGGGCTGCTGTCGATCGCCACCCTGGCGGGCACCATCTTCTTTCTGATCGACCCCCCAGGTTCCCTCCGGCTCATGATCGCCCTGCCCCTGATCACCATGGTCACGGCCCTGATCACCTGGCTCCTCTGGTGCGACTATCGCCGGAGCGGACACTCGATTTTCGACTCGTTTCGTTGAGCTCGCCGTCGGGCACGGGGCGGAAGGGTGGACAAGGATCAGCCGCGCGCTTTGGGGTTACGCGCGCGCCGGCGGAGGCGGCGGATGCGCGCGCCGGTGCCGGGCCACAGGAGGCCTTCGTCGTGGAGCTCGCACAGGTGGGGGGCGGCGCGGACGAGGCAGGCGGCCCACTCCATGGGGTCGCCCATGAGCACGTGGACCGTGCCCCAGAGGTCGACGAGCTCGGCGCGGCGCGGGGGGCCCCAGAAGCCGGGAAGGAGGCGGAAGCCGAGGAACCAGCCGAGGTCGGCGCGGAAGCGCTCGTCAACGACCAGGGTGGAGCCGTCGAGGCGGTGGGTGGGGAGGTTGACCTCGATGCCCATGGTGGACTTGCTGGGCGGGACCGGGACCTGCTTGCGCTCGCGCACCGCGGCTCGCCAGTGGGCGGCGAGGGCGGCGAGGGCGAAGGGTGGAGCTTCGCCTTCGGCCGTGACCTGGACGAGGCGGTCGAGCACGGCTCGGGCCTCGGGGCGATTCTTGACCGAGAGGTAGAGCCGGGCGAGCTCGAGGAGGAGCTCGGGATCATCGGGGTGGTGGGTGAGCAGGGCCAGGGCGAGGCGCATCCGGGAGATGGTGTCCAGCCGGTGCTGCTCGACGTGGAGCAGGCGGCCGGCGAGCTGGCGGTCCACGGGGTTTGCGAGCAGCTTGGGCCAGAGCTCGAGGGCGGCGAGGTTCCAATGGCCGGCGGCCTCGTAGGCGTCGGTTTCATTGCCAGCGGTTACAACGGCGGCGGTTGCGCCGGCGCGCGGGGCGGAGCCCAAAGCTTTTTGGACCGCTTCGATCCGCTCGTTCCAGCCGGGGGGCTTGGCGTCGCAGAGGGCCTGGAGGAGTTGCGGCGCGTCGGCGTGGGCCAGGGGGAAGCGCAGCGGTGGGGCGTCCCGGTCCTGGCTGGAGAGCAGGACCTCGGCGCCGTACCGGGTCTCGAGGAGCTGGATTCCGGTGGCCTTGGAGAGCCGCAGGGCCCGGTCCTGGGCGCCGGTGATGAGTCGGGTGAGCCGTCCGGGCCGGGCGCGCAGGAGATCGTCGCCGTCGTCGAGGGCGTATGTGCGGCGGCCGAAGCGGCGGCGGGCAAGGACCACGACGGCCACACAGAGAAGCAGCAGGGTGATGGGAAGCCAGAAGCCCGGGGAGGCGAGGAGGCGGGGAAGGAGGCTCCACTCGGCCACGGCGCCCAGGCCGATGACGATCGCGCCCAGCAGGACGGCCCAGCCTAGCAGGGCGAGGATCAGGCGCAGGCGGCGCCTGGCGGCGTGCTCACGCCGGAGCGCAGGGGTCGGGGTGTCGGACAGCGGTCTGATGGCTAGCTTCCCTCGGCGGCGGACGCGAGGCTACCGCTTGTACGGGAACGCGGGGCCGGCGTACAGGGCGGCGTCGCCGAGGTCGTCGGCGATGCGCAGGAGCTGGTTGTACTTGGCCAGACGGTCGGAGCGGGAGGCCGAGCCGGTCTTGATCTGGCCGGCGCCGGTGGCCACGACAAGATCGGCGATGAAGGAGTCCTCGGTCTCTCCACTGCGGTGGGAGATCACGCACGTGTAGCCGGCGCGGTGCGCCATGTCCACGGCCTCGAGGGTTTCGGTGAGGGAGCCGATCTGGTTGACCTTGACCAGGATGGAGTTGGCCGCGCCGAGCTCGATGCCCTTGGCGAGTCGCTCGGTGTTGGTGACGAAGAGGTCGTCACCCACGAGCTGGACTTTGTCACCCAGGGCTTCGCGCAGGGCCACGAAGCCGTCCCAGTCGTCCTCGTCCATGCCGTCCTCAAGCGACAGGATGGGGAACTTCTCCACGAGCTCGGTGTAGTAGCCGATGATCTCGCTGGAGTCGAAGCTCTTGCCCTCGCCGGAGAGCTCGTAGATCTTCTTTTCCTTGTTGTAGAACTCGCTCGCGGCCACGTCGAGGGCCAAGCCGATCTGGTCGCCGAGCTTGTAACCGGCCTTGTCGATGGCTTCGGCAATCGCCTCCAGGGCGGCCTGGTTGCTGGGCAGGTTGGGGGCGAAGCCGCCCTCGTCGCCCACCGCGGTGACGAGGCCCCGGCCCTTGAGCACCGATTTGAGGCTGTGGAACACCTCCACGCCGGCGCGGAGGCCGTCTCGGAAATCGTCGAAGCCCCAGGGCACGACCATGAACTCCTGGATGTCCACGTTGTTGTCGGCGTGGGAACCGCCGTTCAAGATGTTCATCATGGGCACCGGCAGCAGGCGGGCGCCCACCCCGCCGAGGTAGCGGTACAGGGGCAAGCCCACGGCCTCGGCCGCGGCCCGGGCCGTGGCCATGGACACGCCGAGGATGGCGTTGGCGCCGAGCTGGCGCTTGTTGTCCGTGCCGTCGAGCTCGAGCATGGCGTGGTCCACGCCGATCTGATCCGTGGCGTCCAGGTCGAGCACTGCGGGATGGATCTTGTCGTTGACGTTGGCCACGGCGCTGAGCACGCCCTTGCCGCCGAAGCGAGCGGCGTCCTTGTCGCGCAGCTCCAGCGCCTCGTGCTCACCCGTCGACGCGCCCGAGGGCACGGCGGCCCGGCCGATGGCTCCGCACTCCAGCTCCACCTCTACCTCCACGGTGGGGTTACCGCGTGAATCGAGAATCTCCCTCGCAAATACGTCCACTATCTTTGTCATGTTGGTGACCTCCGGGGCGAAATGATTGACCAGGCGTAGACCCTTGTCAATCGAAGAACAACGGCGTTTCCTGAGTCAGCATCTCTTCCTCTTCCATGGCTGAAAACCAGCATCCTACACAGAACGCTGGGGTCCCCGTTACAGTGCGGGGAGAATTGTGTTATTAATTACCGTTGTCATGGCAAGAGAACGAATGCAGTCCAAAATCAAGCACCGCCGGGCACGCACGGTGCGCATCTCCCGGGACGACATCGCCATGCAGACCTGGCCCCGTCCCACCCGGGCCGCGATCCAGATCATCGTGGGGGAGCCCCAAGACCTCGGCATGCACGAGCCCCTCGACACGCCGCTGGTGGTGGGCCGTGGAGACGAGGCCAACTTCACCATCAGCGACGACTCCGCCAGCCGGCTACACGCCTGGGTGGGCTGGGACGACGAAGAGAAGGGCTACGTGGCCCGGGACATGGACTCCACAAACGGCACCTTTGTCAACGGCGAGCAGGTCAAGGGCCAGGTGGTCCTGATGCACGGGGACCGGCTCGAGGTGGGCGAAACCCTGTTCGAGTTCCGCCTGGCCGACGACAAGGAGATCGAGAACCAGGAGAAGATCGAGGCCTGGCTCTCCACCGACGAGCTGACCGGGCTGCCCAACAAGCGGCGCTTCGACGCCGAGCTCCGACGCCGGGTCACCAACCTCGCGCCCCAGGGCGCGTGGATCGGGATCCTGATGCTCGACCTGGACAACCTCAAGTCCATCAACGACCACCACGGCCACCACATGGGGAGCCGCACCATCTGCGAGGTGGGGCAGATCATCGGCGAGATCGTGGCAGGCAAGGGGCTGGGAACCCGCTTCGGCGGCGACGAGTACACCGTCTTCCTGGTGGGCCACGACCTGGAGGACACCCTGGCCGTCGGCGAGCAGATCCGCACTCACGTCGAGGACCTGCAGATCGAGAAGGACGACGTGATCATCCGCACCACCATCTCCATCGGCGCGGCCGCCGCCCCCTGCTCCGGGTTGGACCCCGAATGGCTCTGCCGCGAGGCCGACAAGGCGCTGTACCGCGCCAAGGCCAAAGGCCGGAACGTGGTCAGCGACTGACGAGCCGCGCGGCTCTCGGACCTACACAATGTAGTTCCGTTGCCGGCAACCGCCGGGCCGGATCGGGGACAGATCGTCGTCTCCTAGCACGAAACGAAACGCGCGTCCCCGCGCTCACCCGGCCGACTATTTGCTATTTGCGCAGAGGCGTGAGGTAGGGCGTGGCGACCGAGGTGATGCCGTGGCGCTGCAGGAACTCGCGCAGGGGCGCCGCTTCGCAGCCGCGGATCAGGCAGCTCTCGCTGGATATCTTCGGCAGCGCGGCGACAAAGCTGAGGTCCACGTGCATGTGGTGGTGATGGAACGTATACCAGCCCCCTCCCTGGTCGGTTTCCTCGAAGGTGATCGCATAGGCGCCGCAACCGGCGCCGCTCATCCAGCCGTCGTCGCAGAGGATGGACATGGCGTGCTCGAGCATGGGGCCCACCTTGCCATCCACGCCGATGACGCGCACGCCCTGGTGCTCCAGGATGGCGCCGATGAACAGGCCCGTGCGCCAGGGATCGAGCAGGTGGGGGGGAGCAGTGCAATGGTAGGCCTCGGCGCCGCCGTCGTAGTGATCGCACACCGGGCGAGCCCGGTTGTCCGCGGTGCCCGACTGAAAGTAGGCGATGTCGATCTGGAACCCGTTGGTGTGGGTGCCGTTCGGGTGCCCGGGACTCCCGATGGACGTGCCGGGGATTGCGCCGTTCTCCTCGCTCATGTCGATGAGCCCGACCACGCCGCCGTTGCCAAAGGTCCAGTTCTGCGCCTTGCAGGCGACCTTGGCGGCGGCGTACTGAATCACCATGACCACGTCCCGCCGCAGCCAGCTCCGGTACTGGTCGGCCACGGTTTCGCCGTTCTCGGCATAGTCGGCGTAGCCCAGCAGGGGGTCGAAGTTCCCATCCGTGGGCAGGTTGGTGGGATCGAACTGGATCAGCTCACCGCAGGCCGTCGGGGTGTCGGTACAGTTCAAGGGCGGCAGGTTGCAGCTCGGGCCGGGGCCCGCGCCGGGGCCGTCTCCGATGTCCGGGATACAGGTCCCCGCCCAGCAGATCTCTCCCACGCCGCAGGAGCCCTCGCTACAGGGCGTGGGAATGCACGAGCCCTCCGGGCCGCAGATCTCCCCGGCGGGGCAGGTCCCCTCGCGACAGGCAGAGCAGTTCGGCACACAGAAGGACTGGATCGGATCCGTGTTGGAGTAGTACCAGCACGTGGTGTTGCCCTCGCAGGGCGCGCCGTCGTAGCAGCCGGTCTGCACGGTCGTGGGGAACTCGCCGTTGACCAGGCAGCCGCGGTAGCCGTCGACGATATTGCTACAGACCGAGTTTCCCGGACACTCGCCGCAGTTCTCCGTGCAGGCGGTGGTGGTTTCCGTCTCGTCGGTGTAGGTGCAGCGCGTGTTCCCGTCGCAGCCGCTGCTCAGACAGTCGGTGGGAGCGCCGGGTGGGATCTCGTCGCCCTGCAGACAGCCCAGGCGGCCGGCCTGGGTCACCTCGGTGCACTGCTGGCCCAGGGGGCAGAGTGGATCGTTGATGACCTCGGCGTCGTTCTGAACCTCGGCGTCCACTCCCGCGTCAGTCTGGACCTGGTTGTTGTTGGGCCCGGGACCGCTGCCATCGTCCCCACAGCCCATGAAACAGCACAGGCCGACCAGCATCAGCGTATAGGAAACACACCCACTTTTCATCACATCCTCCTACTTATACGACCTGGGGGTTTTCCGATTAATGACCCGCTGTGTCAAGAACAAACGCGCCCAACGGGCCGGAATTGGGGACGGCAGAATTCTAAAATGACAACTGATTGAAAATTAAGCTGTTTTTGCGAATCTAGATCGGCGGGCCCGCGCCGCGGAAGACCACGGAGCGGGCCTGGTTCGGGTCTCGATCCGGATAATCGATGTTGTAGTGGAGCCCGCGGCTCTCCTTGCGCTCGGTCGCGCCGGAGATGATGAGGTCGGCCACCAGGGCGAGGTTCCGCAGCTCGAGCAGGTCAGAGGTGACCAGGAAGTTCCAATAGTACTCACGGATCTCCTCGCGGATGAGCGCGATCCGGCGATGGGCCCGCTCGAGGCGCTTGTCCGAACGTACGATCCCCACGTAGTTCCACATGAGGCGCCGGATCTCGTCCCAGTTGTGGGCCACCACCACGGCCTCGTCACCCTCGATGGCCGAACCCGACTCCCACTCGGGCCGCGCCTGCGGCCAGTGGGCCTCGGCTCCCCGCACGCCGTCTGCGGCCCGAGCCGCGAAGACCAGCCCCTCCATCAGGGAGTTGGAGGCCAGCCGGTTGGCGCCGTGGAGCCCGGTGCAGGCCACCTCGCCGATGGCATACAGGTTGCGGATGGTGGTGTGCCCCACGTCGTCGGTCACCACCCCGCCGCAGCTGTAGTGAGCCGCCGGCACCACCGGGATGGGGCGCTGCCGCATGTCGATGCCGTAGGACAGGCAACGCCGATGGATCATGGGGAACCGCTTCACCAGGAACTCGGGGTCCAAACGGGTCATGTCCAGCAGGGCGCAGTCATCGCCCGTGCGCTTGAGCTCGGCGTCGATGGCCCGGGCCACCACGTCCCTCGGCGCGAGCTCGGCCCGCTCGTGGTACCGCGTCATGAACCGCTGGCCGTCGGCGAGCAGGAGCTGGCCGCCCTCCCCCCGCAGCGCCTCGCTGATGAGGAACGACTTGGCCTGGGGGTGGTACAGGCAGGTGGGGTGGAACTGCATGAACTCCATGTCCGCCACGGCCGCGCCCACGCGGTACGCCATGGCGACCCCGTCGCCGGTGGCCACGTCCGGGTTGGACGTGTAGAGGTAGACCTTGCCGCTGCCCCCGGAGGCGAGCACCGTCGCCCGCGAGAGCAGCGCGCGGATCTCGTGGGAGCGCCGATCCAGCACGAAGGCGCCGAACACCTCGTCCGGCCCGCCATGCTTGGCCAGGGTGAGCAGATCCACCGCCATGTGGTGGCTGAGCAACGTGATCTGCGGGTGCGCGCGCACCGCGTCCACCAGCCGGCCCGCCACGGCCCGGCCCGTGGCGTCTCCCACGTGGGCCACCCGCCGCTCCGAGTGGCCCCCCTCAATGCCGAGATCGAGCTCCTCCTCGTGGCCGGCGGTGCCGCGGTGATCGAACTCCACTCCGTAGCGCTCGATGAGCTCCTTCACCCGCTCCGGTCCCTCTCTCACCGCGAGCTCGACGATCTCGTTCCGGCACAGGCCCGCCCCGGCCCGGAGGGTGTCGGAGACGTGCTTGTCCAAGGAGTCGTCGGGGTGCAGCACCGAGGCGATGCCGCCCTGGGCGTAGGCCGTGTTGCTCTCCTCCGAGGCCGCCTTGGTCACCACGGTCACCCGGCCGTGCTCCGCGGCCCGGAGCGCGAACAACAGCCCCGCGATGCCCGAGCCGACCACCAGATAGTCACATTGCCAGGGGTCGTGCGTCGTCATGGGCTCCTCGGTCGCGTGCCCCGGTCAAAACCGGCTCGAGGCGCGCAGATCCTCCGGCTTGCGAATCTGGAAGCCGTGGCGCATCAGCTCCCCGCTGAACTGCGCGTAGGCTTCCTCGACCCGGAGCAGCGTCTCCTGGTAGGCCAGCTCCTCGAGCTCCATGCGGTAGTTGTAGCGCATGGGCGATCCGCTCATGAGCCGCATGTCGTCCTCCTCGGGCACGATCACGAGGAAGTCCACGTGGGGGTATTGCTCCAGGGCGCGCCGATAGCCCTCCACGAACCGGGTGTGCACCATTGCCTTGACCCCCTGGATGCCGCCGAACAGGCCGCCCTTGCGCCGGACGTAGCCCGACACGCCGCTGCGGATGGGCACCAGGGGATCGATGATCACCACCAGGGTCGCGCCCTTGGCAACGGCGACATCGAGCTCCGACGTGCGGGTGTAGGAGCCGTCCACGAACCAACGGCCACGGACCCACGCCGGGGAGTAGAAGGGCACCAGGGCGGTGGAAGCGCGCACCGCGTCCGAGATCCTCACGTCGTCCCAGCCCCGGTCCCCGAAGACCACGTGCTCCGAGGTGTCCTGGTCCGTGGCGCCGATGTAGAGCTCCTTGTCCAGGTCCCGGAAGCGATCCGAGCGCCCCGGGCGCTGGAGCTCCCTGCGGATGAACTTCCGCATGTTGTTGCCCGAGAAGAACCCCGACGGGATGGCCTTCATGTAGAACGCCGACAGGCCGCCCAGGGCCTGCTTCGGCGAGAGGAACCACCCGGTCACGATGTGCAGCGCCCGGCCGGCGAGCTCCCGATAGGCCGGGGTGAAGATGGTGCGATGCCCAACGCGGTCCACCAGGGTGGAGTCGCCGTGGAACGCCCGCACGAACTCGGCCGGGGGCACGCCGTTTGCCAGGAAGCAGCCGGCGATGGCCCCGGCGCTGATGCCGCAGTAGATGTCGAAGTCGTTGACGCCCTGCCCGATGAGCAGCTCGTCCAGGGCCCGGAGGGCGCCCACCTCGTAGATCAGCCCCTCGATGCCGCCCCCGGCCAGGCAGAGCGCCGTCTTGCCCACCACGGCCCGACGGCGGCAGATCTCCGAGACGGCGTCGAAGAAGCTGTCCGCCGTCAAAGGCCAGGTGGCGTAGCCCCCCACCTTCAGCCGCCCGGCGGCGAACACCGCCCGGGAGAGGTCTGCGTCGTCCTCGAGCAGGACGAGCGTCCGATCGGCGCGCCAGCTGAAGTCGGCCACGTGCTCCGGCGCGAGATCGTCGAGGAAGGTCTGGGTGATGGGCTGCGCCGGGCGCGGGAGCGATCCGCCCGCTGGAATCACGCGACCCTCGTCGATCACCAGCACGTTGAAGTATTCCTTGCGCATCAGCCGCCGGGCGACCTCGGCCGAGTGGGTCACCGTGATGCGGTAGCGGACGTCCCGGCCCTCGCTGTCGACACGCCGGAGCTTCTGGGCCGCCTCGGGGTTGTGGAACCCTTCGGGCTCCTGCACCCCGATGGACGAGAGCAGCAGCCGCCGTCGCTCGGCTGGGGTAAGGATGAGGATGTCCCGGACGGAGAAAGCGTAGGTGCGCGCCATGGCGCACCCATCTTGTCATTTGTCGACCATCGATTCAAGGAATGGAAGGCCAAGCCGCCGAAAGCGTCACCAGTCACTGCCGAGCGATCCCGCCACCCACGGCAAAAACCGCGAGGGCAGAGCAATCGCAACGGCGACGGGAGTGGACAGGGACCCGCGCGGGTTGGTATCAAAGTGCTGCCATGACGGAGGCGACACAGTCTGACGGCGTGCTCCTTCGGGTCGAGGACCTGGTGTGCGAGTTTCACACCGAGCAGGGGCCGGCCCGGGCGGTGGACCGCGTGTCCTTCACGTTGGGCCGCGGTCAAACCGTGGGCTTGGTGGGGGAGTCCGGCTGCGGCAAGAGCGCCACAGCCCTGGCGATCATGGGCCTGCTGCCCCGGCCGACGGGACGGGTGACCGGCGGCCGGGTGCTCTTCGACGGCCTGGACCTGCTGTCAGTGGGTGAGCGCAGGCTGCGGGACCTCCGGGGAAACCGGCTGGCGATGATCTTCCAAGAGCCCATGACCGCGCTCAACCCGGTGATGAAGTCCGGTGAGCAGGTGGCCGAGGTGCTGCGGCGCCATCGAGGCCTGGACCGCAGGCAGGCCTGGGACAGGACCGTGGCGCTCTTCAGTGACGTGGGCATCCCGGCGCCCGAGCAGCGCGTAGGGGACTACCCGCACCAGCTCTCGGGCGGCATGCGTCAGCGGGTGCTGATCGCCATGGCCATCGCCTGCGAGCCGGAGCTGCTCATCGCCGACGAGCCCACCACGGCGCTCGACGTGACGATCCAAGCCCAGATCCTGGACCTGCTACGGTCCCTGCGGCGCCGCACCGGCCTGTCCATGCTGCTGATCACCCACGACCTCGGCGTGGTGGCGCAGACCTGCGAGCAGGTGCTGGTCATGTACGCCGGGCAGCTCGTGGAGCAGGCCTCGGCCGAGGCGCTGTTCGCCGGGCCGCGCCACCCCTACACCATCGGCCTGCTGGGCTCTACGCCGCGGCGGGCCCCGGGCGCGGCGAGGCAGCGGCTGCCGGAGATCCCAGGGTCGGTGCCGCCGATCACGCGACGGCCGGACGGCTGTCAGTTTGCCGAGCGCTGCGATCGCTCTCAGCGGCGATGCACCGACGACGGGCCCGCCCTGCGCACGCTGGTGCCCGGCCATCGCGTCGCGTGTCACTTCCCGGTGGACCGCGACGCGGCCCCGGGCGCGACCGACAGTGGGCCGGAGGCCGCGGAGGTGACGCCATGACCGCGGACGCCAAGTCGCAGCCCGTGCTGCAGGCCGAAGGGGTCACCGTGGAGTACCAGACCTCGGCGGGGCTGCTGGGCGGCCCTCCCCTGCGCGCCGTGGTGGAGGTGGATCTGGACGTGCGGCAGGGCGAGTGCCACGGCCTGGTGGGGGAGTCGGGCTGCGGCAAGTCGACTCTGGGGCGGGCAGTGCTGCGGCTGCTGCCGCTTTCCGCCGGCCGGATCCTGTTCCAGGGCACCGACCTCACGGCCCTGTCCTCCCGCGCGCTGCGACCCCACCGTCGGCGCATGCAGATGATCTTCCAGGACCCCCAGGCCTCGCTGAATCCGCGCTTCACCGTGGCCCAGGCCGTGGCCGAGCCGCTGGCGATCCACCGGCTGGCCGACCGCAAGGACCGGGAGCAAAGGGTGCTGGCGCTGCTCCGGGACGTCGGCCTGGACGAAACCGTGGCCGGCCGCTATCCGCACGAGCTCTCGGGCGGACAGCGCCAGCGTGTCGGCGTGGCCCGAGCGCTGGCCGTGGACCCCCTGTTCATCGTGGCCGACGAGCCGGTGTCCGCCCTCGACGTGTCGGTACAGGCCCAGCTGCTGAACCTGCTGGAGGACCTCCGCGGGGCGCGCGGGCTGTCCTTCTTGTTCATCTCCCACGACCTGCGCGTGGTCGAGCACCTGTGCGATCGGGTGTCGGTGATGTACCTCGGTCGCATCGTGGAGCGGGCCGCCACTCCGGAGCTGTTCGCCAACCCGCGCCACCCCTACACCGATGCGCTCCTCGCGGCGGTTCCCTCATTGGTGCCCGGGTCCGCTCCCGGGGCGAAGCTGACCGGAGAGGTCCCGAGCCCGCTGGCTCCGCCGCCGGGCTGTCCCTTCCACCCGCGCTGCCCCCGGGAAGACCGTCCGGAGGCGTGCGCCCAGGAGGTTCCCCCCCTGGAGGAGCTCTCCGACGGCCACTGGGCCGCTTGCCACAAACCACTGAAAAAGCGAAGTAAAAATCACTGATTATATGTGTTCACGGGGGGGCTGTTCATCGATCTCCGGCAGGTGCCAGCATTCGCACAGCGCCGATACCAGCCCGACAGCTCCGCCGCTAAGCGGCGGGGTACACCCCTGTCGTCCCCTCAAGGGGAAGCCCGCGCGGCGCGGGGGGCGCTGTGCCGTCTCTCACGTGAACGGTTACCGCTGATTTTCTCCCGTCGGTACGGTACACTGGGGCACGAGCACCGGCGCTCAACGCAGGAGAACCAGACTCCGACATGGCACTCAAAATCCTGGTCGCCGAAGACGACCGCCACACCCGTCGAATCCTGGATCATATCTTCACCAAAGATCCGGCATTCCGGGACCAGGAAGTGCAGCTCTTCCTGGCGCCGGACGGCGAGGAGGCGCTGAAGCTCTTCGAACAGGAGAGCCCGGACCTGGTCATTTCGGATTTGCTGATGCCGAGGCTGGACGGGTTCGCGCTCTGCCGCGCCATCCGTCGGCTGCCCGCCGGCAAGGACGTGCCGGTGATCGTCACCTCCGCCATCTACAAGGAAACGGCGCTGCTCAACCGCATGCGGGACGAGCTCGGTGTCGAGTTCTTTGCCAAGCCCTTCCAGGTTCGTGAGCTGGTGCGGGGTGTGCAACGTCTGCTGGAGAAGCGCCTGCGACCCGGACGGGCGAGCAGTCCCCCTCCCCCGCCCATGCGGCAGCCGACCGGAGAGATCACGCGGCTCCGAGGGGAGCTTTCCTCACGCCCCCTGGCCTCGCTGATCTTCGATCTGCTCGAGGAGCAGACCACCGGGATCCTGACGCTCCAGCGCGGCCGCGTGAAGAAGGAGATCTACGTCATCCTCGGTCACCCCGTGGGCGCCGAATCGAACATCCGCACAGAGAGCCTCGGGCACTACCTGGTGGCCAAGCGGGTCATCGACGAGCAGCAGCATCAACGCGCCGTCGCCACGGCCAAGGAGAAGCGCCTCAGCCTGATGGAGGCCCTCGTGCAGCTCGACTGGCTGAGCGAGACCGACGTCTTCCGGCACCACACGGCCCTGGTCAAGCTGAAGATCATCAACAGCCTACGCTGGCACGACGGAAACTACGCCTTTGCTCCGGGCGACAGCTTCTCCCAGCGCATTCCCAAGGTCACCATCGACGTCGCCAACATCCTGCTGCTGGGTCTGCAGCGAGTGACCAACCTCGACGAGGTTTCCAAGAAGCTGGACGAGGTGGCCAACAAGGCCCTCCGGCTGACGGCCCGCGCGGAGCACTACCGCGACATCTTCACCAAGGTCTTTGGCGACGAGGTGCTGCGGATCCTGCCGGGCCACCCCTCCCTCAACGAGATGCTGAGCAAGGGCACCGAGGCCCTCAAGGTGTACCTCCAGACCAACGCCCTGCTCGAGTGCGGGATGTGCGAGCTCGGGGAGGACAAGGACACCGCGGGGGCTGCGGCGCCGATTCCGGCGGAGGACCCCATCGGCCTCCGCCAGCTCAAGCAGGAGGCCACCCGGTCCCCCGACATCGGCGCCGCGGATTCCCGGGAGGGGTTGCTCTACGAAGAGATCTTCGGCGTGGACGAGATCTCGGTGGTCACGGCCATGCCGGTCCCCGAGCCCCTGGACAGCGGCATCGAGCTGGTGGACTCCGGCGAGCTGGCCATCGACATCCAGCTCGAGGACGGCACGGAGCTCTTTGAGCCCGGAATGAGCACCTCGGAGGCCCGGAAGCTGGTGGTGACCACCTACCTGGGCATCCACGACAAGAGCTACTACGAGATCCTGGGCGTGCCGAGCACGGCACCTCCTCCGCTGATCCGTGACGCCTACGAGCGGCTCGCCCAGACGTTCATGGTGGAAAACTTCACGGACTGCGACCTGGGCCTCGACCATCCAAAGCTCGAGGAGATCAACCACCTGCTCCGCCAGACCTACGAGGCCCTGTCCGACCCGGTGCGACGCGCCGAGTACGACGAGTCGCGTCGTCGGGAGGAGGCCGTCCACCAGGTGGATCCCGCCGAGGCTGAAGCCCACTTCCAGACCGGCCTCCTGGAGCTGCGGCGCGGCATGTCCGAGGCCGCGGTTGCCGCCTTCCGGCAGGCGCTGGAGATCGACCCGGACAGCCCGGACTACCACGCCTATCTGGCGTGGGCGACCTACAGCGCCTCCCCGGACAACCCCCAGGCGCACCGGGACGCCATCGAGCACCTGGAGCAGGCGCTCATGCTCAATCCGGACGAGCTCCAGGCGCACCTGTTCTACGGCAAGATCTGCATCGGAATCGACCGGATCGCTGAAGGACGTGAGCACCTCGAGCGCGCGCTGGACCTGGACCCGGCCAACCGAGAGGTCTTCGACGAGCTGGCCGTTGTGCACACGACCAACGGCGATTGGAAGCTGCTCGAGCGACAGCATCGCAAGGTGCTCCACCGGCTGGGCAATCGCCTCCCGGAGCGGGTCGTGGCGGTCTGGAAGAGCCTCGCCGTCGTCTACCGGGACCGGCTGAACGATCTGGATTCGGCGCGCACTTCTCTGGAGGTGGCCCTCAGCGTCGTTCCCAACGATCCCGAGCTCAGCGCCGCCCTGCAGGAGCTTCAACGTCCCGACCCGAAGCTGTGGCGGGACACCGCCGAGTCCC
The DNA here is from genome assembly GCA_043825095.1 of bacterium. GTDB lineage: Bacteria > Myxococcota_A > Polyangia > HGW-17 > JAJRWW01 > JBDRSE01. The sequence goes on from JBDRSE010000134.1 coordinate 33,646, forward strand.
TCAAGGGTCAGCTCACCGGAGCGCCGTCCGACGCGCCCACGCTGCAGCAGTTGCTTACGCTGTACCGTGGGGTCGACCAGCACGACGCGGCGTTCCTCGTGGCGTCGCTCCTGGCACACCACGGTGCGCGGGCCGACGATTCCGACGCGCTGTACACACGATTCAAACCGCGCTTCCTGATCCGCGCCCGTCGGAACGTGGACGCGGAGATCTGGCAGAAGATCGTGCACCCTGAGGACGACCCAAAGACCAGCCAGCTGTTCGAGGCCCTGGCCCTGCTGAAGGCTGACTTCGACTTCGAACTCGGCGACCCCCCCACCCTGGGGGACCCGGTTTCGGCCGCCGACCAACCCGCCGACTTTGCCCGCGTACTGCAGTACCTGTGCGGGCTGCTGGCGCTGCCCGAGCCCACCGTGCACGTGCGCCGCGGCGCCGACGCCCAGGCCGCGCTGCACAGACCCATCGCGCCGGTGCTGGCGGTCGACGAGGAGCTCTTCGGCAGCACCGACCGGCTGCGGATTGCCACGCAGCTCAGTCGGCTCATCCCGTACTTCTGGGCCGGCCGCGCCTTTGGGATCACCATGCGGACCAAGCAGCTGCGAAACGTGCTCATGGGGGCCATGAAGCTGGTCGCGCCGAAGCTGAAGGTGGACGACCCGGACGGCAAGATCGAGCGCATCCGGCAGCGTCTCTCCGAGGCGCCGCCCGAGGTGTGCACGCAGCTCGCAGAGGTGATCCACTCCCTCACCAAGGAGCGCTCCTCGCTGAACATCACCCGGTGGATGAAAGGCATGGCCCGCAGCGCCGATCGCTTCGCCGTGGTGGTGATCGGAGACCTACACACCGCACTGTCGTACCTGCCTGCGCAGCAGCCCCCCGAGGTGCTCGCGGACTTGCAGAGCTACATTCTGAGCGCCGAGCACCTGGAGCTCCGCGAGCTGATTGCCACCAGCATCGCTGTGTAGCGTTTCAACGGCTGGGCTACCCGACGCTGAGGCGGTTTCTGCCTGGAACCACAACGATTTCAGGAAAAATCCAGCTGAAGTGAATCATTCAGTTGACATGATGACGCGGCAAGGCTATTCCATCAGCCCGGACGCACCCGTTTCCCATTCGTGGAGCCCATGGCGCCCGGACGAGAGGAGGCCGTAGGAGATGGCAGTAATTAAAGACTTCAACGGAGTGAAGATTTTCAGCGCAACCATGGCGCAGGAGCGCGAGCACCTGGGCGAGAAAGTTACAGACTGGATCCGCACCCGGCCGGACGTTGAAATCGTCAACACGATTGTGACTCAGTCCTCGGACGAGGTGTTTCACTGCATCGCAATCACGCTCTTTTACAAAGAAGAGCTCTAACAACCGCAGCTCGTGTGGTGCACGATCGGGCGGCGCGCCCACGACAAGCCCACATATCGTCCTTCTAGAGATCGCCGCGTTGCACCGGGGTCCCAGCGTCGGGCAGAGCCATGCTCCGCACGCCGGCATCGCCGCGCCGAATCTCCGGCGGCGGGTCGGGCTCGACCTGCTCCCTGGGCAGCACGACCAGCAGCAGGTAGAGCGCCAGCAGGATCCCCAACAGCACCATGGAAACCGCCTCAAAGGGGATCTTCCGCTCCAGTCCAAAGGCGAAGTCGAAGGGGGATTTCGTCCGACGCCGAATCTTCTGATTCACCTGCTGCAGGAAGTCGGGCGCAGGGTCCAGCTTCTTGAGCCCGCTCAGCATCGACAGCGTCTCGCGCAGGGACTCGGCCTCGGCGCGACACTCTTCGCACGTCTCCAGATGCCGCTCGAGCTCCTCGAGCTCCGCTCCGGTGAGCTCACCGTCGAGGTAGTCTGTCAGCAGTTCCTGGGCACGACTGTGATCCACGAAATCCCTCTACATTTGTCGAGTCAGGGCTTCCTTGAGCGCCAGACGCGCCCGGTGGAGCCGTGACTTAATGGTTCCCACGTTCAGGCCGGTCAACTCGGCCATCTCCTGATAGCTCAGCCCCTGGATGTCTCGCAGCACCAGGAGCAGCCGGTGGTCCTCTTCCATGCGCGCCATCTCCTCCTGGATGATCCGCTCGAGCTGCCGCCCGGCGGCCAGATCGTCCGGCCGGGGAACGGACGAATGAAAGGTCGGCTGTGTTTCACCGCTGCCGCGCGCCAGCTCGTGCTCGGCAATCTCGTCCAACGGACGTCCCATGTGACGCCCCCGCCGCTTCAGATACTTGAGCCGGTTCTTGCAGTGGTTGATCGTCACCCGGTACAGCCAGGTGGAGAACTTGCTGTCGCCCCGAAAGCTCGCCGCGGACTGAAACACCGTGACAAACACGTCCTGGGCGACGTCTTCGGCCTCCTCCCGGTTGCCGAGCATCCGGAAGACCATGTTGAACACCCGCTGCTGGTAGGTCCGCACCAGGGCCGCGAAGGCGCGCTGATCCCCGCGCCTCAGCCGGCGGAGCAGCCGTCGCTCCGCCACCTGCTGGGCGACCTCCTCCTCCGTCTTGGGCGGCACCGGTCCCTGCGGGCGGTGGGGCTTGGTCGGCGGGGACTGTTCGTCCTCGGGCGGCTTGGCTTTCTGGGAGCACACGCTGGTTTAGATGTCCGGCTTCGCCGCAGGTTCCCGCAGCGGAAATCGCCGGACTCCTCAGCGTCGTATACTACATGCGTTTCTGTTTATTTGACAAACAGCTTGATGCCGAAGCCGATTCGGGTCTCCACGCCGCGATCCACCTGCTGCACCAGGAAGATGTCGACGCCGGCCTTGGGATTGATGTAGCCGAATCCGGCGGTCAGGTAGGTCGCCCCCAGCAGTCCCTTGTGCATGGTACCAACGCGGATGGCGTACTTCCCACCCAGGAACAGCTCGGCGCCGCCGTGGATGTCCACGGTGACCGACTCCTTGCTGGAGAAGTCCAGCAGCACGTCAAACGCCGCCAGGAAGGTGGACTTGTAGCCGTAGGCGACACCCATTCCCATGGACATGGGGGAGTAGATGGATTTTTGCGGCACCAGGTTCATGCCCGTGACTCCCACGGACAGCCCCTCGGTGATGCGGACCAGGATCCCGACGTCCATCCCGACATTGCTGATCTTGTCGACCGTATGCTCGGTGGATCCCTCGCCCTCTGCGCCTGGCATGTCGACCCGGGCCTTGTAGTAGATGTACTTGACCGTGGCTCCGATGGAGAACCGGGAGCCCAGGGGGACAGCCAACGCGATGCCGGTCTCGTGGCCGTCCTGTTTGAGTGACAGCTTCTTCTGCTGGCCGCGCTCGAAGACATCGGGCCGCATGATCAGCAGGTTGTAGTACAGGCCCGCGCAGACCCACTTGGACGCGACAGAGTCCACCACGCTGGAGTGCGCCACGTGGCCGTTCTTCCGGATGTGAAAGTCGTAGAACGCCGTGATCTGGTAGCTGCGGACGAGCGCCATGCCGGCCGGGTTCAGAAACAAGGCCGAGGCCCCGGTGGGTGCCGCGCGGAGGGAGCCGCCAAGGGCAAGGCTCCGTGGGTCCGTGATGGTCTCCGCGGTCGCCGTCCGGGGCCACAGGACCAGGAGCCCGAGCGACGCGGACAATGTAACCAGCCAGAATAATTTACTAATATTCCGCATCAACTGCAGGGCCATCATTCCATTTCCATCGCCTGAATCACTGTACTTCGCATATTGTTATGTGGCCAACTTTTGCAGGCGGTGCACCACGTAGCTCTGACCGATGGATTCACCGCGCGGTGATAGGAGGAAAACGTCCTGCGCGCCCTGGAGATTCCCTTGGACCGTAGATGATGTGGATTCAGTCCATGGCGAGGGTGGCGGCGCCGATGACTCCGGAGTCGGCCCCGAGGGCGGCGGGCTCGATGGTGACGGCGCGGACAGCCACCGGGTTGCAGTGACGACGCACGGCGCGCCGCACCGGGTCGAACATCCGCGGCCCGAGCGCCGTGAGCCCGCCGCCGATCACGACCCGCTCCGGATTGATCAGATTCACCAGGTTGGCCACGCCGATCCCCAGATACTCCATGGCCTGGGTGACGATGCGCTGCGCCTCGGGGTCGCCTTGATCCGCGAGCTTCGCCACCGTTCGGGCCGTAATGCGACCCGGGCGGCTACCAAACCTCTCGGTCAGCGCGGAGGCGGCCCCCCGGCGCACCGCTTCCCGGGCGCGCCGCGCAACGGCCGTGCCGGACGCCAGCGCCTCGAGACAGCCCCGGCCTCCGCAGCCGCAGCTCGGCCCGTCGGGCAGCACCACCAGGTGTCCGGCCTCACCGGCCGCACCCGCCGCGCCGGTGATCAGTCGACCGTCCACGAGCAGCGCGCCGCCGATCCCGGTGCTCACCGTCAGATAGATCACCGGCGAGCAGCCCCGGCCGGCGCCGAAGCGCACCTCGGCCAGCCCGGCCGCGTTGGCGTCGTTCTCCAGGTGCACCGGCGCCCGCAAGCGCCGCTCCATTAGAGAGCGGAGATCCACGTCCTTCCAGCCGGGCAGGTTGGGCGGCGCCACCACCACGCCCGCGGTCCGGTCGATGGGCCCGGGGGCGCCGACTCCGACGCCGGTGATCCGCCCCACCGCCACCTGGGCGCCACGGGCGGCCAGCTTGGTCACCTCCCAAGCGGCCGCCACCACCGCCTCCACGCCTTGCCTGGCCGGCGTTGCCACCCGGGCGAGACTGCGCAGCTCACCGGCCCGGGTCACAAGCCCCGCGGCGATCTTGGTCCCGCCCAGATCGATGCCGAGGTAGATCGGCTCACGCATTTCAAACCCCGCCGGCGGATCGACCCGCGGCAGCCACTGTACCGCAATTTCACTCCCACGGGCAGCGCGGGCTGCGCGAAAACATTGGCACCCTGTGACCACTGGGGTAGTCTCAGTCGCCGAACAGTCGAGACGAACATTCGAGACGAGGAATTCGATGTCCAGGCCCCACCTTCCCAGACGCCTCCGGGTGCTGCCACCCTATCCGTTCGCAGAGATCGAGCGCAAGAAGGCCCAGGCCCTCGCCGCCGGCGTGGACCTGGTCGATCTGGGTGTCGGTGATCCCGATCTACCCACACCAGAGCATATCGTGGCCGCGATGGCTGCGGCCATCACCCGACCGGTGAACCACCGGTACCCGTCCTATCGGGGCGCGCTCCCCTATCGGGAGGCCGTGGTGCGCTACATGCAGCGCCGGTTCGACGTGACCCTGGACGCCGCGCGAGAAACCCTGGCGCTGATCGGGACCAAGGAGGGCATCGCGCACCTGGCCCTGGCTCTGGTGAATCCTGACGACGTGGTGCTCGTGCCCGATCCGGGCTACCCGGTATACGCCACCAGCGCCGAGTTCCTGGGCGCCGAGGTGGTGTCGATGCCGCTGCACCGGGACCGCGGATTCCTGCCCCGGCTCGAGGACATCCCGAGCGAGGCGGCCGAGCGCGCCGCGCTGATGTGGCTCAACTACCCCAACAATCCCTTGGGCGGCGTGGCCGGACTCGACTTCTACCGGGAGGTGTCCGCCTTTGCCGAGGAGTATGACCTCGTGGTCGCCTCGGACGCGGCCTACGCCGAGATCTACCTCGACGACACGCCACCTGTCAGTGCGCTCCAGGTGGAGTCCCTTCGGGGACGCGTCATCGAGTTCCACTCCCTGTCCAAGACCTTCAACATGACCGGCTGGCGCATCGGGTTCGCCGTGGGCACGCCGTGGATCGTCGAGGCCCTGGGGACGGTGAAGACCAACGTGGACTCCGGCGCCTTTGGCGCCATCCAGGAGGCCGCCATCGCTGCCCTCGACGGCCCCTGGGAGCCGGTGGAGGCGATGCGGGAAACCTATCGGAGGCGCGGCGCGGCGCTGGTGGAGGGGCTGCGCAGCGCCGGCCTGGACTGGGTGGAAACCAAGGCGACCTTCTACGTCGTTGTCGCCGTCCCCGACGGTCACACCTCGGTGAGCTACACCGCGGAGCTGCTGGAGCAGAGCGGCATCATCTGCACCCCCTGTACGGCCTTCGGCCCCGGTGGCGAGGGCTTCGTGCGCTTCTCCCTCACGGCGTCGGACGAGCGCATCGCCGCTGCGACCTCCCGGCTGAGCGGGCTTCGAGCGTGAAGCTGACCTTCAGTGTGGCGGGCGCCGAGCTGCGGTGCGTCGAGGATCGGGTCCCCCTGGCGCGGCGCCACGTGCTCCCCTACGACCCGACGCGGGTGGCCGAGCTCTCCTCGGAGCTGTTGGCCGCCCTGGAACGGGCGAATCGGGCGCGGACCTTGTCCGACGCCAACCTCGCCAACCTCAAGCTCGCCGGTGAGGAGCTGGCGCGGCTGCTGATTCCCGCGGATCTGCAGAAGCGCCTCCGGGCCTCCATGGGAAGCATGTGCCTGGCCATCGACGCGGAGCTGGCGCCGGTGCCGTGGGAGCTGCTCTACGACGGCGAGCAGTTTCTCTGTCGCCGGTTCGACCTGGGCCGGCGGCTGATCACCGACTGGCCGCCGGGCGCCACGGTCTGGCGGCCCACGGAGCTGCAGCTGCCGCTGCGCATGCTCGTGATCTGCTCCGACACGCGGGGAGACCTGGAGCGGCTCGAGCAGGAGTGCACCGGCCTGCTGTCCACCCTGGACGAGCACCGCGACAAGCTCAGCGTGCGGCTGCTCCGCGCCCAGGACCTCGAGAGCGTGCGGCGGGCCCTCAAGTCCTACGACCTGGTGCACTTCGCCGGCCACGCGGACTACGATCCCGAGGACGCGGGCGGCGCCGGCTGGCACCTCGGTGACGGCAAGCTCACCGCCGACGAGATCGCCACCCTCGGCATGGCGCGACCCATGCCCGTGTTGGTGTTCTCGAACGCCTGCCAGACCGGGCTGGCCGGCCCCTGGGGGCCGAACCGTCGCGGCCGCGTGCTCGGGCTGGCCGGCTCCTTCCTGCTGTCCGGCTCCCGCTTCTACATCGGCACCCAGTGGGAGCTGGTGGATGGCATCGGCGCCCAGGTGGCGGCGCACTTCTACGACGCCCTGGTCCGCGGCGCCAACGTCGGCGCCGCGCTGCGAGCCGCCCGCCTGCGCATCATCGAGGAGGGCGGCGAGGAGAACCTGGGCTGGGCCACCTACGTGCTCTACGGGGACCCGACGTACGTGCCACTCCCGGTCTCGGGAAAACCCCAGAGCGCGAACGCCACACGCGGCGCCACCGGCCGGCTGGGCATGCGCGCCACCCTCCCCTGGAAGCGACGCGTGAGCCCCACCCAGGCCGACGCGATCAACGGAGAGCGCAGCCCCAACGGCCGCCGCCCCGCGTGGCCCCCCTGGCTCGCCGCCGGCGTGATGCTCCTCATGCTGCTCGGCGCGGTGGCGCTGGGCGCCTGGCTCTTCAGCCTGCTGCGGGGCTAAACAGCATCACAGTGACCACGATCCATCCCGCCAGGCTGCGTTGCTCGCTGCGGTGCGTGCTCACGTACCAAAAGTACGCTGCGCGCGCTCCTCACTCGCGCCTTGCCTGGCGGACGCCTCGTGGCCACTGTGACGCTGTTTGACTCAGGGTCCATGAGACCCTGGCTAGCCTGCACCTAGCGCCCTGCTTCGCGTGCCGTGACGAGGAGCTCCACCTTGCGGGGACCGCGCCGGGTTTCGGTGAGGTGGAGGGCGCGGAAGGCGCCGGTGCGCCGCAGCCGCGCCAGCCCCTTGCGGAGGGTCGTGCGGTGGTAGTGGGAGCCGACCCGGAGCAGCAGGGCCCGTCGGATCAGGATGGCGGCGGTGGTGGTCACGCCGCGGACACGCAGGGCCGCGATGGTGGCCGTGGGTCCCGGGGTCACGTGGAAGGTCACGTCGACCAGGGGAGACGTGGGATGGGCCCGCAGTTGGATCGCAATCCCGACGAAGGCGTGGCCGAGGTCGGCGAACACCGTACCGACGGTGTCTCGGCTGCGATCCAGATCCTGCTGATCGTAGAACTGCCCGCTGCGGAGCCGCACCTGGGCCATGGCCCGGAGCCGCAGCGTCGGGCTCACACCGGTCACGTCCAAGGCACCGATGCGATACCGCGAGCCCTCCTGCAACACCGCCTGGAAAACCACGAAGGAGGTGTGGTTGCCCGGCCGGAATTCCGTGACCGTTGCCGTGGCGCCGAGGTAGCCGAGCCCGCGGAGGGTTCGGGCCAGGGCGCGCTGCACGTCGCTCGCCGCTCGGCGGCGCCGGCTCGCGTCCACGCGCCCCTTGGGGAGCAGCCCGGAAACAGCCTTCTGCAGGGTCCGCGGTGGGATGGTTCGCTGACCGGAGAAGGTCACGCGAAGCACCCGGAGCGGTTCGGCGCGTCCGACGTTCGCGCCCCAGGGGAGCAGCACCAGCAGCGCCAACAGGAACCGGATCTGCGTTTTCAAACGGGGCATCGGTCTGCTCCAGGGATCACCATCAGGACTTGTTCTACGACAGGCACACCGGGGGAGACAAGCCCGCGCGGGCGAGCCGTCTACGTACCCGTTCACGTCGTAGACGGCTCAGCGCCCCCGCGCTCAGCGCGGGCGCCCCCTCGAGGGGACGGGAGGAAAAGGTGCCGCAAATAACACCTCCGTGAACACATCGCCATCTACAAAAACGTGTCACGTCCCGGGAATAATCCCTTCCCGCGGTGGCTTTTGTCCATGACAGGCCAACGCCGGGAATGCAGTATGGACACATGAGGAGCTGGACGTCGACTTTCGTGGCCTGCGCCGCGCTCTGGCTGCTGCCGATGCTCGCCGCAGGCTGCCCCGGTGACCGTCACCAGCCGGCGCACGAGCCCGCAGCCGGGCCGGCGATCCCGCCTCCTCCCGACCTTCTCGGACACGTCAGCCTGGCGCCGGTCCCGCGACTGCTGGACGATCTCGCCGGAATGGGCCGGCGCTTCGGCCTCTGGAAGATACAGGACGGAGAGCTCTTTCCCCTGGTCCAAGAGGTGGCGCGCGCCGGGACAGACCTGGCGGACCTCATCGATTGGAAGCGCCCCATCCAGGCGCTGATCCTGGATCCGTCCCGGCACCCCAGTGCCGTGGTCTGGCTGCTGCCGGTGCGTGCGCCGGTGCTCGCGCTGCGGCGGCTGGCGCGCCGGTGTGCGGCCGTGCGTCGCGGCCCGATCTGGCACTTCACCGGAGGAGGTCGCGCCCTGCTCCCCTGCACCTTCACGGCGCGCGCCCTGCCGGACGGACTGGCCGTGGCGGGCACCGAGGCCGCGCTCGGGGCCGTTTGGCGGTACGCAACGCTCACCACTGCGGCCCGCGCCCGGCAGGATCCGGCGCGTCACCCCTCCCTGGAGGCGAGGGTGTTCGTGGCCAACGCGTTGACCAAGGCGGGCCTGACCCACGACAAGCTCACGCAGGGCGTGGAGCTGATCGCGGTCAGCCTGGCCTTTGCCCAGGGAGATTTCACCGCCGCGCCGGCGATCCGCGAGGAGCTGAAACGGCTGCTCGGCTACGCCACCTCAGCGACGTCGCTGGGGCTCACCTTGGACCTCGAAGCCGACGCCATCGAGCTCCGCTTGTTCGCCGAGGCGCGACCGGGAGGGCTGCTGCATCAGTACATCCAGTCTCGGCGACCCGGCGCGCTCCCCTCCCTGTCGCACCTGCCCCCCCGGGCGCCCGTGCAGCTCGCCCTGGCGCCGGGCCAGGCGTCCACGGGCAAAGCGGACCCCGCGCCGGGGTTCCTCATGCGCGCGCTGCTCGGCCGCTTGCCGGCCAGGCTCCGCGACCGCGCCCAGGCGCTGTTGGCGCCGCTGTACGACCGGCCGCCCGGCACCACCTCGGCGGCGATCCAAACCGTGGGGGCAGCCGCGGGTGGAATGTGCCTGGTGGTGGTGCTCGAGCACCCCCGGCCGGAACGGCTGCGGGACCGACTTCGGCAGGGAGCGCAGGGAGTCATCACAGAGCTCTCCGCGCTCCTCGGCCGGGGCGCGGCGGCGGGCTCGAAGCCCACGCTTCAGGTCACCAAGCGGCGGCTGAAAGCAGTCGACGTGCTGCAGATCGACGTGGCCGGAACCTGGCCCAAGTCGGCCGCCTGGGCCCAGGCGGCCCGGCGCGGGTTCGGGGGTGGGGTCACGCTCCCGCGGGCCTTCGGCACCCACCGCCGGCACCTGGTGGTCGCCCTGGGCGCGGGGAGTGACACGCAGGTGCGGAGCGTGCTGGCCCGCCTGCGATCAGGCGCCCCCGGGCGGCAAATCCCGCTCCCACCGGGGCGGCTCGGGTTGGTCCGGCTGTCCCTCGTGGAGCTCTTCCGCGCGCTGCCGGTGCTCACGGGCGAGCTCGAGCTCCCGTCCGGCGACACCGGAGGCCTGCTGCTGCACTGGGGTGTGAATCCGCGGGCGCGTCAGGTGGACGCAACCCTGCGTCTGCCGGTCCGCCATCTGCTGGCTTCCGCGCCGATCTGGAAGTGGCTCCTGGACAAGATCGAGCAGCAGACCGCCGCCCTCGGCGACCTCGCCCCCGCGAGCGGGGACGAGCCGCAAGACGCGCTGTAGACCTCGGCCCTATCGTCCCGTGTAGAGCTTCTTGAGTCGCCGCGCCTCGTCGAGGCGGCTGCGGATCGTGTTCGCTTGGGGCTCCACGGCGAGGGCCTGCTCGAAGTAGCGGATGGCGTTGTCGAACTCCTGCCGTTTCAGGGAATCCATGCCGAAGGTGTAGAACTGCTTGGCCTGGGGGTGGTGGATGCCGTGTCCCTTGGACCCCGACGCCGGCCCCGACCTCGGCCCCACCGCGGCCGCTGGCGGCTCCCGCGGGGCGAGCCGCTCGGCCGCCCCGTCGCTGTAACGAAGCGCACCCCGACGCATGAGCTTGTCGTAGGTCTTTCGCTGCTCCGGTTTGCCGAGCACCCGGTAGGCTTCCGACACCCGCTTGTACACGGCACCGATCTGGTCCTTCAGCGCACCCTCCCCCAAGCTGTAGTACCGGTCGGGATGCAGCAGGCGCGCGCGCTGATAGAACGCCTGGCGAATCTCTTCGTCCGAGGCCGCCGGACCCACGCCGAGCAGGTTGTAGTACGATAATACCTCCAGATCTCCGTGCAGCCGAACCACCAGTCGCTGCAGCTGATCGGCCGCCGGGGCGTCAGCGCTCATGTCATCACTCCGCCGGTGCCGCGCTCGATGGCGCCGCGCATCTCATGCTCGCCGAGCTCGCCCAGGAGCTTGATCGTCGCGTCCTGCTCGGTGTCGGTGGCCTCGTCCCGGGCGCGCACCTTCAGGATCCCGTTGGTGTCGATCTCGAAGGTCACGGCCACCTTGACCTCACCCCGAGGCGCCGGCCTGAGCCCGGCGAGCACCAGCTCGCCCAGCTCGGTGTTCCCGTCGAACATCCGGGCCTCGCCCTGGCAGATTCGGATCGACACGGCGGTCTGATTGTCGGCGCCGGTGGAGAACACCTCGGTCTGCTCCACCGGGACCTGGGCGTTGCGGGGGATGAGGACCTTGGCAAAACCCCCGACCACACCGACGCCCAAGGACAGGGGCGTGACGTCGAGCAGCAGCGGCCGGGGCTTCGGCGGCGCGGGCGCCACGGCCGCCCCGACCCCGGCTCCCGGTGACGCGCTCACCGCTGGCGCGGGAGCCGGTGCCACGTCCTCGAGCAGCGCCGCGCCTTGGATGGCCGCCCCGAGGGCCACCACCTCGTCGGGATTGATGGACACCAGCGGCGCCCGGGCGAAGTAGCTGCGCACGGACTCCCGCACCAACGGGATGCGCGTGGTTCCCCCCACCAGGACCACCTCGTCGATCTGGTTGATCGGCATCTGGGCGATCTGGAAGGCCTGGTCGCAAATCGCGAAGGTGCGGTCCACGTGGTCCTGGGCGAGGGCGTCGAACTCGGGCCGCGTCATCTCGAAGTGGAGGTCGAGGGCCGCGCCGTTCGGGCCGTGGGCGATCTCCTGCACCTCCACCACCGATCTGGCCTGAGAGGACAGCTGGCACTTCACCTGCTCGGCCACGGAGCGGAGTCGGTGCACGGCCATCTCGTCGTGGCGAAGGTCGTACCGGTGCTGCTCGAGGAACAGGGCCACCATCCGCTCCATGACCCGCTCGTCGATGTCGTCCCCGCCCAGGTACGTGTCGCCGGCCGTGGCTCGGACCTCGTAGACATCGCCGTGGATCTCGAGGATCGTGACGTCGAAGGTCCCTCCGCCGTAGTCGTAGACGAGCACCGTCCGATCGAGGGACTTTCCGTGCCCGTAGGCCAGCGCCGCCGCTGTGGGCTCGTTGATGATCCGCAGCACCTCGATGCCCGCGATCTGCCCCGCCGCGACGGTGGCGGCGCGCTGCGCGTCATTGAAGTTCGCCGGGACCGTCACCACGGCCTTGCGCACGGTCTGCCGAAGCACGCGCTCGGCGATGATCTTCATGTGGTGCAGCACCAGCGCCGACACCTCCGGCACCGACAGCCGCTGATCCCGCACCTCGATGATGGTCTGCTGGTTGCTCCCCTCCACGACCCGGTAAGGACACCGCGCAACGAACTCCCCCACCTCGGGCGCCGAGAAAGGGCGTCCGATGAGCCGCTTCACGCTGGTGATGGTGTTGGCCGGATCGATCAGGCGGCGGCGCTTGGCGTCGTGACCCACCAGGATCGATCCCGACGGATGAAACGACACGATGGAGGGCTGCGTGTTCCGATGGTCGGCGTCGGTCAGGACCTGGGGCTGCCCGTCCCGCATCGCCGCCACCACGGAATTCGAGGTCCCGAGATCGATCCCGAGCACGTACTCTGCCATGGGTCACTCCTCCGCCGCCGCACAATATCACGGGCCCGGGGACAGAGGGCACTGGGAAATGGGCCCGGGAAACGGGCCGCGGCCTTCCCCGCGCGGTGCTTCGCGCAGCCCGAGCGCGCTGCACATCGGCTGCCTTGCGCCGCGGACGGGAGCGGCCTACACTCCAGGGCCATGACTCGGAAGCGGACCTCAGCGCTGCTCGTAGCGTGCCTCCTCACGACCTCACTGCTCGGCTGCGAGAACCTCCGGTACTACACCAGCTACCAGTACAAGCACGTCCGCAGAGAGGTGACCAGGTCCCCCACCGGGGAGCGGGAGTACATGAGCGGGATCTACCGCCAGGGAGACGCCTGGGTGCTCCGCGTCATGGAGCTGCGGACCTGTGAGCACAAGACCGTGGAGATCGCCGAGGAGACCGCGAAGATCAAGGTCCGGGCACCCACCTGGTACTGGTTCCTCGGCCTGGGCGCGCTCCAGACCACCGTGTCCACACCGTTCTGGGTCCTGGGCGCCCGGTCGGTGAAATCCAGCGAGGCCACCAAGCAGTACCTCGTGGGCACCTTCGTCTTTCTCGTCCCCGGGCTGGCGATCATGAGCGTGGGGCTGTACTACAAGCTCCGCACCGGCACGTACTACAAAAAGCTCGGCGTACGGCGCCGGGTTCGCAAGTCCGTGACCTTGCCCTGCGGCGTGGTTCCGGCCGTCGGTCGGGGCGTGCGGCTGGGCACCCGCACCGGACAGCTCGCCCTCGGCAAGACCGACGCCAAGGGCCAACTCTCCCTGCCCGGCGGCCCGGTACGCCCCCTGGTCAGATGGAAGGACGGCAAGGTGGAGAAGGCCTACTTCGACGTGTTCGTGGAGCAGGAGCCCGGTCACGAGGTCCGGCTCCCCAAGGCCTACCCCGTCCACGCCGCGGATCTCCGGGAACCGAAGCCTGGCAAGTGATCCATAACCGTCAGTCGTCGGGGGTCGCGGCGGTCGATCGCGACGCGTCTCGAGGGCGCACGGGCTCGGCCAGGATGTAGATCGGCTTGCCCTGGGACTCGTGGTACACCCGCACCAGCAGCTCGCCGAGCAGCCCCATGGAGATCAGCAGCAGCCCGATGATGAACAGGAACACCGCCACCAACAACAGGGGGTTGCGGTGGACCCAAGCCCCGCTGCTGTACTTCTGGACCAGCGTGACGATGGCGCTGGCCACGCCGCCCAGGCAGAGCACCGAGCCCACGCCGCCGAAAAAGTACAGCGGCTTGGTAGAGAAGTCGCCGAGGAACTTGACCGTGATCAGGTCGAGCAGCACCTTGAAGGTCCGGCCCAGACCGTACTTGCTCCGCCCCTGCCGGCGCGGGTGATGAGACACCTCCACCTCGGCCACCCGCGCGCCGGTCCATTTGGCGTGCAGCGGAATGAACCGGTGCATCTCACCGTACAGGTGCACGTGCTGGAGCACGTCCCGGCGGTACGCCTTCAGGGTGCAGCCGTAGTCGTGCAGCCGGAGCCCGCCCACGCGTCCAATGACCCAGTTCGCGATGGTCGAAGGGAGTCGCCGGGTGAGCCAGAAGTCCTGGCGTCGTCGCCGCCAGCCCGACACCACGTCGTAGCCTTCGTCGAGCCGCTCGAGCAGGAGCGGGATGTCCGCAGGGTCGTTCTGCAGGTCCGCGTCCATGGGCACCACCACCTCTCCGGTGGCGTGGTCGAAGCCCGCAGCCATGGCGGCCGTCTGACCGAAGTTTCGTCGCAGCCGGATCAGCCGCAGGTGGGGCCGCGTGGCCGCGAGCCCGCCCACCAGCTCCGGCGACCCGTCCGTGGAGCCGTCGTCCACCACCAGCACCTCGACGCTTCCCCCCCGGGATTGATGGTCCGCGACGAAACGATCCAGCGCCTCCACCAGCGGGGGCAGGCTCTCCACCTCGTTGTAGCAGGGGATGACGATGGACAGGTCCATGGCGTGTCGCGGCGTGGGGCCGATCAGGGCTAGGTTTCGCTACTCGAGTCGCCGTAGTAGGAGTAGTAGCGGCGCTTGTAGTAGTAGTAGTGATAGTACCCGCCGTAGGTGCGTTGCTCGGGATCGATGTCGTTGAGCACCACGCCGAGCACGTTGGCGTTGACGTCGGTGAGCACCCGGCCCGTCTTGGCCAGGAGCTGCCGGGCCGTGACGCCGGTCTTGACCACCAGGATGGTGCCGTCCACGGCCTTGGACAAGATGACCGGATCCGTGACCGCGCCCACGGGCGGCGAGTCGAAGATCACCCGATCGAACCGCTTGAGCAGCTCCGGGATGAGCTCCCGGAAACGCTTGGTGTGCAGCAGCTCGGCCGGGTTGGGCGGGGTGGCGCCGCAAGGCAGGCAGTACAGGTTCTCCACCGGCGTCTCGACCACCACGTCGTCCACCTCGCACTCCCCGACGAGCACGGCGGAAACCCCCCTCTTGGGGGTGATGCCAAAGGCCTTGTGCACCCGCGGCCGGCGCATGTCCGTATCCACGATGAGCGTCTTCTCGCCGCTCTGAGCCATGGAGATGGCGATGTTCATGGCCACGGTGGTCTTCCCCTCCCGGGGCACCGAGCTCGTGATCAGCAGGGCCTTGAGGGGCTTCTCCGGGGACATGAACAGCAGGTTCGTCCGGATGGAGCGGCAGTGCTCCGCCACCTGCGACTTGGGGTTCATCCACTGGAAGAGGTCCGCAGTGACCGGGGTGCCATCCGGGATCGCAGGGTCCGGCTTACGCCGCCGCTTGCCGTCCCGCTTCGACTCCGCCGCGATGGACGGTATCAGCCCCAGGAACGGCAGCCCCACCAGGTGCTCGATGTCCTCCTGGGTCTTCACCGTGTTGTCCATGAAGTACAGCAGGAACACCAGGCCGAGCCCCAGCACCAACCCGATGGCGAACGCAATGGCCAGGTTCACGTGCAGCCGCGGGGAGAACGGCGCCAGGGGCGCCCGGGCCCGGTCGAGGATCCGCACGTTGTTGGCGTTGAGCTGCTTGGCCAGGCCGCTCTCCACGTACCGCGAGAGCACCAGCTCGTAGTACTTCGCCTTCTGCTTGGCCACACGATCCATGCGGCGGAACACGAGGGCCTTCTCGCCCAGGGCCATGCCCTTCTTCTCCGCCGAGCGCAGCGCGGCCCGGACCTCGCTCTCGGTGGTCAGCGCGACCCGGTGCTGCGCCTCGATCACCTTGAGCGCCAGGGCGGCCTCCCGCTGCATCGCCTTGCGCAGATTCTCCAGCACCGCCTCCTGGGCCTGGATCTTGGGGTGCTTCTCGAGGTAGTCGCCCCGCAGCTCGATCAGCTTCTGGTGCTGGGCGGAGTAGCTCTGCTTCAAGCCGTCGATGATGGGATTTTTCACCATGATCACGGACGGGTCGTTCATGGGATCGTTCTTCTTGAGCCGCCGCAGCTGATAGATCTCGGCGGCCAGCTCGATCCGCTTCACCTGGATCTCGTCGAGCTTGCGGTTGAAGCTCACGATCCGGAGCGCGATGCCGTTGAGCCTGTCCTGCAGCGACGCCGAGAGCAGCTTGTGCTTCTTCTTGAAGTCCTGGAGCTTCTGCTCGGCCAGCTTGAGCTCGTCCTCGAGCTGCTCGAGCCGGGCGGAGAGCCACGTCTCGGCCCCGGTCGAGGAGCCCTGCCGTCGGGACAGGCTGTAGGCGACATAGGCGTCCACGATCGCGTTGGCCACCGCGGCCGCCAGCGCCGGATCCGTGTGCACCGAAGCGATGGTGAACTTGCGGCTGTCCTTGCCCGGTCGAATCTCGCGCATGCCGGCGATGCGATAGCCTGCGGCCTCGAGGTCCTCCTTGGTGTGAACGCTCTTCTCCGGCTTGCCGAGCAGCTTGCTGCGAATCTTCGGATCGAGCTTCTCCGCGGCGAGCCGGGCGATCTTTCCGCTCCTCAAGACCTCCTCCTGGGTCTTGAGAAAGGTCGTGCCCTGCCACCAGCCGGAGCTCTCGTTGTCGAACCCCTGGACGTTCTGGCCGAGGATCTGCGCAGCGCGTAGATCCACGACCACCGTGGCCTCCGCGCGGTACTGGTTGGGGAGCCGGCTCGTGAGGAACACGGCGATTCCAAGGGCCGCGCCCACCACGGCCAGGAGCACCCAGAGCCGCCTCCGCACGATGTGGAGGTAGAGCCGGATGTCGACTCGCGACTCTTCGCTTCCGGACGCCTCCGGTCCCGGCTCCGGCGTGGTTAACTTCGAGTTGTTCACAGAATGTCCTTACCTTACTGTAACCCTAACGGAATAACCATGCAGGACTAGGCCACGTCCTGAATCTTACAGGGAATTCGCCCGCCGTCCAGCAGAAAGTCGATCCCGCCTGTTCCCAGGGCCTCGGAGAAGGGTGATATCATACAGTTCTCGTCATTGAAACCCACGTAACCGTTCACGTGGTAGACGGCACAGCGCCCGCGCGCGCAGCGCGGGCTACCCCTTGAGGGGACGGGAGGGGTGTCTTCCGCCGCGGAGCGGCGGATCTGTCGGGCTGGTTTCGGCACCGAGCAAGGCTGGGCACCCTTCCGGAGATCGATCCGCCACTTCGTGGCTCACTTCGCCCCCTCCGCCCCCTCCGGGGGT
>JBDRSE010000135.1:0-19118 GCA_043825095.1 bacterium
AGGCCGCCGCCGACGCGCTCCTTGCCGATCAGCGTCACCTTGGCCGCCTTGACCATGGCGTCGGCCGCCTCGATCGAGCCAACCAGTCCACGGGTCTCTACCATTCCCAGGGCTTCCTTCATCGGTCTCCTCCGTTGGGGCCCCCGACCCGGGTTCGCCCGGGTGGGCCGCGGTTGTCGTTCCTACAGAATCTTCTCCAGCAGCGCCGGGTGGGGCGACGGGATCACCGTCATCGCCAACACGAGCGCCTTGTCCTGAATCGTCAACAGGGCAGACTGGCACGCCGCGCGCACCGCCGCCACCTCGCCGGTCAGCACCACGAAGGCCTTGCCCGCGAGTCCCCGGCCCAGCCGGATCTCCACCAGGTGCACGTCCGCGGTCTTCACTGCCTCGTCCGCCGCCCTCACGGCCGCGCACATGGAGAAGGTCTCCAGCACGCCCACGGCGCCGGTGATGGAGGGATCCGACACCGCGGTCAGCGCCGGGAGCACCTGGGGGTGCACCGACGGGATCACGGTATAGTCCACCAGGCTGTCCCCTGCCGGGGCCACGCCCGCCTCCACCGAGGCACGCACCGCGGCCACAGCGCCGGCCACCACGATCAGATACTTCCCGGGGCAGGTGGGCATGGCCACGAGCAGCTCCACCTCCGCCGCCTTGACCATGAAGTCCGCCGCCTCGATCCCGAGGGCGATGGACCGGGTCTCGAGACAGCCGATGGACTCGACCTCGGGTGGCGGCCCCCCGAGGATGCCTCCGGTGACGATGCCGTTTCTCGTCGTCATTTGTCCCTCCGGAGCACCACCGCTTTGTCGTCCACCCGCTCCACCACGCCATCGATGGACGCGTGCAGGGCCGCGCTGACGGGGCCGCCCGGCTCTGCCACCTGCTGGCCCACGGTCACGCGTTGTCCCGTTTTCACCGTGGGCTTGCAGGGCTGTCCGACGCCCTGCCTGAGCATCAGCTCCACCCGGGCCGGCCGCAGCGGCTCCGGCGCCAGGGGGATATGCCCCAGGTACTTGTTCAGGCCGAGCCGCGCCGCGAGCCGGGAGGCGGGCACCTGCTTGATCTCGAAGAACCGGTTCGGTGAGCTCTGCCGCGGATCCGGGAACACTACCCCCTGGGACCGCAACAGCCGCTTGACGTCGATGTTCATCCGGCACGGGTCCAGATAAAGCGGACAGCCGTACTCGGTGCAGAGCCCGCACTCGCAGCAGAGCAGCGAGCCCAGGTAGGCCTGCACGTCGTGGGTGAGCCCGGAGGCCACGCTCTGCATCAACCGATGGGGATAGATCCGGTGGCCGAGGGCGTTGCGCGGGCACACCTCGGTACACTCCTGGCACGAGCAGCACGCCGCCCGGGCCACCCGGAGCTTGGCGTCGGATCCCTCCAGCTTGCGCCGCACAAAAGGCTGGTTCCGGGGCATGACCAGGATGCCGCAGGAGGTCTTTTTCACCGGGGCGTCGGCCTCCACCACGTAGCCCATCATGGGCCCGCCGTCCACCAGGGCCACGTCGTCCCGGGTAGCGCCGCCCGCCGCGGCGATCAGGTCCGCGTACGGCGTGCCCACGGGGGCCTCCACCACCACCGGGGAGCGCACCTCGCCGCACACCGTGACCAGCCGGGAGGTGAAGGGCTCACCGTCCCGGATCGCCCGCGCCACCGTGCGCAGGGTGGCCGTGTTGCTCACCACCACGCCCACGTGGAGCGGCAGCCCCAGCTCCGGGATCGTGCGCCCTGTCACCTGCTGCACCAGGCTGAACTCGTCCCCAGCCGGGTAGAAGTTGCGCATGGGAGCGACTTCGATGCGCGGGCCGCGGCTGCCACGGGCCTTGATCGCGGACTCCACGGCCTCGATGACCTCGCCGTACTTACCCTTGATGGCGATGAGGCCGCGCTCCGCGCCCACGGTCTCCATGGCGATCGCCATGCCGGTCACGAGCTCGTCGGGCCACCGGAGCATGTACTGCTTGTCGGTCCACAGCAGCGGCTCGCACTCCGCGCCGTTTCCCACCACGGTGTCCACGCTCGCGTCGTACTTGACGTGGGTGGGGAACCCGGCTCCGCCCATGCCGACCACGCCGGCGTCCCGCAAGGCCGCCAGGGTGGCTTTCTTGTTCGCGGCCACGGGCGCCGCCGCTTTTGTCTTCGCGGCTGCCGTCATCACACGATCCGGAAGCTCCCGGCCAGCACGCAGCGGCGCTGGCGGGTGAAGGTGCGGGCGGAGGTGAGCCCCTCGCCCGTGGGCCCCGCAATGGACATGGTCGTGAAGCCCTCCCCGCCGAAGCCGAGCCCGGCGTAGGACGGTGCGTTCTTGACGAAGATGGTGGTTTCGATCTCCCGCGCCACGCGGCTCATGGACACCACGTTCTCCGAGTGCATGACCGCGGTGTGGCGATAACTGTGCTCGGCCTGCTTCGCGCAGGCCAAGGCCTCGTCCAGCCCGTCCACCCGCAGGATGGGGATGAGGGGCATGAGCTGCTCCGCCTGAATCAGCGGGTGCATCAGGTCGTCCACCTCGCAGATCAGGAGCCGCACGCCCGGCCGGGCCGGGATCCCCACCTCGGCGAGCAGCTTGGAGGCGTCCTTGCCCACCATGTCCCGGGCGGCCACCGGGTGGTCCGGATGGCTGAGATCCAGGCAGCGGCCGAGCAGCAGCTCGAGCTCGCGACCCTGCACCTCGTAGGCGCCGTTTCGCCGCAGCTCCTCCTTGAGCCGGTCAGCCACGTTGCGAAAAACGAAGATCTCCTTCTCGGCGATGCAGAGCACGTTGTTGTCAAAGCTGGCGCCGTCCACGATGGACTTGGCCGCGTGGGACAGGGACGCCGTGTCGTCCACGATCACCGGGGGGTTCCCCGGGCCCGCCGCCACCACCTTCTTGCCGCTGGTCATGGCCAGCTTCACCACCACGCCGCCGCCGGTCACGAGCAGCAGCCGGATCGCCGGGTGCTTCATCAGGGTCTGGCTCGACTCCAGCGTGGGTGAGGCCACGGAGCAGAGCACATTGGGCGGGCCGCCGGCCTCCAGAATGGCGCGGTTGAGCACCCGCACGGTCTCGTTGGAGACGCCCTTGGCAGACGGGTGGGGGTTGAACACCACGCTGTTTCCCGCCGAGACGATGCTGATCGCGTTGTTGACCACGGTGGAGGGCGGGTTGGTGGACGGTGTAATCGCCGCGAGCACCCCGTAGGGCGCCGGCTCCACGAGGCTGAGCCCGTCGTCCCCGGTGTAGGCCACCGGCGCCAGGTCCTCGGTGCCCGGCGTCTTGCGCGCCGCCAGGAGGACCTTCTGCACCTTGGCGCTGACCCGTCCGAGCCCGGTCTCCTCCACGGCGAAGCGCGCCAGCCGCTCCGCCTCCCGGATCGCCCCCCGCCGCATGGCGGCCACCATGGCCTGCCGATCCGCCAGGGTGCACGCCTGGAGCGCCTCGAAGGCCTGCTGCGCCGCGGCGATGGCCTGCTCCACGTCGGCGAAGATGCCGTCCGAGTGGGCCACCGCCGCCACCGGTTGGGCGCTGACCGCCGGGACGCGCGGCGTGAACGATGGCGCCCCCGTCGGCGTCACCGCGGAGGGCTCCAGGTGACTCTTCACCTGCGCCACCACCTCGTCCACCAGCAGCGCCATCTGCTCGCTCGTGATATCGACCTTCATCCGAACCTCATAGTCACTTGGCGAACGTCTGCTTCCCGTCGACCTCGACGAAGTCCACGATGGCCATGATCGTGGCGTCCACCGGCTTGTCCTTGGTCTGCTCCGTGAGCCGGGACGAGGAGCCCGAGACGTAGAGCACCACCTCGCCCTCCCCGGCTCCCACGCTGTCCACGGCCACCAGGGGCTTACCCGTGGATTCCAGCGTCCGGGCATCGATGGGTTCTACGATGAGCAGCTTCATCCCGACGATGAACTGCGTCTTCTGGGTGCTCACCACCGTGCCTACCACCCGGGCCAACTGCATCGCTTCGCATCCTTCCGCCGCCCCTGCGGCGCTGCTGTCATTCCTGTTCACGGGGACCGGCCCCGCGTCATCCTCGTCTGATCGACACTCCCAGTCCGCGCGCCCGGTCGAGGGCCAGCGGCGTGATCACCGCACCGGCCGGCAGCCGGAGCTCCCGGAGCCCTGCCGCGGCCGCCTCCTCCACGTCCCGCTCCGTGAGCAGCCCACCCAGCGCGCGACTCTGGGTAGACTCCAGGGCCTCGAGCGCCCGGAGCGGTCTTCGCAGCTCCGAGAGCGGGAGCCGCCGCATCCCCACGCCTTCCAGCGCCCGCCAGACCCCGTCCGCCCGACGCTGCAGGGCCGGCGCCGCCCCCGCGCTCCCGCCGGGAAAGACGCGGTGCAGCCCGGTCAGTCCGTCTCCCGAGAGCAGGGACACCGGCGTCCCGGCGGCCAGCCCCTGCAGCACGATCTTCACGAAGACGTCGTCGTCGCGGAGCTCCGCGAGCAGGGCGGCCTGCTGCCATCCGAGCGCGCCCACGTAGATCAGCTCCAGCTCGGGCAAGCGCCCCAGCGCCGCCGAGACCCCCCGGGCGGCGTCCACGGGCTGCAGCGAAAGCCCCTCGCTTTCTCCGGGCCAGCCCTGCAGCTCGCGCAGCGCGTCTACCACGTCGGTGCACGCCAGCACGCGCTGGTGGTGTCCCAGGCGCTGCAGCACCGCCAGCTCCCGACAGATCGGCTCGAGGTGTCCACAGGGCGCGGCCAGCAGCCAGCCGATCCGGCGGCGCGGGAGCGCCGGTTCCTCCGCCCGTGTCGTCACCTCCGGCGTCAAGCCGGGAGCGGCCGGCTTCCCAAGGCTCCGCAGCACGGCCCGTGTGATCTGCTCCACCAGGGCGGCAAAATCGAGCGTGTATTCCTCAGGATTGCTCAAGCGTTGTTCCAGAGCCTCGGGTGACCCAGCTCACCGGATCTGATACTTCGTTCCGGTGTTCTCACAATAGGGTTTCGTACTGGTCCGAGTGACGTCCTCGCGAATGGAGCAGTCCCCGGCCGGGCACAGGGCGCACACATCGGCCAGCACCTCCACGAGGTCGCCGTTCTTCACCCCGCCGGCATTGCCCTCGTCGGTATCGAGGTGCATCTCGGTCTTGAACTTCTCGCTGACGCGGACCGCGGCCTCTTCGAAAATCAGCCCTCTCCGGCCCAGCACCCGCACCGCCACGCGCTGCCTGTCAACCAGCCCGGCCTCGGCCGCATGCCGGGGCTCGAGGTGGATGTGGCGCGCGGCCACGATCAGTCCCTGCGAGAGCTTCACCGCGCCCCGGGGGCCGATGAGATGTCCTCCGGGAGTGCCGGCGATGTCTCCTGAGACCCGAACCGGCAGCGGCACGCCCAGCACGAACCCGTCGGTGATGGACAGCTCCACCTGGCTCTCGCCTCGCTCCGGCCCGAGCACCCGGACCCCCGGAATGGAGCCCTTGGGGCCCACCACCTCCACGGCCTCCGGGCAGGCGAACTGCCCCGGCTGGGAGAGCGGCTTCTGCTGCCCGAGCACATGACCATCCCCGAACAGCGCCTCCACGTCCCTGCGTGACAGGTGCACGTGTCGATTCGACAGGGCGACTGGTATCTTCAGTGATTTCGTCATGATCAGTACAGGCGGCGGGCCCTCCCACGAGGGTGTAGCCACAGGCTACGCCTTTAGCCTACGTCCAAGGGGGCATAATACACGCGGGATCAGGTGGCCAGTCAACCGGATTCTGCGGAGTTTTCGGTGGTGGAGGGCCGACCCGACGGCCGCGGCGCAGCGCCGCCGCGTGGAACCGACAGCACGGTCGGCACGAGCTGGCGGATCTGCCAGGCGTACAGGTAGAGCTTGCGCTCCGCCTCCGAAAGGGAATCGCGGATACGTGACACGGAGATGGCCGTCGTGAGGATGGTCGCGAGGGCCGCGATGCTCAGCAGGGTCACCGTCGGCGCCAGCTTGAGCCCGATGGCGGCGGGCTTGATGACCATCCCGGTCTCGTCGAAGACATAGTGCGCCAGCGGGAACCCGAGCAGCTCGAGCATCACCAGGGTGTAGATCACGACGCACGCGAACAAGATGGCAAACAGTCGGAATCCACCGCGGAGCAGGATGGCGAACCCGGCCGTGTTGGTGGCCACCAGGGCGGGCGTGAGCACAAGAGGGCCGAAGAAGGCCGAGGTGCTCGCCTGGCAGAGGGTCGAGGTGACCATCACCGTGAGCAGCATCCACGGACGGGGATGCGGGGAGAACCCGACGTACAGCGCACACAGGGCGCTCAACACGGCCAACCCCTCGTACAGCGCGATGGCCATGACAGACCGGATCCCGGTCCACACGAACAGCGGCAGATACATCGCCAGGCTGAAATAGGCGATGGCGGCCACCCGGGCGGTCCAACGCCACTGGTCCTCCTCAGAGCGCTGGATCTCGCTCATTACCTCGGGCGGCAGCTCCTTGGGGGGACGGCTCAGGAGCGTGAGCATGGACTCCACTGCCTGCACGTTCTGGGGATCCAGCGCCAGGGAGCGACCGATCTCCTGCATGGCCACGCGCCGCTCCTCGAGCCCGGCGCCCTTGGCCTCCGCAGCACGGACGACCGCTTGGACCGCGGACACGGCGTGCAGCTGCGAGAGCTCCTTGCGCAGCTCCAGGTTCCGCTGGCCGTCGAGGAACCGGTCCACGGCGATCTGCAGCGCGCGGGCGGAGACGAACCGGTCTTGGGGCCGGCGCGCCGTGGCGCGCACGCAGATCTCTTCCAGCTCCGGCGGGATCTCCAGCTCCGGCGCCCGCACCGACGTCCGCGCATCCACGCCCCCCAGGCTCTGGGCCATCACCTCCTTCATCGTGGCCCCGTCGTTGAGCACCTTCAGGGTGAGCAGCTCGAACAGGATCGCGCCGAGGGAGTACACGTCCACCCCGGGCTTGTTCACACCCGGCTCGTCGGCGAGCTGCTCCGGCGCCATGAACGCGGGGGTGCCGAACAGGGTGTGCTCCGAGCTGCGGAGCCCGTGCTCTCCCACATCGATCCCCGCGATGGTCTCCTGGGTTTCCTCCCGCTCGGCCAGGATCTTGGCGACGCCCCAGTCCAGCACGTACACCTCGCCGAAGTCCCCAAGCATGATGTTCTCGGGCTTCAGGTCGCGATGGATCACGCCGCGCCGGTGAGCAAAGTCCACGGCCAGACACACCTGGGAAAAGGCCGAGAGCAGCCGGCGGCGACCGTAGGTGCGCTCCGCGACGTCGGGAAGGTCTCGGAGCTCGGTGATGATCTCCTCCAAGGTGACCCCCCGGATCCGCTTCATGGTGAAAAAGGCTGCCCCGTCCTCGTCCACGCCCAAATCGTAGACAGGCACCACGGACGGATGCTCGAGCTGCCCCTGGACCCGGGCCTCCCGGTAGAACCGCCGCACCGCGGTGGAGGACCCCACCAGCTCCTCCTTGACGACCTTCATGGCCACCCGGCGGCCGATCTGCCGGTCCCGGCTGAGCCACACCGCGCCCATGCCCCCCTCGCCGAGCAGCTTGCCCGGTTCGTACCGCTCGTCGTCCGAAACCGGCATGGGGGCCATGCTGAGCGTGTCGACATGGTCGAAGGACGTGTTAACCCGCTCCTCACCTCCCTCGGCGAGCTGCAGGGTAGGACGCTCGTCTAGGCCCTGCGGAGTGTCGAGAAAACCCATCACAAACCTCCCTCACGACATCAGGAAATTCCGCGGTCCAGGTCCAGCCACCGACAGTATTCCATAGTACGGGGACCGACCGCGGCCGGTATATGTCCTGTCGTAATATCTCCCAATCTCCACAGTAATACCCTGACGAAATCCTCCCGTCACCTTGCGGATCCCTGATACGATCCAGTCCGATGCTCAGGGCCTGCACCAAACTCTACCCGCTGCTGGTCACGCTCACCGTGCTCGGCGCCGGGTGCGGCGACAACGAACGCGGCGCAACGGATGCGGGCGCAGATTCCAGCGCGCCGGACGCAGCGCCGGACGGCGCGCCGCAAGACGCGCGTCCGGCCGACGCGGCCACAGACGGCGGTGCGGACACCGACGCCGCCGTGGCCTGCTCGGTGGGCGGGCAGGACGGGGTATGCATCGACGTGGCCGAGTGCGACGGCGTCTCCACGCCGGGCTACTGCCCCGGCCCGGCCAACATCCAGTGCTGCACGCCCGCGACGTCCACCTGCGACGCGGCCGACGAGCCCCAGCCGAACGTCGGGCTGACCGAGGCGCCCGGGGGGGGCGGTTGCCCGGACGGCATGATCCCGGTGGACACCTTCTGCATCGACCGCTACGAGGCCGCGCTGCTGCTCGTGCATCCGGACGAGACCACCGAGCCCTGGTCCCCCTTTCACAACCCGGGAACCGAGCGGGTGCGCGCGGTGTCCCTCGCCGGGGCGGTGCCCCAGGGATACATCAGCGGGGATCAAGCCGCGGCCGCCTGCGCCGAGGCCGGCAAGCGGCTGTGCACCGACCAGCAGTGGCTGCGCGCCTGCCAGGGCCCCGGCGCGACGACCTACCCCTACGGGGACACGCTGTTGCTCGGCACCTGCAACGACCACCGCGCCGTGCACCCGGCGGTGGAGTACTTCGGCACCAGCGACCCGTGGATCTGGTCCGAGCTGGGACACCCGTGCATCAACCAGCTGCCCGACTCCCTGGACCTCACCGGCCAGAACGCCGGCTGCGTCACCGCCGAAGGCGTCTTCGACATGATGGGCAACCTGCACGAGTGGACCGCAGATCCCAACGGCACCTTTCGGGGCGGCTTCTACGTGGACACGTCCATCAACGGCCCCGGCTGCCTCTACGCCACCACCGCCCACAACATCTATCACTGGGACTACTCGACGGGTTTCCGCTGCTGCGCGGATTGAACGCGTTTCGCATGTGTTCACGAGTGTGCTATTTGCAGCCCCCTCCCGAGCGCAGCGAGGTTCCCCCGGAGGGGGCGGAGGGGGAGAGCTGAGCCGCGAAGCGGCGGATCGATCTCCGGCAGGTGCCGGCATTCGCACAGCGCCGAAACCAGCCCGACAGCTCCGCCGCTCCGCGGCGGAAGACACCCCTCCCGTCCCCTCAGGGGGACGCCCGCGCGGCGCGGGGGGGCGCTGTGCCGTCTCCCACGTGAACGGTTACCGCGTTTCTTCTCAGTCGTCGGCGGTGACGCCGTCGAAGTACTGGGCGTCGAACATAGACGGGGGGGTGTAGTCGCGGGGCTTGGGGGACACTGGAATCCAGTCGCTCGGGTGCCACATCATGCCGGTGTTCAGATAGCCCGGGTCCGTGGAGTAGATGACGTTCAGATCCCGCTTGTAGGGCATCTCCGGAGCGCCGTAGTCCGAGAAGATCGCGTACCGGTAGTCGAGGCCGCCGGCGCCCTCGGCGAGCCCGCCCTGGGACGAAAAGTACCGGAAGCCGATCACGTCCGGGTGCCAGGTGGCCGACTCGTTGCCCAGGATGTCGATGAACGACAGGAACACCACCGCGTGCCCGGTGCCCGTCGTGCGGTTGAGGTTGATGAAGGAGCCCGGCTGCAGATCCTCGAACACGACGAGCTCCCCCATGCCGAAGGCGGCGACGGCGTCGGCCGTGCCCGCGGATGGGAGGTCGTAGTTCACCCAGATATAGGCCTTGATGCAGTCGGTGGCCAGGCTCTCCCAGCTCCGCTCTGGCAGGAAATCGAACACGGTGTCGTCCCCCGTGTCCTCGGCGTAGATGTGCATCGCCGTGAGCATCACCTCCAGGGCCGCAGCGACGCACATGGTCTTGGCACCACCTGAGGTTTCGATGAGCTGATTGCCGCTGCCCCCGGGATAGGGGATGTCGTGGGTGAGCACGGCCGAGTCGTAGCCGAGCAGGCGGTAGCTCGCGTAGAGGTAATCCACCGCGGCGAGCACGTAGTCGTTGAAGTAGGCCCCATTTGCAGGATTGCGCGGCCGGATGGACATCCACAGGTCGTAGGGGCCGAGCTGCTCCACGCCGGCGGAGACGTAGGTGTCCAGCACGAGCCAGTAGGTGCCGGCCTCGAGCAGGGCGTACGCCGTGGTGTTCCCCCGGGTAACCAGGGACACCGGGCCCACCTCGGAGAGCAGGTGCAGGTCGATGTCGGTCCCTGCCGGCTCTTCGAACGCGATGGCCGCGGCGAACCGCGCCGGCTCGTCGATCCGGAACCGGTAGATGTACTCCGGGCCGGACTCGTCGAGCTGCTCGTAGCCCGGATACGCGTCAAAGGCGTCCGAGAGCGCCTCCGTCGTGTCGCGGGAGTCCCGGTACTCGAAGGGCAGCGCCAGGGCGGCGTCCGGATCACCGTTGGGCGGAATGGGGTCGTCCAGGGTGCCGGCGTGCCGGGCCGTCAGCGAGACCGTGAGGTCGTAGGGGCCGGCCTGCTCCACGCCCCCAAAGACGTAGGTGTCCAGCACGAGGTAGTAGAGCCCGGGCTCCAGCACGGCCGTGACCTCGTAGTGGCCACGGCCCACCAACGCCAGGGGCTCGAGCCCCGTCAGCAGGTGCAGATCGACGTCCGTGCCGGCCGGCTCGGGGAAGGGGATCCACGCCCGGAGCTCGATGCGCTGCTCGAGCCGGGTGAGGTAGACGTACTCGGGCCCCGACTCGTCTAGGTCCTCATGGCCGGGATAGCTGTCGAAACGATCCGAGAGCGCGTCGCTGGTGTCCCGGGCGTGGCGGTAGTCGGGCAGCAGCGGGTCGCCGGGAATGATGAACGGGTGCTCCACCGTGCCGTCCTGGAGCTCGCAGGCGTCCCCCTCGCCGTCGAGATCGGTGTCTGCCTGGGTGGGGTTCGGCTCGTCCGGGCAGTTGTCCTGATCGTCCGGCACCCCGTCCCCGTCCCGGTCCGGCAGGTCGGAGGCGTCCGGGCCCGCGTCCACCGGGGGCGCATTCTCATTGGCGTTCTGGTTCGTGTCGTCCCCGCCTGAATTGCAGCCGAGCCAGGCCAGGCCCAGGGCCACCGAAAGCAACACCACATCTCGCGATTTCCTCATCGACGCACCTTCCCAGAGCACTGTTTGCAACAGTTACGCCATCAGCCTAGTCAGGAACGAGAGCTCCCGTCAAGGCTTCGACGCGGCTTCGACGCGGCTTCAAAGCCGCTTCAGCGCCGCGCGCGCGGCGACGAGCAGGGGGTCGCGCACCGGGGAGAAGCCGGGGGCGTAGCCGAGGTCCAGCTCGGCGAGGGCCGCGAGGTCGAGCCCGGCGTGGATCGCGGTGGCGACCACGTCGATGCGCTTGGCCGCGCCCGGGGCGCCCACGATCTGGCCCCCGAGCAGGCGCCCGGTGCGGCGCTCCGCGATGAGCGCGACCTTCACGGGACCGCTCCCCGGGTGATAGCCGGCGCGATTTCGCGATCCGATCACCGTGGTATAGGCGTCGAACTTTGCCTCCCGGGCCGCGCCCAGGCCGAGCCCGGTGCGCCCGAGCTCCGCGTCGAAGAGCCCGCGGACCACGGTGCCGAGGGTGCCGCTGTGCTCGCGATCCGCGCGACGGCCCGCCAGGGCCTGGGCCGCGTTCGCTCCGGCGACCCGCCCCTGCCGGTTCGCCGCCAGGGCCTGGGTGACGTGAACCGTCTCGCCCGTCAGCCGGTGGTGCTGGGTGGCGCAGTCCCCGGCCGCGTACACGCCCCGGGCGCTCGTTTCAGTTCGTCTGTTCACCGCAATGGCGCCGCCGGCCCCCAGCTCGATGCCCGCCTCGGCCGCCAATTCCGCGCAGGGGCTCACCCCCATGGCCAGCACCACGAGGTCGGCGGGAATGCGCTCACCGCCGGCCCGCACCGCCTCCACGTTGCCGGCGGCGCCCCCCTCCAGGGCGTAGAGCGGCGCATCCCGCAAAAGGACGCATCCGCTCCGGGCCAACGCCTCCTCGGCCAGCACGCTCAGCTCCGGCTCCAGGTCCAGCAGGGGAGTCGCGTTCTTTTTGAGGATGGTCATGCCGAGCCCGCGGGCGCGCAGCGCCTCCGCGAGATCCAACCCGACCAGGCCCGCCCCTGCGATGACCGCGCTCTGCGGCCGCCGCTCGTCGAGCCAGGCAGCGAGACGCAGCCCCTGCTCCAGCCGACGGATCGTGAACACCCCGGGCAGGTCGACGCCCGGGAGCGGCGGGCGCAGGGGTCGCGCTCCCGTGGCGAGCACGAGGCGATCAAAGCCCAGCCGGAAGGGCTCGCCCCCGTCGACCTCCACGCCGTGCACCGCGCCCTCACGCAGGTCCAGGCGAGTCACGCGCCGGCCGATGCGCACGTCCAGGCCGCGCCGCGCGGCGGCCGACTCGGGCGTGAAGGACTGGAGCGCCGCGGGATCGGACACACGCCCGGAAACCACCAGCGGAATCCCGCAGGCGGCGTAGGAGATGTGCGGCCCCTGCTCCAAGACCACGATCTCCAGCTCGGGCGCCAGGCGCCGCGCCTGGCTCGCCGCGCTCATACCGGCGGCGTCGCCCCCGACCACCACGAGCCGGGGGCGGCCGGCGTGGCTGCTCACGCCGAGCCCTCCTCCAAGACCCGCAGGGTTTCGCGCGCGATCATCTCGTCTTCCTGGGTGGTGATGACCAGCACTCGGCAGGTGGCGTCAGGCGCGGAGACATCGCCGTCCGTGCGGGTGGAGCCGTTCTTGTCGGGATCCAGGGCGATGCCGAGGTAGCCGAGCCGCTCGCACACCGCGGCGCGCAGGGCCGGCGAGTTCTCCCCGGCGCCGGCGGTGAACACCAGCGCGTCCAGCCCGCCCAGCGCAGCGCTCAGGGCGCCGATGGCCGTGACGATCCGGTACACGTACAGCGCAAAGGCGGTGGACGCATCCTCGTTGCCCGCGTCGGCGGCCTCGAGCACGTCCCGCAGATCCCCCGAGCCGATCCCGGCCACGCCCAGCAGACCGCTCTGACGGTTGAGCAGCCGGTCCACCTCCTGGGGCGCCATCTTCACGTGCTCGATCAGGTACAGGGGCAGCGCCGGATCCACCGTGCCCGAGCGCGTCCCCATCATCACGCCCTCCAGGGGTGTGAATCCCATGGTGGTGTCGATGGAGCGACCGTCCCGCACCGCGGCGAGGCTCGCGCCGTTGCCAATGTGCGCGGTGATGATCCGCCCGCTCGGAGCGTCCCCCAGCAGCTCCACGGCCCGGTGCGACACGTACTTGTGGCTCGTGCCGTGGAAGCCGTAGCGCCGGATCCGACGCTCCCGGGCAAGGGCCAACGGGATGCCGTACAGGTACGCCTCGGGGGGCATGGTGGAGTGGAAGGCGGTGTCGAAGACCGCCGCGTGGGGCCGGCCCGGCAGCAGCCGCTCCGCCGCCTCGATGCCGAGCAGGTTCGGCGGATTGTGCAGCGGGGCCAGCTCGGCGAGCTCCCGCACGGTGTCCTTCACCGCCTCGTCGATAATCACCGTGTCGGCGTAGACGTCCCCGCCGTGCACCACCCGGTGTCCCACCGCGTGGATCTCGTCCAGGGACCCGATGACCGCGGTGGGCCCGCTGGTCAGCACCTCGGCGATGACTTTCAGCGCGTCCTCGGCGGAGCGCACCTCGGGGGCCGCGCGCTTCAGCTCTGCCGGCGCGTCGCCGTACCGCTCCCCCTTGAGCCGCGTGCTCTCCCCGCCGATGCGTTCCACAATGCCCTCGGCGAGGGTCATGCTGCCGCCTTCGTCCACGTGGTGGACCAGGGCGTATTTCACCGAAGAGCTCCCAGCGTTGATCACCAGCACATTCACGGTTGAGCCTCCAACAGTGGTCGAAGCCGTACTATAGCCCCATGGGCCCCTGCCCGCGCAAGCGACATCGTCGAGGGCGCGCAGTGCCGTGGCACAGCAGGCCCCATGGGACTCAGGTCAATCGGATTCTCCAGCATTCGCACCGCGCCGAAACCAGCCCGACAGATCCGCCGCTCCGCGGCGGGGTACACCCCTGCCGTCCCCTCAAGGGGAAGCCCGCGCGGCGCGGGGGGCGCTTTGCCATCTGCCACGTAAACGGTTACGAACGATGTACGCGAGCGAGGCCTAGCGCCGATGAAAGTGATTACCGTGAGAGGCGGACGAGCATCCGGATCAACTGGCGACCCAGCCGCTGCGTGAGCGGTCCGGAGGTCTTCCAGATCAGCCGCCGCCTTCCGTCGAAGACGTAGACGTTGCTGCGGCCGTTCAGGAAACCCCACTGCCGACGCATGCGGCCGTCGCGGTCCAAAAGGATGGTCACGCGGGAGCTCCGGGTGTGCTCGCGGATGGCCCTGGTGATGATCGAGCTCGGGAGAGCCGATTCGTGGAAGTTGACGATCCCGATGGATTCGTAGCTGCGGGAGTCGAGCTTGCCCAGTCGCTGCAGCTGGACGAGGCGATTCTTGACCCACTGATTCTGCGTATGCGACTGGGGGCCCTCGTACCAGACCACGAGGATCCGCGTCTGGAAGGAGCCGAGCCGGTGCGGCCTGCCGTGGGCATCCACCAGCCGAAAAGCCGTGGCGATCTCTCCGGGGTTCATGGCCCAGGCCTGGGCGGGCGCCAGGATCAGGCCGATGATGAGCGCAACTCGTCGCATACGGAGCTTCCTCGTTCTCGGCGCCGGAAAAGCGGTGGTCCTGCCGACACTTCTCCTGCCGAACACCCCTAATTGTATACATGTAGGACAATGTGGGCAAGAAAGCCGGCGAGCTCAGCTGGGATCAGTCATCCGAATCATCGGGATCGATGGGCGGTGGGCCCATGTACAGGAAGATGCTCCCGTCATCGATGACCTCGGCATCGTCGGCGGCCCCGGCGTCGTCGGTGAGATCAGCGTCGGGATAGATCGCCCCGTCCTGCGGCGGCACCCAGGCATCGAAGGGCACGCCGTAGGCATCCGAGACATAGTTCCATACGTCCGGGCGGGCGTCCTGCGGCGTGCCCACGGCCTCGCTGTCGCAGGCCGCGCCGCCGATGGAAGCGGCCAGGACCGCCGGGAGCGCAAGTCGCCGCACCGCCTGGATGGGTCGCCAGAGCTTCAGCCGCCCGCCGTCCACCTCATCGATGACGTCGCGGAGAATCTTCCGCAGATCGGAATCACTCATCGGTCCGCCTCCCAGAGCGCGCGCTGTTTCTCCTGCTACTCTGGACAACAGTGTACCCTGTCGGATGGAACAGACGCCGATATTTTCGCGTCCCCGCGATTCGTTGATTTTTCCCTGGGACCTCTGCATATTGGTCGAACCAATCCAGGAGTGGACATGACTCCGACGACCCTCAGCCCGCGCGAGCGACGAATCCTTGCCGCGCTGGCCGAAACCATCATCCCCGGCAGCGCCCGCATCCCGCGCCCCGGGCCCCGGACCGTGGATCGGGTGGAGGAGTTTCTGTCGGTGATCCCGCCGCTGCTGCAGCACGGATTCGGGGCGCTGCTGTGGCTGCTGGAGCTGCGGACCGTGCCGCGGCACCTGCGCCCCTTCACGCGCCTGTCCGAGCCCACCCGGCTGAAGGTGCTGGAGCGCATGGTCCACGGCTCCTTTACGAACCGCCAGCTCCTGCGCATGGCCGCCGCGACCATCAAGGCGGCCCACTTCTACGATCCGAAGCTCTACCAGGAGCTCGGCTGCGCCTACGAGCTCGAGGTGCCGGCCCAGGTGGAGCGGCCGTCGTGGTGGGAGCTCGTCACCCGGGGCGAGGAGCTCACCGACGACGACGAGCTGGAGTGCGACGTGGTGATCGTGGGAACCGGCGCCGGCGGCGCCGCCGCGGCAAAGGCCTTGGCCGAGCACGGGCTGGCCGTGGTGATCGTGGAGGAGGGGGAGTTTCACACCCGCGAGCGCTTCAACGGCAACACCATCGCCATGCAGCGGCTGATGTACCGCGACTTCGGGGGCGTGCTGTCGGTGGGCAACGTGCCCGTGGTGATCCCCATCGGCCGGGCCGTGGGCGGCACCACCGTGATCAACTCCGGCACGTCTCTGCCGCCGCCCGACGCGGTGCTCCAGGGCTGGGTCGACGACTTCGGCCTGGTCCAGCTCGGACCCGACCGGCTCCGGCCTTACGTGGACAAGACCCTGGAGTACCTCGAGGTGGCGCCGAGCGAGGACAAGTACATCGGCGACGTGGGCCGGCTCATCGCCAAGGGGTGCGACGCCCTCGGGTATGCGCACGGACCCCTGCCCCGCAACGCGCCCGGCTGCGACGCCCAGGCCCGCTGCGCCTTTGGCTGCCCCACCGACGCGAAGAAGTCCACCAACGTCTCCTACATCCCGGCGGCGCTAAAGGCCAACGCGTTCCTGTTCACCCAGACCACGGCCGAGGAGGTGCTGATCCAGGACGGCCGCGCCGTGGGCCTGATCGCCCGCACCCAGGGGGGCGCGACGATCCGCATCCGCGCCCGGGCCACGGTGCTGGCGTGCGGCTCGCTGCTCACGCCGCTGTTGCTGCTGCGGCAGCGGCTCGCCAACCGCAGCCTGCAGATCGGCCGCAACCTCACGATCCACCCGGCCATGGGAATGGCCGGCGAGTTCGACGAGCTCACCGACGGATTCCGCTCGGTGCCCCAAGGCTACGGCATCGACGAGTTCTGGCCGGAAGGGCTGCTGTTCGAGGGCGGCACCGCGCCCCCCGAGCTGCTCGCCGCGTCGACCCACGAGGTGGGCCCCAGCTTCATGGCATGGGCCGAGGCCCTGGATCGCCAAATCACCTTCGGCATGGCGATCAAGGACACCAGCCGCGGTCAGGTGCTCCGGGGGCCCTTCGGCCGGCCCCTGATCACCTACTCCATGAACTCCGAGGACCTGAACCGCCTGCGGCGCGGAACCGAGATCCTCGCCCGGGTCTTCTTTGCCGCCGGAGCCACCCGGGTGCACCTGCCCATTCGCGGGTTCGCGACGCTCGAGGACGAAACCGACATCGAGCGCTTCCGGCAGGCCCGGATCCGCCCCCGTGACTACGATCTGACCGCCTATCACCCCCTGGGCACCACCCGACTAGGCATCGATCCCCGCAAGTCCGTGGTGGGCCCGGACCATCAGTGCCACGACGTTCCAGGCCTCTACATCTGCGACGGCGGCGCTGTGCCGTCCTCCCTCGGCGTGAACCCCCAGATCACGATCATGGCCATGGCCACCCGCGCCGCCGACCTCCTCGCCGCGCGGCTTCAAGGCTGAGCCAGGTCCGCGATACTCCCCTGTTATTCGCACATGTGGATTGTGAGCGCTCCCTAACATACTGAAGTTATTTTACAAAATGTCTTTTTTGTCTAGCAATGTGATGGGCGATGCCTATACTAACCCCTCTCGCGCGTCATCCACGCGCGACACCGACCGAAGGTTCCAAAACGAACCTCGGTCCACAAAACGGACTTCGGTCCCAAACCTTGAGGGGTTTCCATGTACAAGACATTCATCGAATCGGAAGAGATCGCGTCGGGTCGATATTCAGAGAGCTGGCTGCTCGACAACTCCACTGAGACCACGTTGATCGGGGAGCTCGGCGGGCTGTACCGGCTCCCGGAGCAGGCCCTCGTCATCGACGGCGACCTGAACAACAGCCCGATCTTGTTCTAGTGTCGGCAGGGATCACACGTTGGTGAGCGGCTCGTGCCGCGTCACGCGGAAGACCACCACGTGCTCGAGGTGCCTGCCCGTCCCTGGGAGCACCTCGGCATCTGCCCGGGCACGGAGCTTCTCCAGCACGAGGCCCTTGTCTACCTCTTCGGTCTTCTCCAGATAGAGACGGACACCGCGATGGGCGCCTTCGTTGAAGGCGAAGGTCGCGTGACCGTTCTGTTTCACGTTGCGATACGTGCGGCCGTTGGACATGCCGAAGGCCAGAGAGCCGTCTCCCAGCACCTCCGGGCGGAAGTAGGGCGCGATGTTCACCTCACCACCCACGTCGGCCGTGGCCAGGTATCCATCTCCGTTGTTGTCGTTGAAGTACTCTCTCCAGTTCATGGTCTCCTCCGCTTCCTGGGCAGCAGTCCTCCTGCGCCACCAAAGTCTAAGTCCTCTTCCCTGCCAGACAACTCCCACCGGGTAAATAAGAATTGAGCGTGGCGGGCCGCCGTGCCAAGCTGATCCCATGACCCGTAGGCAGCTTTTCACGGCCACCCTCGTCGCCACAGCCGCCCTCGTCGCCACGGCCACCCTCGTCGCGGCCGGGCTCACGCCCCTGTCAGCGAGCGCGCAGGCCTCCCCCGCACCGGGTTCCGCCACACCGTCCCCCCGCACCGTGGTGCTCCAACCCCCACCGTCCCCCCGCACCGTGGTGATCCAACCCCCACCGTCCCCCCGCTCCCTGGTGATCCAACCGCTGGGTCGCACGCTCTCCAAGCCAGACGTGGCCGAGGTGGTGGCGGCGCTCAAGACCTTCTACGGCCTCGAGGTGTCTGTGCTCCCGCGGCGCAAGCTCCCGCGGGCGGCCTACTACCGCCCCCGCCGACGGTACCGAGCCGAGAAGCTGCTCGATCACCTCGGGCGAATCGGTCCCAAGAACGCCTACCGGATCCTCGGCCTCACCGCGGTCGACATCTCCACCACCAAGGGGCAGTACCGGGACTGGGGGATCATGGGCCTGGCCAACCTGAGCGGCCGCCTGTGCGTCATCTCCCGCTTCCGCTGCGCCCGAGCCTCCCGGAACCGCATCCACGCCCGACACCGCCTGGCCAAGGTCGCGGTCCACGAGATCGGTCACACCCTCGGCCTCGACCACTGCCCGAACCGCGGCTGTCTCCTCGAGTCCGGCAAGGGCTCGAACAAGACCACCGACCGCGAATACGTGCTCTGCGCCCGCTGCCGCCGCAAGCTCAGGCAGCTCGGTTTTCGCCTCCCTCCGAACCCGAGGCCCCCCTGGCCCAAGCCGTGACGAGACAGCGTCGCACCCACAATGGGATGTAGTTTTGTCGTAACCGTTCAAGTGGTAGACGGCACAGCGCCCCCGCGCGCAGCGCGGGCTACGCCTTGAGGGGACGGGAGGGGTGTGTTGGGATAGGAGGGGCGCGCTCCGCCGCGGAGCGGCGGATCTGTCGCTCTGGAATCGGCACCGAGCAAAGGGGCGTACCTTCCGGAGATCGATCCGCCACTTCGTGGCTCACTTCGCCCCCTCCGCCCCCCCAGGGGTACCCTCGCTACGCTCGGAAGGTGCCGCAAATAGCACCCCCGTGAACACGTACGATGAGTGATCATCTCGTCACCGGTCGGCAGGCAGAGGATCGCGCCGCGCGGG
>JBDRSE010000136.1:0-3199 GCA_043825095.1 bacterium
CGACATTCACGAGTGGATAGTTGTTTTCATGGACAGCTACGGGTAGGATCGGTTTTCATGGATCTTGTACTTGGTAATCTGTTTTCAGAGCCTGTAGCCGTTTTTCACGACCGCCACCTCCCCGAGCCTGGGAGACCAGCAGGCTATGCCTTCCTCATCCATGCGGCCAGACTGCAGGTGCCTTACCCGCGGATCCTCCATGGAATCGGGCGACATCACAAGGTGATCTCCGATGGAGGCTGGCGCCTGCTAACCCCCCGACACGCTCCCCCCGATACCCTCGCCGGCCATCTGAAGTTCGCCCTCAAGTGGGAAGGGCTGGACCTCCTCGTGCTGAAGAAGCTGTTCGCGTCCCTGCCCGATGACGTCATCGCTCAGCTGGTCAGAGACGAGCCCACGGGCAGCTACGCCCGTCGGATCTGGTTTCTCCACGAGTGGCTCACGGGAAGACAGCTCGATCTGCCCGGGGCCAGCGGCGGCAACTACGTCGACGTTGTCGACAAGCGCACGCAGCTCGGGCTCGAGCGCGGCGACCTTTCCGCCCGGCACCGCGTACGCAACAATCTTCCCGGGACCCCTGAATTCTGCCCACTGACCTTCCACACCGACGAACTGGAGCGCTTCACGGCCATGGACCTCGCCGGACGCGCTCGAGCGGTCGCCGCCCGGATCCCCGCCGATGTGCTGTCGCGCGCGGCGGCCTTCCTGCTGTTGCGGGACTCGCGCTCCAGCCATGTGATCGAGGGCGAGCGCCCCTCGCACACGCGGATCGAGCGGTGGGGCCAGGCCATCGGGCAGGCGGGCGAGCGACAGCTCGACCTCGACGAGCTGTTGCGCCTGCAGCAGATCGTGATCGGCGACTCGCGATTCGTCCGGCTCGGCCTACGCGACGAGGGTGGATTCGTCGGCGAGCACGACCGCGAAACTGGTGTCCCCATCCCGGCCCACATCTCGGCTCGCCCCCAGGATCTCCGGTCGCTGATGGGCGGTCTGATCGCCTACGACAACCGTGCCCGTGGGATGGACGTCGTGACGACCGCCGCTGCCCTGGCGTTCGGTTTCGTCTACATCCACCCCTTCTTCGACGGCAACGGCCGGATCCACCGCTGCCTGATACACCACGTCCTCGCCCGCGGCCGGTTCAACCCGCCGGGCGTGGTCTTCCCGGTCAGTGCGGCGATCCTGCGCCAGATCGACCGCTACCGGTCCGTGCTCGAGGGGACCTCCCGGCCACTGCTGCGTCTGATCGAGTGGGAACCCACGGAGCGGGGCAACGTGCGCGTGCGCAACGACACCTCCGACCTCTACCGTTTCTTCGATGCGACGCCGCACGCAGAGCTGCTGTATTCCTGCGTACAGCAGACCATCGAGAACGATCTGCCGCTCGAGGCGCGATTCCTCCAAGAGTACGACCGATTCACCGCCCGCGTGGAGCAGATCGTGGACATGCCCCCCCGGACGCAGAACCTGCTCTTTCGTTTCCTGCGCCAGAACGGGGGCGTTCTCTCCAGGAGAGCGCGAACACGGGAGTTCAGCGAGCTGACCGACGACGAGGTGCGGAGGATCGAGGCGATCTTCCACGAGGAGGTCCCGCTATCTTCCGCCTGACCGTCGTGCTCACCCCTTCATCACCCTGGCGAAGTGGCGCACGAGATCCGTCGCCGTGATGATCCCCGCCACGGCCGCCCCCTGCCCGTCCACCACGGGAAAGCCGCTGTACCGGCGCTCCTTGACCATCCTGATCAGCTCCTTGATCGGCAGGTCCTCCCTCACCGTGGCCACGTGCCGGGTCATCAGGTCGCTGACGTTGGGGTCGTCCATCACTGCTCCTCCTGGGGGCGGTCGGACAGGATAACCACGGATCAGGCTGCAGGGCCACCGCGACGATCGACCCGGTCCTGGTCCAGATCCGTGATGTGCCGCGCTTGCGGGGCCTCTCCTCTTGCCCCTCCTGTCCCCGCGCCAACCATGGTATTGTCCGGGCTCGCCCATGGACGACCCACAGCCGTACGATCACGTCGACGAGGAGCTGCAGCAGGTCCTCGACGATGCGGGCAGCATCGCCGCCCGGGCGGGTGTGCCGCACTCCAGCGCCCACCTGCTGATGGCCCTGCTCAGTGGGGGGGACCACGACGTCCGGCCGCTGCTCGTGGAGCGGGGCCTGAGCGCCGCCCGGCTCGCCCGGGAGGCGGCCGGGCTGGGCGACTTCGAGCCGCCCTACACCCTGAACCAGATCCGCGACCGGGTGCGCCGGCTGGCCACCAGCTGCGGCTCGGCGCGCGCCGGCACGCTGCACCTGCTGATCGTGCTGTCCTCGATCAAGACCGGCCTGGCCTACCAGGTGCTGGTGGCCTGCGGGGTCGAGCCCACCGCGCTGCGGACGGTGGCGCTGGCCCTGATCACCGGGGGGCGCCGCCGGGTACGGCCGGTGGGGGGGCAGGCGGCG
This sequence comes from bacterium, assembly GCA_043825095.1. Classification (GTDB taxonomy): domain Bacteria; phylum Myxococcota_A; class Polyangia; order HGW-17; family JAJRWW01; genus JBDRSE01. The sequence continues at coordinate 2,447 of JBDRSE010000136.1, forward strand.
GCGGCCGCGGAGGAGCCGGTGGCGGTCGAGTCCGAGGAGGAGCCCGCCCTGGCGGCCGAGGAGGGGCGGCCCGCGGGCCGCGCCGATCTGCGGGTGCGCACCGCGCGCAGCCGGGTGCGGCGGCGCGAGCTGGCCCTGCAGGATCCCCGGGTCACCCGTGGCCGACAGCCGGAAGACGAGGAGGCGGAGGCGGCCACTCCCTTCACGCTCGACGAGGAGACCTGCCCCACCCTCTCCGCCCTGGGACGCAACCTGTCCGAGGCGGCCGTACGCGGCCGCATCGAGCCGCTCGTCGGACGGCGCGATCTCGTCGAGCGGATCCTCGACGTCCTCGGCAAGCGGCGGGCGAACAACCCCTGCCTGGTGGGCGAGCCCGGCGTGGGCAAGACCGCCATCGTCGAGGGGCTGGCCTACCTTCAGGCGCGTGAGCCGGACCACGTGCCCTTCATGGAGGGCAAGATCCTGGTCGAGCTCAACATGGGCTCGCTGCTGTCAGGCACGCAGCTGAGAGGCACCTTCTCCGAGCGGATGGCCGCCCTGCGCAACGAGGTCGAGGAGGCCGAGGGGCGGGTGATCGTCTTTCTGGACGAGATCCACACGCTGGTCGGCGCCGGCGCCGTGGGCGACGGGGCGCTGGACGCAGTAGGCGAGCTGAGCGCCGCAATGGCCCGCGGGACCTTCCCCGGCATCGGAGCCACCACCTCGGACTACTCCCGGCGCTTCCTCGAGGAGAAGCCGGCGCTGCGCCGGCGG
>JBDRSE010000137.1:0-9758 GCA_043825095.1 bacterium
CCAGCACGAGGCCGGTGATCACCGCGGGCACGAGCACGAGCACCGTGCCCGCGAGGGCGTACAGGCCCCACCGCTCCCAGCCCTCGCGCCGAAACACTAAGGCGCCGACATCGATGAGGAACAGCAGGATCAGCCAGCCGATGGGCAGATGCACCCACGGGATGTGGAGGCGCCCGAGCAGGCGCTTCAGGCCGCCCGACCGCCTCGCGCTCTTTTTCGACGCGGTCACCGAGGCCTGGGCTGCCTGCTCGGCTTTTTTCGCCACCATGACGTTCATGACGACCTCGACCTTGGCGTCGCCGAAGTCCTCGTCGGCGTCCGCGGCGGTGGCCGTGGTCATTGGAGCGGCCATTGGTGGAGTCATGGCCGCGGGAGGGGACTTCATCACCGGTCGCGGCGGGGCCGCCGCGGCCGTGGTGGCGCTCCCCGGGCCGACCATGAAACCGACCGCGAGCACCAGTTGAATCATCAGCCCACCTTGATCAGCAGCTTGTCTCCGCGGAGGCGGGTCTTGTACTGCTTGAGCGGCTTGGTGGCCGGGCCGCCGATGGGTCGGCCGTCCTGCAGCCGGAACTGGGATTTGTGGCATCCGCAGGCGATGCGCATCCTGCCCTTGTCGAAGCCGACCAGGCACCTCTTGTGGGTGCAGGTGGGATCAAAGGCCCGCACCTGCTTCGCCGACGCGCGGATGAGCAGGATCTGGATTCCTTTGAGGTCCAGGATGGTCCAGCCGCCGACCTGCTTGAGCTTGGGCGCCTGGTCCAGGGTGATGGCGAAGACCCGCCCTTTGGCATGCGCCACCTCGCTGAAGGTCGTGCACACGACGGCGGTGGCGGAGGAGAGGCCGATGCAGGTCAGGAAATCTCGTCGATCGATGCTCATGGTTACCCTCGTGGGGATTGGACGGGCCGGTGCCGGCCCTTGTTCAAAGCTAAAGTCTAGCATCCGGGTCGGCGCCGGCACAGCGTTTCCAGGGGCGCATTAAAAGAGGATCTCCCGGGTGATGGAGAAGCCGATCACCAGCTCCTTCCAGCTGCGCCAGGTGTTGCTCACCATGCCGTCGGAGCTGAAGTAGTTGGTGGACGTCAGCACGAGGGAGAAGGTGTGGCGTTGGGTCAAGAACTGGACCGACGAGCTCCAGGCCGGGTGCTCGGCGCGAAAGCCCGCCACGGCGTTCATCATCTCGAAGGTCCAGGCGACCGCCCGGTGGATGCGGAGGTGCAGGAAGGTGCCGATTGCGAAGGACCACTGCGTGTCGCTCTTCTTCTTGGTGTCCAGCGACGAGTCGGAGTGGAACAGCAGGCTGGCGCCCACCAGCAGCCGCCGGAAGAAGGTCCGGTGGAAGATGAGCTGGCCGTACGCGCCCCCGGCGTCCTTGGCGTTGCGCTGCTCGAACCAGGTGCCGCCCACCACGAGGCCCATGTCGAGGTGGTGCTTCTCCTGGCGCAGGAAGTGGTAGCGGACGTCGAACTCGTACACGTCGAAGATCTCCGCCACTCCGTTGAGCCGCAGGAAGCCGATGTCGAGGTCGTCGAAGATGCCGAAGCGCAGGCCCAGGCCGATCTTCAGGCCGCCGCCGTCCAGGCCGAAGAAGTCCTTGAGGATGTTTTTCGTGAAGGCGGGCTGGTTCGTGCGGTGGTCGACGATGATCAGGAGCCCGAGTCGCCGGGTCGTGCGCGCCAGCTTGTGCGTGACCACCCGCTCCAGCTTGGGCCAGGCGTCGGGGTTGGTCCACGTGTCGGCGTGCCAGCCGGAGCGCTTGACCACCTTCGGCTTCCTGATGACCTCGACCTTGACACCCTCGAAGTCGTCGTCGTCCTGTGCGGCCCGCGGGCCGGGGCGGGCCCGTTTGGGCACGGCCCGTCGCGGTGGCCGGCGCGCCGGGGCTGCGCGCTGGGGGGAGGTCCGCTTGGGCGGTGGCTTGGCGGCCGGCGCCGGGCGAGCGGCGGCCGTGGGCCGGGTTGTTCCGGGAGTCGCGGCCGGCTCTCGGGAGAGCTCCCGGGGGGGAGCCGCTTCCGCAGGCCGCGCCCGGGCCATCGGCCCCGCCAGGATCGAGCAGGCGAAGCAGACGCTCGCGCATACGGTCCAGATTCGCATTTCGTCCTTCCTTCCCTCGGCCTGCGGGGGTCGAATCGTCGCTACGGGGCTCCGGAGCAGTCGCCCTCGGGCTTGCCGAGGTCGATCCACGTTTGGAAGGCGTCCCGTACGCATTGATCGGGCTTGTCGTAGCCATCCGGAGGCATGAAGCCGTTCTGAATCACGCCGTTGGCATTGGCAGCGTCGTTGAAGGCAGTGTCGTAGGTATCGAAGTTGAACTCGCTCGGAGCGCCGTTGCGAGCCTCTCCGGTCACGAGCGACGAATGACAGCGGATGCAGACCGAGAAGGTTTCCGCGAGCGCTCCACAGTAGGTGATGTCACTTGCGTCGATGGGCTCGCATCCGTCCTGGATTGGATCAACTTTTTCACCACACCCCGCGACTAGCGCGAAGGTGAGCGCTGCGACCCGGGCGCAGGCGATCAGGAAAGCGCGGGGGTGGTCGGGGCCCATTGCCGCCCTTTCCATTCGCTCAATGTGCATGCTGTCTCCTCGGTCGCTCGCATGTTGCTGGATTCGATGGGGGCGAACAAGCGCTATTTTCCTCGAGATCGCAGCGTTGCCTTTCAGCTGCGTGGAATAATATTACTTTAACTGGATTGGATATATCACATTATCCACTGTCCGTTGATACACGTTGAAACACAAAGATACAAAGAAGTTATGGTAATCCGACCAGTCCAATGTCAGTCGAAAATGTCAGTTGACAAAAGACTGCCTGGCGTTAGTAAGTTACCAGTGACTTACTAAATCTCGACCTGGTGGTCCGCGCTGGGAGACGACATGAACACAGTTATTCTACTCACGCTTCCCTGCCTGTTCGGGGCTCCTGATACCGCCGCAACACCGCAGCCGGCAGCTCGCCCGCGCGCCGCGGTGCGAGTGATATCAGCGCCGAGTCAGGTTTCGCTGGGATTCCGGGAGGCGATCCGGCAGGCCGTTCAGGCGAATCCGGATCTCCGCCGCGCGGGCATCGATGTCCGGCAGGCCCAGCAGTCTGTCAGGCAGGCACGGGGGGCCTTTGACACGAACCTCCGGGCGGCGGTCAACTACAGCGGCTACAAGACCCTGCCGGTCCCCGGACAGTTCTTCAGCACCCTGCGAACCGACATCTTCGGCTTCGAGGTCGGCGTGGATCAGCGGCTGCCAACGGGGGGAACGGTCGGGCTCAGCCTCGGCACGACCCTCAGCCGGTCCGAGATGCTCATCTCCTTTTCGAATCCTCCCGAGGAGCGCACCGTGCCCCTCTGGGATACGTCCCTCAAGCTGACCGTGTCCCACCCTCTGCTGAAAGGCATCGGCCTTGACGTAGGCCTCGCCCCCCTGCGGCAGGCTCGCCTGAGGCGAGACGCCTCACGGTGGGCCCTGGTGGGCCGCGCCCGGGCGGTGCTCCGGGACATCCTGAAGGGCTATCTGGACGTGTACGAGGCGCAGGAGGCCACGGGCGTGAGCCTGGCGGCGCTGACCCAGGCGCGCCGGGAGCTGCGCCGGGCCGAGCTGTTTCTCACGTCCGGTCGGCTGCCGGAGAGCGAGCTGGTGGCCTATCAGCTGCTGGTGGCGCAGCGTGAGCGCGAGCTCGTCGAGACCCGCACCCGGTGGCTCACGCGCTCCTTGGATCTGTTGCAGCTCACGGGAAGCCCGCGGGCGGGACAACGCGTCCTGATCCAGGCGCAGCTCTCGGGGTTACCGCTCAGGAGGATCATTCCCAGCCTCAGCGTTGCCAAGCAGCTCGCCCTGGCGAGCAGCACGGAGCTGGTCGGGGCGCAGAAGCAGCTCCAGGTGGCGGTCATCTCCCGCAAGGTCGCGCGGCGCAACCGGCTCCCCAGCCTGGACGTCAACGCCTCCTTCGGACCCCTGGGGCAGTCCGACAGCATCGGAAAATCCTACGAGAACATGGTTCGGTTCCGGGGGCTGAGCTGGTCGGTGGGGCTGACCTTCGCCTACCTGGTGGGAAATCGGGCGGCCCGGGCAGCGGCCCAGACGGCCTCGCTGGGCGTGTCGCGGGAGCTCGTGACCATCGAAGAGCTGCGGCGCACCCTGGCGACCACGGCCGCGCGGACCGTGGCGCTGCTCGAGCAGGCCCGGGAGCTGGTCCGGGTGGTGCGCTCCGAGGTGCAGTTGGCCGAGCTGCGGGTGAAAAACGAGCGGCAGCGGCGGGAGTCGGGACGCTCCACGCTGTTCGTGATTCACGAGATGGAGAACACGCTGGTGTCCGCGCGGTACAAGCTCCTCAGCGCGCGGATCGCCTTCCTCAAGGGGTGCGCGGATCTGGCCGCGCTCACGGGAACACTGCTCAGTGATCTCGGCGTCGAGGCGCGCTCGGCGCGTCTGTCGATGCGTGGCCGCTAGTCACGGGAGGATCGACATGACGATGCAACAGCGCCCCGGGTCTTCGTCCATCTCGCCTCCCTCGCGCCGGCGAGCGTGGCTGGGGATCGTTCTGTTGGGTTTGGTGGTGGCGCTGCCCGGTTGCGGGTCGAAGAAGCGCAAGAAGCGCGCCCGTAGGCAGCTTCCCGTGGTGCACGTCCAGACCGTGCAACCGTCGAGCCGCTCCACCGACATCATCGCCTCCGGGGTGTCGGCGCCCCTGCACGACATCGCGCTGGCCACCCAGGTGGCCGGTGTGATCACCCGCTTCAATGTGTACCTCGGACGGCGGGTCAAAAAGAACGAGCTGCTGGTGCGCGTGAGCACGGTGGGACTGTTCGGCCAGGCCCAGGCTGCCCGGGCCCAGATTCAGCAGTTCCGGACCGACATCCGCAAGGCCGATCGGGACGTCCTGGACGCCAAGCGGCTGTACGAGGCCCGGGTGGAGAGCCGTAAGGCGTACGAGGACGCGAAGTTCCAGCTGCAGCGGCTGCGCGCGCAGCTCGCCCAGGCCCGGGCGACCCTGGGCCAGATCGGGGAGAGCTACGCCGGCGGCGTGGTGCACGCGCCCTTTGCCGGCGTGATCGCCCAGCGTTTGGTGGACATCGGCGACTACGTCAGCCCGGGCAAGGTGATCGGGAGGCTGGTGGACCTCCACAAGGTGCTGATCACGGCCGGCGTGTCCGAGCAAGACGTGCTCCACATCAGCGCCCAGACGCCGCTGGAGGTGACCTTTGCCGCCACGGGGAAGCGGCGGTTCGCCGGACGGATCCGCGCGATCGCGCCCACTTCGGACCCCAACACCGGGGCCTATCCGGTGGAGATCGTCGTGGACAATCCCCAGGGGCTGATCAAGGGCGGCATGACCGCCCGCGTGGTGTTCAAGCGGCCCGCTGAGCAGGGGTTGTTCCTGCCGGTGGAGGCGGTCCTGCGGCGAGATGGTCAGAGCGTGGTCTACGTGTTGCGGAGCGACGGCCGGCATGTCGACCGTCGGGTGGTCAAGCTCGACGACGCCCGGGACGGACAGGTTCGAATCCTGTCCGGTCTGCCCCTGGGACAGCGCGTGGTGGTGTCGGGCAACTCCCGGCTGCAGCACGGCAGCCAGGTGCTGGTGGCCGGGCAGGGCGGTGCGTCCTCGACCTCGGGGACCCCTGAAAAACGAGCCGGAGTGGCGAGGTCCCAGCCGTGAACATCACCAAGTTCAGCCTGCGCCAGCCCGTGCTGGTGAACCTGCTGACGGTCCTGATTATCGTCGCCGGGCTGATCTCGTGGATCAAGATGCCGCGGGAGATCTTCCCGACCATCGATCGCCACGCCGTCACGATTACCACCACGTACCTGGGGGTGGCGCCGGGCGAGATCGAGGAGCTCGTCACCATTCCCCTGGAGCGCTCCATCGCCACGGTGGACGGCGTGGAGAAGATCACGGCCACGAGCCGAGAGAACGTCTCGGTGATCCAGATCGAGCTCGAGGACGACATCCAGAACGCGAGTCAGGTGGTGATGGACATCCAGACCGCGGTGGCCCGGGTGAAGGAGCTGCCTACGGACGCCGAGGATCCGCTGGTCCGCGCCGACAAGATGAACATGCCCATGCTGTGGATCTCGGTGGGCGCGAAGATTCCCGAGCGTGAGCTGCGCAAGCTGGCCACGGAGCTCAAGACCGACCTCGAGGAGATCAAGGGCGTCTCGGAGGTGGTGCTCTTCGGCGTGCGCAAGCCGCAGATCACCGTGGAGGTGGATCCCGACCGGCTCGCCTCCCGGCAGCTCAGCATCACCCAGGTCATGGCCGCCATCAACCGCAAGCACGTCAACGTGCCGGGTGGGAGGCTCTATGGGAAGCGCGGAGAGTACCTGATCCGCACGGTGGGTCGGTTCCAGGGGGCCGAGGCGGTGCGCGGCATCGTGGTCCGGGCCAACCCGTCCGGCACCGTGACCGTCGGCGACGTGGCCCGGGTGACCGAGAGCTTCGAGGACGCCACCGAGGAGAGCCGGGTGAACGGCAAGCCGGCGGCCTTCATCATGGTGTACCGGCGCACGGACGCCGACGCCATCCGGGTGACCAAGAAGATCCTCGAGTACCTCAAGCAGAACAAGGACCGGTACCCGGAGACCGCCGTGGTGTCGGTGCTCTGGGACTCCACCAAGGCCATCGAGCGGCGCCAGGACACGCTCTATCAGAACGGCGTCATGGGGTTGCTGCTGGTGATCGTCCTGCTGTTCATCTTCCTGGACTGGCGCATGGCGCTCATGACCTCCCTCGGGATCCCGGTGGCGTTCTTCGGCGCCTTCATCCTCATGCGCGCCTTCGGGTTGACGTTGAACATGATGTCCATGTTCGCCCTGATCATGGTGCTCGGCATGCTGGTGGACGACGCCGTGGTGGTGGTGGAGAACTTCTACCGGCACCTGATGATGGGAAAGTCACGCCTGGAGGCGGCCCTGGTGGGCTGCTCCCAGGTGATCTGGCCGGTGATCGCCGCGGTCACCACCACCGTGGTGGCGTTCCTGGTGCTGATCCGGCTGCCCGGTCCCATGGGCAAGATCATGGCGATCCTGCCCATGGTGGTCTCGGCGGCGCTGCTGGTGTCCCTCATCGAGGCGCTGTTCATCCTCCCGTCCCACCTCAAGGAGTTCTCGCGACCGATCCGGGGCGTGCAGGAGCCCGGCCGTAAGGAGGCGGAGCTGATGTTGGCCGCCGAGACGCCCCTGCCGGTTGCGCACCACCTCAACGGTCGCGAGGGGGCGAGCCACGAGGCGCGCTGGTTCCTCGCGTTCCAGGCCGGCTTCCGGTGGCTGCTCTTGCGGGTCACGCGGTGGTGGTACGTGGCGCTGCCCCTGCTCGTGGTCGGGTTTCTCGCCCTCGCCGTGGTGTCGGCCGCGGGCAACAAGTTCATCCCGTTTCCCTCCACCACCATCGAGCGGTTCAACCTGGGTGTGGAGCTGTCCAGCGGCACCAAGCTCGCCGAGACGTCCAAGGCGCTGCGGAAGCTCGAGGCCCTGATCGCGCGGTACCCCAAGAGCGCCGTGGAGTCCTACATCTGCCGGGCGGGCCAGCAATCCCTGGGACGGGGCCGGGTGAACGTGGGCACCCACCTCGGCACCTGCACCGTGCTCATGGCCCGGGACGGCAAGGGCCCCAAGGGAGCGCTGGCCGTGCTGCGGGAGCTCCGTCCCCAGGTGGCGCGGATCCCGGGGATCGAGAAGACCGGCGTCAGCTTCGACCGGGCCGGACCGCCGGCCGGAAACCCCATCGAGGTCCAGGTGCGAGGGGATCGGGAGCGGGACATCATGGCCGTGGTGGAGTCGATCATCGGCAAGGCCCGAACCATCCGCGGCGTGAGCGACGTGACCCACGACATGGACGACGGAAAGCGGGAGCTGCACGTGGTGGTGGACGAGCAGGCCGCGGCGCGCTACGGCCTCGACGTCTTCACCATCGGCACGGCGGTGCGCAACGCCTTCGGGGGCGGCGTGGCGGCCAAGCTGCAGCGCGGCGAGGACGAGATCGAAGTGGTGGTGAGGCTGCCGGACCGGCTCCGGCACGAGGCCCGGGAGGTCGAGGCGCTGCTGATTCAGTCGCCCCGGGGTGGGGCGGTGCCGTTCAAGGCGGTGGCCCGGCTGAAGGAGCGCATCGGGCCGGCGAGCCTCGTGCGGGTGGATCGCAAGCGCACGGTGACGGTCTACGGCCAGGTAGACGACCAGGTCATTACCGCCCAGGAGGCCAACAACGCGCTGCGGGCCCACGTGGCCGACTTCGGGGAGAAGCACCCGGGGGTGGCCATCAAGTTCGCGGGCGAGCAGGAGCGGTCCGAGGAGATCATGGGCGGCCTGAAGGAGGCCGGACTGCTGGCCCTCCTGGCGATCTACCTGATTCTGGCCACGGTGTTCAGGTCCTTCTCCCAGCCGTTGATCATCATGCTGGGCTCCATCCCCTTCGCCCTCGTCGGGGTGGTGGTGGGCCTGCGGATCCACGGCATGCACCTGTCCATCATCGCGGTGCTCGGGTTCGTGGGGTTGATGGGGATCGTGGTCAACGACTCCCTCGTGCTCGTGGACTTCGTGAACAAGGCCCGGGACGAGGGGATGTCCCTGCCCGAGGCCGTGGTGGACGCCGGCGTGAAACGGCTGCGCCCCGTGCTGTTGACCTCCACCACCACCATCGCGGGGCTGCTGCCCCTGGCGATGGGTTGGTTCGGCGCCGAGGAGTTCCTGCAGCCCATGGCCGTGGTGATCGTGTGGGGGCTGGTGTTCTCCACGGTGCTGATCCTGTTGATGGTGCCGTGCATCGTGCTGTTCAACGACGTCCTCTGGCGAGCGCTGACCTGGCCCTTCCGGGCCGCCGGACGGCTTCTCTCCCGGCCGGAGCCGGAGTCGGAGTCGACGTCGGGTGAGGTGAGGTAAGGCATGGGAAGACCGCGAACAGTCACGAACGCGCAGATCCTGAGGGCCGCCCGCGAGATCTTCATCGAGCAGGGCCCCAGGGCTCCCACGGCCGTCATCGCGGAGCGGCTGGGCCTCTCGCAGGCCGCGCTGTTCAAGCGCTTCGGCACCAAGGAGGAGCTGCTGATGGCCGCCGTGCGCCCACCACCGCCCCCGTGGCTGGCGCAGGTGCAGCAGGGGCCGGACGAGCGGCCCATCCCAGAGCAGCTCAAAGAGCTCGGGGTGCAGATCGCGGAGTTCATGGACGACCTCGTGCCTCGCATGGGTGTGCTTCACGCCGCCGGTATCGATCCGCGTAAGATGATGGAGTCTGACGACGTACCGCCGCCGATCCAGAATTTCGCGTCGCTCAAGGACTGGTTCCGGCGAGCCCAGGCGGCCGGCCGGATCGGGCCGGGCAAACCCGAGACCATCACCCTGTCGTTCCTGGGGGCTTTGAACGCCTCGGCCTTCTTCAAGCACCTCGCGCGGGTGTCCATCGGCATTCCCGACCGCGAGGTCCTGGTCGACGATCTGGTCGAGCTCCTCTGGCGGTCCATCGCTCCCTCCGAAGGTTAGCGTCCGCCGAGAAATAATCCGATCGCTCAGTGCGCCGATCCATCCCGGCTCGCTTCGTTGCCAGGCGGTTACATATTCCCGATATGCGCCCTTCTGGCGCCTCGCGAGCCGGGCGTCTCGGCACCCTGAGCTGACCGTCTTATTCCTCGGCGGACGCTTAGTCTCTTATCAACTCAATGCTGCGCAAGATGGCATCAAAGCTGTTAGCTTTTAGCTGTTAGCTTTTAGCAAGAGCGGGCACCACCGTTTCTTCGCGGAGTCGTAGGGCGCAAGCGATGGTGCTGCGTCCCAGGC
>JBDRSE010000138.1:0-11509 GCA_043825095.1 bacterium
CACCACGTCCCAGGGTGGGCCTTGCACGACCTCCCACGACTGCCGGACGATCTGCGCCGTGTCCGAGTGCGGCTGCTCCGGCGGGCTGTGCTACCCCATCGAGTTCAACGACGAGAACGGCCCCTGGGAGCGGATCGCCTATCCGGGCTCGGTAACCACCGGGTTCAACTCGGTCCCGACCAACAAGATCCTGGTTCCGGCGCGGTCCATCGTGGACCCGGACATGAGCTCCTGGTACGACGTGACGCCGAACAACCCGCTGCCCTGGAACGCGGTGGGCACGAAGACCACGGCCCTCCGGGTGGCCCTGGGCGAGCTGCGGGTGGGCCGCGAGGTGACGGTGGAGATCGCGCTGCGGGTGATGGACACGCCGCTGGACCCGGTGCAGAACGCGGACGTGAACTGCGCCAACGTGAGCCCGGCGGAGATCTCGGCGAGCACGGACGTGGTGGAGGAGAACCCCTGGTCGTACCACCTGCCCACGGCGGCGTGCCTGTATCTGAACCTGCTGTTCGACATCAAGGCGGACCGGCTCATCGCGGTGGGCGGCGAGACCATCACCGAGACCATCAGGGGCAAGAACCTGTCCATCAACCCGCAGACCAACGCCAGGATCGAGCTGCGGTACGAGTCCACTCGAATGACCTACGTGGCGGGTTCGGCCGCGGGCAGCATCGCGGGAGTGCCGGCTGGAGCCCCGACTCAGACGACCTGCGGCGGATTCAGCTGTCTGGTATGGAGCGGCGTCACGCTCCAGCCTTCGGACGAGTGGGAGCTGACAGCGCAGTTCACCGCGGGCGGCGGCGGCGGCATCGGCGCGGCGGCCTATGCGAACTACTCCTCGACTTCACTGCCCGCGCCCGGGTACACCACCATGGCCGTGACCGCCATCAAGAACGTGGCCCTGACCGCCATGACCCTGGACTGGACCGCGCCGCTGCCCTTTGTGAGCACCCTGCCGGACACGGCGACCCTGACGGGCACGATCACCGACGACGGCAACAACTCCGCGACCTTCAGTCAGGTGCAGCTCCTGCTGCCCGCGGGTTGGACCATCACCAGCGGCACTTTGAGCGGGGTGGCCATGGCCTGCGGCGCGCCGGTGAACAACCTGGCTACCTGCACAGTGGCCGCGTCCGTGGACGACTTCGCCGTGGGTCAGACTCGCCCCGTGGTGCTCAATGTGAACGTCCCGGCGGGCACGCTGACGGGCCTGTATCACATCGACATGGCGGTGCGGGGGACCCAGTCCGCGCAGTGGAAGCCTTTCGAAACCTACACCCGAGCCATTACCACGGTGGTGGTGGGCCAGGTGCGGAGCGACCCGCCCGCCATCAACTGCCCCATCGACAAGCTGGACACCACCATCACCGGCACGAGCGGCGAGGCGGACGGCACGATCATCACGATCTACTTCAACGGGTTCGCGCGGGGCACGGCCACGGTGACGGGCGGGATGTGGACCCTGAACGAGGTGGACTGGGACGACGGCACCGCCGCGACCTTTGGCGAGCTGTACACCGGTCTGGAGGTGCGGGCCAGCGCGGATCCTCCCAGTGAGCAGCCGAGCGTCTTGTCGGCCGCCTGCTTCGTGTCCACCCGTCCGGTGTGCTCCGACGGCATCGACAACGACTCTGACGGGCTCATCGACTTCCCGGCGGACCCGGGGTGCAGCTCGCCCGTCGACGGCAGCGAAGAAGATCCCCCCACGCCCCAGTGCTCCGACGGCGTGGACAACGACTCGGACGGGGACACGGACTGGCCGGCGGATCTGTCCTGCTCCGGCCCGGACGACAACGACGAGAGCGGGCCCCCCGAGTGCTCCGACGGCGTCGACAACGACTCCGACGGCGACATCGACTGGCCGGCGGACTCGGGCTGCACCGGCCCCAACGACCCCAACGAAACCAACTTCCGGGAGTGCCAGGACCTCGTGGACAACGCCGACGGGGACGGGCTCGCAGACTTTCTCACGGATCCAGGCTGCCACTCCTGGAACGACGACGACGAGACGGACTTCACCTTCCCGTCGGACCTGATCAACGCGCGGCTGTTGATCGTGTTCGACACGTCGGGCTCCATGAACTGGAACGCCTGCACTCCGGTCTTCACCGGGGGGGACGGCTCCACGGTGTGCGGCGGGGACGACGTAACGTGCGGGACTTGCGCGTCCTCGGGGTGCGGCAACGGCATCGCCGACGACAGCCGGCTCTACAAGGTCAAGGAGGGCATCAGCGACGCGGTGACGGCCTACGGCAGCGTGGACTGGAGCCTGATGCGGTTCCACCAGCGGCAGATGCCGTTCCAGTGCCCCTCCAGCAACGCGAGCCTGCAGTCGGGCGGCTGGCAGGGGGCGGGCGCGGATCCCTGCTCCGGTGGGTTCAACGCCGGCGATCTGCTGGTGGGCTTCAGCCCCGACAACGCCGAAGATCTGCTCGAGTGGATGGACCACGACTCGAACTACGCCGGCGGGGACCCGCCCCCCGGCATGGATTTCGAGCTGCGCGGCTCGGGCACCACCCCCCTGGCGGGCAGCCTGATCTCGGCGCGCACCTACCTGAGCGGGGTGCGCGGCGCAGACCTCAAGGGCGCCTGCCGGCCCTACCGCGTGATTTTGGTCACCGATGGCGGGGAGACCTGCGGCGGCAATCCCGCGGCCGCGGCGGCGGCCTTGGCCGGGGACTCCATCCCGGTGTACGTGATCGGCTTTGCCACCTCGGACGTGGCCATCATCAACTCCCTGAACGGCATCGCGGCGGCGGGCGGCACCTCCAGCGCGGTGTTTGCCGACGACCAGGTGTCACTCTCGGCGGCCATGTCGGACATCATCTCCGACTCCATCCTGGTGGAGTACTGCAACGATCTCGACGACGACTGCGACCTGCTGGTGGACGAGGACTTCCCGGACAAGGGCAGCGTCTGCGACAACGGCGAGCTCGGCATCTGCAACCTGCCGGGCACCATGGTGTGCCGCTCGGACGGGCTGGGCACCGAGTGCGACGCACCGGCCGGCACGCCGGCCGTCGAGGTGTGCAACGGACTGGACGACAACTGCGACGGGTTCGTGGACGAGGGCGTGTGCTTCGGCCCGGAGATCTGCAACGGCGTGGACGACTACGGCGACAACTGGGCGAGCCACCCGGAGGGCTCCGAGGACCCGCGGGTGGGTCAGCCCTGCGGCAGCGACGTGGGCGCCTGTGTCGCCGGCACCACCATCTGCCTGGCGGGTGGAGTGATCGGCTGCAACGGCACCGGCCCCTCGGTGGAGATTTGCGACGCCATCGACCAGAACTGCAACGGCGTGAACAACGACGGCGTGCCGCCCCAGGTCTGCAATCGGAACAACGCCTACGGCACCTGCGCCGGCCTGGAGATCTGCGACGAGAACGGGGCCTGGATCAACTGCTCGGCGCCCTGGCCGGCCCCGGAGGCCTGCAACAACGTCGACGACAACTGCAACGGCCAGATCGACGAGGGGCTCTCCCAGACCTGTGCGGTCACCGTGGCCGGCATCGGCACCTGCCTCGGCACGGAAACCTGCAGCGCGGGTGTTTGGGGCGGCTGCACCGCGGCCACGCCCGCGGCGGAGACCTGCGACAACACCGACGAGGACTGCGACGGCCAGGTCGATGAGGGCCTGAGCCAGCCGTGCGCGATCACCGTGGCCGGCATCGGCACTTGCAACGGCACTGAAACATGCGCCGCCGGGGCCTGGGTCGGCTGCACCGCCCGTACACCTGCCGCCGAGAGCTGCAACAGCCTGGACGACAACTGCGACGGCCAGATCGACGAGGGGCTGGACCAGGCCTGCTACAGCGGCCCGGGAGGCACCGAGAACATCGGGCTTTGCCACGGCGGCACGCGCTCCTGTATCGGCGGCGCCTACGGGTCCTGCATCGGGGAGGTCAAGCCGGTGGCGGAGATCTGCGACGGCCAGGACAACGACTGTAACGGCACCGCGGACGACGGCCTCGGGCAGACCACCTGCGGCCTCGGCGCCTGTCAGCACACGGTGGACAACTGCGTGGGCGGCGTGCCCCAGACCTGCGACCCGATGCAGGGCGCGGGCGTGGAGACCTGCGACGGCGTGGACAACGACTGCAACGGGGTGGCCGATGGGCTCTCGGAGGCGTGCTATCCCTTCGCCAGCGGCTGCACGGAGACGTCTCCGGGGGTGTGGACCTGCGTGGGCACGTGCAACTCCGGCACCCGCACCTGTCCCGTCGGTTCGGGCGCCTGGGGCGCGTGCACCGGCGCCACCGGGCCCATCGGGGAGCTGTGCGACGGGCTGGACAACGACTGCGACGGCACGGTGGACAGCTACAACCAGGCCTGCTACCCGGGCGGCTATGGCGCCACCACGGGCTGCACCGGGCCGGGAGCCTGCGTGGGCGCTTGCCACGAGGGCACTCAGACGTGCAACGCCGGCGGCTGGAGCGCCTGCACCGGCGCGGTCACGCCGACCGTGGAGACGTGCAACAACGTGGACGACGACTGTGACGGCTCCGTCGACGAAGGGCTCAGCCAGGCCTGCTCGATCACGGTGGCCGGGGTCGGCACCTGCACCGGCGTGGAGACCTGCAGCGCCGGCGCCTGGGTCGGCTGCACGGCGGCCACGCCGGCCGTGGAGACGTGCAACAACGCGGACGACGACTGCGACGGGCTCATCGACGAGGGGCTCAACCAGCCTTGCTACACCGGCCCGGCCGGCACCCAGGGCGTCGGCGTGTGCCACGCCGGCACGGAAAACTGCCAGGTGGGCACCTGGGGTGCCTGCCTGGGCCAGGTCACTCCGCAGACCGAGGTGTGTGACGGCGTGGACAACGACTGTGACGGACAGACCGACGAAGACAGTAACGGCAACCCCCTGAGCCAGCCCTGCTACACCGGCCCGGTGGGCACCGACGGCGTGGGGCTCTGCACGGCCGGGGTGCGTGTCTGCAGCGGCGGCTCGTGGGGGGCGTGCGTGGGCGAGGTGGTGCCGCAGACCGAAACCTGCGACGGGCAAGACAACAACTGCAACGGCGCGACCGACGAGAACCTCGGCCAGACCACCTGCGGCCTGGGCATCTGTCAGCACACCGTCGACAACTGCGTGGCCGGTGTGCCGCAGACCTGCAACCCCATGCAGGGCGCGCAGGTCGAAACCTGCAACGGCCTGGACGACAACTGCGACGGCGTGATCGACGGCCTCAGCCGGTCGTGCTACAGCCACGGCACGGGCTGCACCGAGACGAGTCCGGGGGTCTGGGACTGCGACGGCGTGTGCGCGCCCGGGATCGATCTCTGTAACGCCAGCAGCGGCGGCAACTGGACCGGCTGCCAGTACGACGCGGGGCCGTCGCCAGAGATCTGCGACAACCTAGACAACGACTGCGACGGAGACATCGACGAGGACACCCAGGGCGGTCCGCTGACCTCAGACTGTTACTCACCGGGCTCCGGCACGACCACCGGCTGCACCTACGACGCGAGCAGCATGGCGTGGTCCTGCCTCGGCGAGTGCGAGAGCGGGACGCGCTCCTGCACCGCGGGGGTGTGGAGCAACTGCGTGGGGGAGACGACGCCGACCGTGGAGACCTGCAACACGCTCGACGACGACTGCGACGGCACGGTCGACGAGCCGGAGGACATTCCCGGGCTCAACCAGCCCTGCGGCAACGCCCTCGGGCGGTGCACGCCGGGGATCATGCTCTGCGTCAACGGCGTGGAGATCTGTGACGGAGGGGACGGGCCGTTCCCGGGCGAGTGCAACCTCCAGGACGACGACTGCGACGGTGAGGTGGACGAGCCTGACGAGGTGATGGACGGCTCCGGCCTCCCCTGCGGCGACACCCAGGGCGCGTGCGAGCCGGGTCACACCGAGTGCATCGGCGGGACCTGGCAGTGCATGGACGAGGTGCTGCCGTCCCAAGAGGTGTGCGACGGCGTGGACAACGACTGCGACGGCGTGATCGACAACGGGGATCTTTGCGCCGACAACTGGTATTGCGTGGAGGTGACGTCCCAGCTCACCGAGTGCCGCCCGGAGTGTCTGCCGGGCGAGTTCCCCTGCGACCCGGGCGACATCTGCCAGCAGGTGGACGTGGACGGCACGCTGATGGACATCTGCATGCCGGACTTCGGCAGCTGTGACCCCCCGTGCCCCGCTGAGCTGGAGTGCCAGGACGGCACCTGCGTGGATCCCTGCGACGGCGTGAGCTGCCAGCTGTGGGAGGAGTGCGTGGGCGGCGCCTGCGTGGACACGAGCTGCACGGGCCCCGGCATCGGCTGTCCTTTGGACCACTACTGCCTGAACCACCAGTGTGTGCCCGACTCCTGCGCGGGCGTTGACTGCGACGCGCAGGAGTACTGCGTGCAGACCTCCTGCGACGCCTCCGGCGTCTGTGACGAGGCGAGCTGCGAGCCGCTCTGCTACTGCCTCGAGGGCGAGCTGTGCGACTCCGACGCCGAGGGGGGCTGTGTTCCGGATCTCTGCGCGGACGCCCAGTGCGGCCTCGGTCTGCGCTGCAACCAGATCACCGGCCTGTGCGAGGACGATCCCTGCGCCGCGGTGGCGCCCTTCTGCGCGTCGAACGAGGTGTGCCTCGAGGGCGAGTGCATCGAAGATCCGTGTCGCAGGATCGAGTGTCCGCCCTTCTTCGACTGTGTGCTCCAGGAGAGCACCGACGAGCTGGGCGATCCCATGCTCGAGCCAATCTGTCGGGCGGACACGGACTACTACGTGCCAGGGAACGCCGGGGACGACTACCTGGCCACCGGCGGCGGCGGCTGCGCCTGTCGGACCTCCGGGGAGGGCGCCGACACCGGCGCCCTGGTGGTGCTGCTGCTGTTGTGGCTCGGCGTGGGGCGGCGAAGGAGACGGCGGGACGCGGAGGAGGAGGTGCTCTGATGCGCACGCGACATGGAACGCTTTGTGCCGCCGTCGCGGCCCTCTTGCTGCTCACGTCCGGCTGCCGCATCGATCCCTACGAGACGGGTTCGGGAGGCAACTGGAACTTCCCCGACGCCGGGGAGATGAACAACAACGCGGACGCGGCGCCGCCGGACGGCGGGGACGGCTGCGTGTCATCCACCGAGGTGTGTGACGGCACTGACAACGACTGCAACGGCGAGATCGACGACGTGCCACCCGACTCTCCGGTCGTGGCCAGCGACATCCGCAACTGCGGTGCGTGCGGCAACGTGTGCAGCTACCCGAGCGCCAGCGCGACCTGCGTGGCCGGCCAGTGCGAGCTGGCCAACTGCGACCCCAACTACTGGGATCTCAACGGCAACGACGCCGACGGCTGCGAGTACCAGTGCTTCCAGCGGAACAACGGCGTCGAGGTGTGAAACGGGTTCGACGACGACTGCGACGGGGAGGTCGACGAAGACTTCGACCTGATGACCGACATCAACAACTGCGGTGGGTGCTACCGGGCGTGCGCCTTTTTCCGAGGGGTCGGGGCCTGCGTGGCCGGCCAGTGCGAGCTGTCCGCCTGCCAGGGTGGGTACGTGGACAAGGACGGCAACCCGGACAACGGCTGCGAGTGCTTGATGGGCGTCGTGGAAGGGGCGACCACCTGCGATGCCACCAATCCGTGCACCGGCGGCGACGTGTGCGCGGACGTGAACAACGACGGTGTCTCACACTGCGGCCCGGTCCCGGAGGACGTGTGTGACGGCGTGGACAACGACTGTGACGGAGTGGTGGACGAGGACGCGCCGGCGCAGCTCAGCGGCACGCAGTGCTGGACCCACCCGGTGGGCTGCACGGCCGACGCCTCGGGCATCTACACCTGCGTCGGGGAGTGTCAGGCCGGCGTGCCGACCTGCGTGGGCGGCGCGGTCATCTGCGGCTTCCAGGTTCCCCCGGCGGCCGAGATCTGCGATGAGCTGGACAACGACTGCAACGGCGTGGTGGACGAAGGCTACGACAAGCAGAACGACCCTGCGAACTGCGGGACCTGCAACAACCAGTGCCTGCTCGCCAACGCGGTGCCGGCCTGTGTGGCCGGCCAGTGCGTGGTGGCGGGTTGCCTGCCCGACCATTGGGATCTCAACGGGAACCCGGCGGACGGCTGCGAGTATGCCTGCCAGCTCTCGAACGCCGGTTCGGAGGCCTGCGGAGACGGCCTGGACAACGACTGCAACGGGTTGATCGACGACGGCTTCAACTTCCAGATCGATGCCAACAACTGCGGCAGCTGCGGGTACAACTGCACCACGGTGAAGCCCTTCGGCACCCAGTTGACGGGCTGCGCTGGCGGCGCCTGTCAGTTCGCCTGTCAGGCGAACTACTTCGATCTGAACGGTGATCTGGCGGCCGGGGAGAACGGCAACGGCTGCGAGTACTTCTGCGTGCAGAGCGGAGGCGGCGTGGAGGTGTGTGACGGGCTGGACAACGACTGCGACGGCTCCGTGGACGAGGGGTTCGATCTGACGACGGACGTGAACAACTGCGGCGGCTGCAACGTGGCGTGCTCCGCCACGGTGGGAAATGGTTCCCAGGTGGACTCGTGCCTGAACGGCGTGTGCCGGTACTCTTGCCTGGCCGGCTTCTTGGACCTCAACGGGGACGTGAGCCTGGGCAGCGCCGGGGACGGGTGCGAGTACAGCTGCACGGTGACCAACGGCGGCGTGGAGGCCTGCGACGGCGTGGACAACGACTGCGACGGGGTCGTGGACGAGGCGCCGGGCGGCGGGGTGCTCACGCAGTCGTGCTACACCGGCCCGAACGGGACCCAGGGCGTCGGGTTGTGCGCATCCGGCACCCAGACCTGTATCGCGGGCTCCTGGGGGGGGTGCCTGGGTGAGGTCCTCCCGGCGGCCGAGGTGTGCGACGGCGTGGACAACGACTGCGACGCACAGACCGACGAGGACGGCACGGGGAGTCCCTTGACCCAAGCCTGCTACACCGGGCCGCCCTCCACCCTGGGGGTGGGGCTGTGCACCGGCGGCACCCAGACCTGCTCCGGAGGTGCCTACGGCGCCTGTCTCGGCCAGACGACGCCGCAGCAGGAGACCTGCGACGGCGTGGACAACGACTGCGACTCCCAGATTGACGAGGACTTCGACACCACGTCCGACCTGGCCAACTGCGGTGGGTGCGGTGTCGCCTGCGCGGGTACCGCCGGGGCGTTCTCCTATCCCACGGCGTGCGTGGCGGGCGCGTGTCAGTACGCGTGCCAGTCGAGCCACCACGATCTGAACGGCGATGTCGCCCTCGGCGCGGGCGGCAACGGGTGTGAGTATGCCTGCACCCTCACCAACGGGGGTGTCGAGCGGTGCGGCGACGGCGTGGACAACGACTGCGACAACCAGATCGACGAGGGCTTCGACCTGCAGAACGACCCGGTCCACTGCGGTGCGTGCAGCTACGCCTGCGCGGCCCACGAGGGGCCGAACTCCACCCAGACCGGCTGTGCGAGCGGGTTGTGCCAGTTTGCGTGCGACACGGGCTTCGTGGATCTGAACGGGGACGTGGGGAACGGCGATACCGGCAACGGTTGCGAGTACCCCTGCGTGACGAGCAACGGCGGGGTGGAGGCCTGTGATGGGGTCGACAACGACTGCGACGGCAGCACCGACGAGGGCTTCGACCTGCAGGGAGACGTCAACAACTGCGGCTCCTGCGGCTATAGCTGCGCGGCCCACGCCGGGCTGAACTCCACGGCGACCGCGTGCGTGGCGGGTGGGTGCCAGTACGTCTGTGACTCCGGGTTCTATGACCTCAACGGCGACCTTGCGGCCGGGGACAACGGCAACGGCTGCGAGTACGCCTGCACCACCAGCAACGGCGGGGTGGAGGCGTGCGACGGGGCAGACAACGACTGCGACGGGGCCACGGACGAGGCCGCCGGCGGGGGCTCGTTGACCCAGGTCTGCTACACGCCCGGGTACGGCCCGACGACGGGCTGCACTGCCCAGGGCGTCTGCGTCGGGACCTGCCGGGAGGGGATCCAGACCTGCTCTGGCGGCGCGTTTGGGGCCTGCGTGGGTGAGATCTCGGCCCAGGTGGAGCTCTGCGACGGGGCGGACAACGACTGCGACGGGAGCGTTGACGAGGACTACGACGTTACCAGCGACATCAACAATTGCGGCGCCTGTGCCCAGAGCTGCTGGGCGACCACCCCGCCGAACTCCTACCCGAGCGCGTGCGTGGGGGGATCCTGCGTGTACGCCTGCAGCTCAGGGTTCAACGATCTCAACGGCGACCTGAACTCGGGCGGCAACGGCTGCGAGTACTCCTGTCCGGTGAATCCCCCGGTGACGGAGTACTGCGACGGCGTGGACAACGACTGCGACGGGGCCGTGGATGAGGGGCTCACCGCACCGGTGGGCTACTGCTATCAGGGGCAGGCGGGCTCGCCCTGCGACGGGGTGACTCCGCTCTGCCTGGATCCCGACGGGGCCGGGCCGCTGGCCCACAGCTGGTACTGCCAGTGGCCCGCCGCGGTTGAATACGACCCGGCCAATCCGAACGCGCTGCTCGGCTACGAAACCCGGTGCGACGGCCAGGACGGCGACTGCGACGGCGTGGCCGACGAGAACTTCACGCTCCTGGGCACGCCCTGCGACGACGGCGGCATCGGCGCCTGCAAGGGCACCGGCACCTACGTCTGCAACGCGGCCCAGGACGCGGAGGAGTGCACCATCACAACTCCGGGTTCGGCACCCGGGACCGAGGAGTGCAACGGGATCGACGACGACTGTGACGGAGTGGTCGACAACGACACGCCGGGAGACATGGTGCACGTGGTCAACGGGCCCTTGGACTACTGGATCGACGTCTACGAGTCGTCCCGGCCGGACGCCACCCCGCTGGGCTCGGGCAGCGACAACGACCGCGCCTGCTCCGAGCCGGACCGGCTCCCGTGGTCCAATGTGAGCTGGACCGAGGCCGACGCGGCCTGCGCAGCCCAGGGCAAGCGTCTGTGCACGGAGGACGAGTGGCAGGAGGGCTGCCAGGGGGTGTCGGCCTACGCGTATCCCTACGGCGATCTCTACGACCCCGACGCATGCAACGGCCGCGCCTACGACCACGACTGTACGCCGCCGGACGACAACGAGGTGCTGGCCACCGGAACGCCCTACGGCTGTCCGGCGCCCATGTCAACCCAGTGCATCGGGGAGTACCTCACCATCGACATGAGCGGGAACCTCATGGAATGGACCTCGGAGGACGTCGGCTCGGCCACGCCCATGTACCGGGTGCGGGGCGGATCCTTCGACAACATCGGGGCCGGAATGACCTGCCAGTTCTCGTTCATCTCAGCCGGCGCGGAGTTCCGCTACAGCGACCTAGGCTTCCGATGCTGCTCCGACACCTTCCCACCGTAGGAGCATGGGGACGGACTTGAGTTTCTAGGTTTTTGTCGAAACACCTTAGTCTCTTATCAACTCAATGCTGCGCAAGATGGCATCAAAGCTGTTAGCTTTTAGCTGTTAGCTTTTAGCAAGAGCGGGCACCACCGTTTCTTCGCGGAGTCGTAGGGCGCAAGCGATGGTGCTGCGTCCCAGGCGG